>CBIHPJ010000477.1:0-7204 GCA_966211295.1 uncultured Myxococcales bacterium | reverse complement strand
TCGGCAACGCGATGGTGGTGGGCGAGGGGAAGAACTACCTGGTGGCGCTGCTGGCGCTCGATCCCGAGCGGGTGGGGGACTTAGCCAAGAAGAAGGGCTTCCCCGCCGATCCGCAGGCGCTGGTGGCCAATGACTCCTTCAAGACCTACTTGAAGGACGCGATTGAGCGCGAGGTGAACTCCCGGGTGGCGAAGTTCGAGACCATCAAGCGCTTCGAGGTGCTGCCCCACGACTTCACCATCGAAGGTGGCGAGCTCACCTCGACGCTCAAGGTGCGGCGGAAGATCGTCGCCAAGAAGTACGCCGCGGAGATCGAGCGGCTGTACGGGGCGTGAAAGCAAAACGGCCACCCTCCAGCGAAGGAGAGTGGCCGCTCTGACGGAGCGCTGAGTGGTCAGCGCTTCTCGATGCCGACGTAGTCGCGCTTGCGCTTGCCGGTGAACACCTGGCGGGGACGCGCGATCTTCTGCTCGTCGTCGGTGATCATCTCTTCCCACTGGCACACCCAACCCACGGTGCGCGGAATCGCGAACAGGTTGGTGAAGAAGTCGGCCGGGAAGCCCATCGCCTCGTAAATGAGGCCCGAGTAGAAGTCGACGTTCGGGTACAGCTTGCGCTTCACGAAGTACTCGTCCTGCAGCGCGATGCGCTCGAGCTCGACGGCGATCTCGAGGAGCGGGTTCTTGCCCGTCACCGCGAACACCTCGTCGCAGGCCTTCTTGATGACCTTCGCGCGCGGATCGTAGTTCTTGTACACGCGGTGACCGAAGCCCATGAGCTTGGTGCCGTCGCCGCCCTTCACGCGGGTGATGAACTCGGGGACGTTCTTCACGTCGCCGATCTCACGGAGCATGCGGAGCACGGCCTCGTTGGCGCCGCCGTGGAGCGGGCCGTAGAGCGCGGTGATGCCGGCCGCGACGGCCGAGTACGGATCCACTTCCGAGCTGCCCACGACGCGGGTCGCGGTGGTCGAGCAGTTCTGCTCGTGATCAGCGTGGAGGATGAAGAGCAGGTCGAGCGCCTTCACCAGCGCCGGGTGCGGGCGCCAGTTCGGCTTGCCGATGCTCTTCACCATCGTGAGGAAGTTCTCGGTGTAGCCGAGATCGTTGTTTGGGTAGACGTACGGCAGGCCCTGCGAGTGGCGGTACGAGAACGCCGCCAGCGTGGGCATCTTCGCGATGAGCCGCATCATCTGCGCGCGGCGAACCTCGCGGTTCTTCACGTTCTTCGCTTCGGGGTAGAAGCTGGAGAGCGCGGCGACGGTCGACGCGAGCATCGACATCGGGTGCGCGTCGTAGCGGAACCCGTCCATGAAGGACTTGATGTTCTCGTGCACGTACGTGTGGTGCGTGATCTTGGTGGTGAACTCTTCGAGCTGATCCTTGCTGGGGAGCTCGCCGTTCATCAGGAGGTAGCTGACCTCGAGGTGCGTCGACTTCTCGGCGAGCTGATCGATCGGGAACCCGCGGTACTCGAGGATGCCGACGTCGCCGTCGATGAAGGTGATGGCCGACTTGCAGTTGGCGGTGTTCAGGAACGCAGGGTCGTACGACATGAGACCGAAGTCCTTGTCGTCGACCTTGATCTTGCGGAAGTCGATGGCCTTGATGCAGCCATTCTCGATCGGCATCTCGTACTGTTTGCCGGTGCGGTTGTCGGTGACGCTGAGCGATTCCTTAGCCATGTCGCAGAGTTTTCACGCGGCTCCGGTAGTTTCAACGAAAAAGAGTAGAAGCCGCGCTCGTGTCGTCGCGCCTGAAGCTTCTGCTGCTCATCAGTCTCATCATCGCCGGCGCGGTGATCGGCCGAACCTCGCTGGGCTCTCATTTCGAGGCGCAGACCCTGATCGCGCTGCTGCGCGAGTACGGGAACTCGGCGGCCGCCATCCCCCTCTATTTCCTGCTCTTCGGAGTGACGACGACGCTCTTCACCCCCGCGGTGGCGATGATGCTCGCCTCCGGGGTGACCTGGGGCCTTTGGCCCGGTTGGGTGATCGTCTGGGCGGCCGCGAATGTCTGGGCGAACGTTCATTTCCTGGTCGGCCGCTGGGTCGCTGGTGACGCACTCAAGGCGTGGCTGAGCAAGCGCGGGGCGACCTGGCTCATTCGTGAGCTGGAGCAGGGCGGGACGCTGACGACGATCATGATTCGGCAGCTCCCGTTTCCGTTCATCCTGGTGAACCTGTCGGGCGGAGCGTCGCCGATGAAGTGGCGCGACTGGATGATCGGCAACGCGATCGGGCTGATTCCCAACTCGATCATCTACACGCAGCTGGCGGCTGGTCTGGCCGACGGAATGGAGGGCGCGAAGGAAAAGGCAGCGCTCCGGGTGATCACCGCGGCGATCGGCATCTTCACCTTGAGCCTCAGCACGCGGTGGATTCAGCGGCGCTTCAGTCGGAAACAGAATGTCAGTGGCCCGGTGTAAAGAGGCCTCGTGAGGAAGCTCTCGGAGCAATCGCTCTCCAACGTCGCGCTGTTCTACCTGCGCCGGTACTCGGCGACCCGGAAGGGGCTGGTGCAGTTCCTCGAGCGGAAGGTGAAGCGCCAGCTTCGCGAGAAGGGCGGCGAGCTGGGGGAGGCGAAGGTGCTGATCGACGCGGTGGTCACGCGGATGGTGCGAGACGGCTATGTCGACGATGCGCGCATGGCGACGGCGAAGGCGGCGTCACTGCATCGCCAGGGGAAGAGCAGTCGCGTCATTCAGTTGAAGTTGAGAGAGAAGGGCATCGAGCCTGAGCTGGCGGCGAAATCGGCGGTCAGCACTCCGGAGCAAGAGCTGGAAGCGGCCTGCACGCTGGTGAAGAAGAAGCGGCTCGGCGCCGATCCCGAACGAAAGCGGAAGGACTTCGCGGTGCTCATGCGAGCGGGCTTCAGCCACGAGCTGGCGAAGCGTGCGCTGCAGAGCGCAGCAGAGGTTGTCGCAGAGGGGGCGTTCCCGGAGCCAACGACCAACGTGATCCCCTTCCCGATTCGCGCGCAGAACACGCCCGATCCACTGGAGGCCGCCACTGCGCTCGTGAAGAAGAAACGTCTCGGAATCGATCCCGCGCGGAAGCAGAAGGATCTCGCGGTGCTGATGCGCGCCGGCTTCAGGTACGACGTCGCCAAGCGCGCGTTAGCTCCGTGACTCCCTCTCCCCTCGGGAAAGGTTTGGGGTGAGGGCGCCAATCTTGAAGAAGAGACCGAAGAATCCCCGCCTGGCGCGTTCTCGTGCCCGCGAAGTGATCGGTCACGTTTGCACGTGATCACACCCTCACCCTGACCCTCTCCCGAAGGGAGAGGGAACCAGATCTCAGATCACTTCACGGTGCCGACGTAGACGTACGCGAGTCCCCAGAGCAGCGGGTGCTTCTCGGCCTTCGCGTACTTCCCGGTCTCGCTCATCATCGACGTAAAGCGATCGCCCGCGGGGAACGCGGCCATGGTGCGCGGGAGGTACTCGTACGCGGCGCGGCTTCCGGTGAGGAGCTGGCCGATCAGCGGCATCACGTGCTTCGCGTAGAACCGGAAGAACGCTCCGAACAAGCCGCTGGGCTGGCCGAACTCCAGCACCACCACGCGGCCGCCCGGCTTCACCACGCGCGCGAGCTCGGCCACGCAGGCCTTCGGATCGTCGACGTTGCGAATGCCGAACGAGATCGACGCCACCGTGAAACGCGCATCGGCGTAAGGCAGCTTCATCGCGTCGGCGACCTCGAACTTCACATCGAGGCCCGCGTCCGCCGCCTTCTTCGGGGCGAAGCTCAGCATCTGTGCGTTGAAGTCAGTGCCGATCACTTCGCCCGCTCCGACCGCGCGCTTGAACGCGAGCGCGAGATCGCCGGTGCCGGTGGCGCAGTCGAGCACGGAGTCTCCGGGCTTCGCCTCGGACTTCCGCACGGCCACGCGGCGCCAGAGCCGGTGCACGCCCATGGAGAGCACGTCGTTGGTCGCGTCGTAGCGCGGCGCGATCTCCGAGAACATCTGGTGGACTTGTTCGCTCATCCGCCCACCGCGGCCAGCGCTTCGGGGTGCGAGAGCTTGCGGCCAGTGGCCTGCAGCAAACCGGGCAGCGTCTGCATCAGCTGCGAGAACATCGCGGGCGTGAGCGCCTGCGGTCCGTCACACAGCGCGGTCTCGGGAGTGGGGTGCACCTCGACCATCAGTCCATCGGCTCCCGCTGCCGCGGCGGCGAGCGCCATGGGGATCACCAGCGAGCGCACCCCGGTGGAATGGGAGGGATCGACGATCACCGGCAACTTCGAGCGCTCTTTGATCCACGCCATGCCGGCGAGATCGAGCGTGTTGCGCAGCGTGGTGTCGAAGCTGCGAATGCCGCGCTCGCAGAGGATGACCTGATCGTTGCCGCCGTCGAGGAGGTACTCGGCCGCGTGCAGCCACTCCTCGAGGGTCGCGCCGAAGCCGCGCTTGAGCACCACCGGGCGCCCGGCCTTCGCCACTTCGCGGAGCAGCGAGAAGTTCTGCATGTTGCGCGCGCCGATCTGCAGCACGTCGACGTAATCGACCATCAGCGCGACCTGGCTGGTGTCCATCACCTCGGAGATCACGGGCATGCGGTGCTTCTTGCCCTGCTCGGCGATGAGCTTGAGGCCGACTTCGCCCAGGCCCTGGAAAGAGTAGGGCGAGGTGCGGGGCTTGAAGGCGCCTCCGCGGAGCGCGTGCGCCCCAGCGGACTTCACCGCGTTCGCGGCGCGCTCGACCTGCTCGGCGTTCTCCAGCGCGCACGGTCCGGCGATCACGGTGAAGCTGCCGTCACCGAGCGTGACGCCCGAACCGAGCGCCACCCGCAGGGTCGGCTCGCCCGTTCCTCTCAGCACCTTCGTGGCCTCATGCGCCGCCATGGTCGCTCCTGTTCAACCAGTTCAAGCTGTTTTGAACTTGGTGATGCATCTATAGCGGGGATGCCTTAGAAGACAACTGCGCCGTGAATACCGAGCACGCCAGAAAGCAATTCGTGGGGCTTGCGCGCCAGGCGTCGCTGGGTGCGCTCCTTCGAATTGGGCCTGAGCCGTTGTCGGTCTTCTGGTCGAACCCATCACGGGGCCTTCATGTCACAGGGCTGGGCGTTGCAGGAGAGGGGTACGGGGACGTCACCTGGCTCCCTCTCCCTTCGGGAGAGGGTCCGGTTGAGGGTGTACCAACCGCGGTTCCTCCCGGACCATGGTTCGGAGGTTGGGCCTTCGATCCTGCTCGTCCCTGGGACGGCTTCGACGCAGAGCGATGGATCCTCCCCGAGGTGCTGGCCTGGTGGGACGGCAAGCAGAGCTGGCTCGCGGCCTTTGGACCTGCAGGAACGACCGCTGAAGCGCTGCGGCGACGTCTGGATCGCGTCGAGGAAGTAGAGCCAGTCACCGACGCTACCGTCGTGAGCGTGCTGCCCACCGATCGCCAGGCATGGAACACGAGAGTGGATCGCGCCCTGTCCGCGATTCGCGAAGGGACCTTCGACAAGCTGGTCCTCGCGAGAGTGATCGAGGTGGAGAGCGATCGGCCCTTCTCCGAGCGCGCCGTGTTGAAGGCGCTCGAGGCTCGTCACCCCACGTGCTGGTGCTTCCTGGTGCGAGGTCGTGATGGTCGTGCCTTCGTGGGTGCCTCTCCGGAGACGCTGTGCGAGGCCTTTGGTGATTCGTTCTCCACCGATGCGCTGGCTGGCACGTCGGCACGCGGCGAGGGCTTCTCGCTGCTTCAGAGTGACAAGGACCTGCGCGAACACCGCGCGGTCGTCGAGGGCATTCGCGAGTCGCTCCGACCTCACGTCACGGAGCTGAACGCGCCGGTCACTCCGACGGTCAAGGTGCTCGCCAACGTCGAGCATCTCTACACGCCGATCGATGCGCGGCTCCGGCCTGGCGTGCGAGCGCGTGACGTCGCGCGTGCGTTGCATCCCACTCCGGCGGTGGCGGGACGGCCTCGCGCAGGAGCGGTCGAGTGGCTCCGCGAGCATGAAGGGTTCTCCCGTGGCTGGTACTCGGGCGCAGTCGGAGCGATGGGGCCGGCGGGGACCACTCTCTCGGTGGCGCTGCGCTCGGCGCTGATTTCGGGTGCTCGCGCGCAGGTCTTCGTCGGCGCGGGGATCGTGCGCGGCAGCACGGCGGAAGCTGAATGGCTGGAGACCGAGCGCAAGTCGAAAGCGATGTTGCCCGCGCTGGGGGTGCACCATGGCTGAGAACCTGAACCAGCGATGGGCCGCGACGTTGATCGGTGCGCTCGTGGGTGGCGGGGTTCGTCACGCGGTGATCGCTCCTGGGAGTCGCTCGACTCCGCTCGCGCTCGCGTTTGCTGATCGCAGCGACGTGAAGTGCTGGTCGGTGATGGATGAACGGAGCGCTGCGTTCTTCGCGCTTGGTTTGTCGAAGGCGACTGGTGCTCCGGCTGCGGTGGTCTGTACGTCGGGGACCGCGGGCGCTCATTTTCTTCCGGCGGTGATGGAGGCGGATCAGGGCGGGACTCCGCTCGTGGTGCTCACTGCAGATCGTCCGTGGGAGCTGCACGGGTTTGGTGCGCCGCAGACGATTCCCCAGGTTGGGATGTTCGGGCGGTACTTGCGTGGCGCCGAGGCGCTGTCCACTCCGGAGGAGACGGGGCTGACGCATCTCGCGGCGGTGACTGCGCGGCTCTTGCGAGTGGCGATCGATGGGCGTGGGGCCATTCACTTCAATGTTCCGTTCCGTGAGCCGCTCGCTCCGACGGAGAGTGTCGTCGTTGATCCTCCGGTGACTCGATTCGCGCCGGCTCGCGTGAGTTCGGATCTTTCGCGCGTGCTGGCTGCGATTGAAGGTGCTCGGCGCGGATTGATCGTCTGCGGTCCTCGCGAGCGAAATGACGAGTTCGGTGCGTGGGTGCACGAGATCGGTCAGCGGATTGGTTTCCCGGTGATCGCGGAGGCGGCGTCGAATGCGCGCTTTGGTTTCCCGGGCGCGATCTCGGTGGTCGATGCGTTGCTGCGGAATTCGCGCTTCGCGGCGGAGATGAAGCCGGAGGTGGTGCTGAGGTTTGGTGGCGGGCTCACGGCGAAGGGGCCCCAAGCGTGGCTCGACTCTTCTGGCGCTCGGATCTTTCAGTTCAGTGACGATGGGGCGACGTTCGATCCGTCACACAAGGTGGAAGAGGTTTTGCGATTTGAGGTCTCGCCCCTCACCCCGACCCTCTCCCCGCTTCGCAGGGAGAGGGAGGAATGGGTCACTCAGTGGGAGGCGGCTCAG
>CBIHPJ010000476.1:0-7222 GCA_966211295.1 uncultured Myxococcales bacterium | reverse complement strand
GGCAACCGCGACGCTCCATCGACCGCGCGCCACGTTCCTGGATCCGCGATGCCGCCCTGATCAGTTCTCGGTCGCGCAGCTCCGGTCACTGAGATGCGAGAGCCCGACGGATTGGTCGAGTCCGCCACCAGGAAGAAGTCCGACGGGTAGGGGAGAAGGCAGTCGGATCCGCCGAGCAGCGGCTGGCATCCCTCGGGCAACTGCAGCGGCGGAAGATCCGGCGGAGCGCAGGCCGCGAGCAACAGGCACCAGGGGATGAGGCGCATGCAGCTGACTTACCCTCACCCGACCCGCTTCCACGGGCAGAGGGAGACAGGTGTCGCCCGCGCGCGACTGTAAAGACCCGATACGTGCGTGGCCCAAATCATGGAGCACGCATGCTCCGACAACCGATCAACTCTCAACTGGAGCTTCCCACCATGCGCGTCCTCCCCGGCTCTCCCGCAGCTCAGCAGATCAAGACCCCCACGCAGCTTCCTCCGAAGAGCGTCAAGCCGCCGATTCCCCGCTGCCCGCCGATCAAGCCGGGCCTCGACGAAGTCCGTCGTCACGCTCACAACGTGAAGGTCGCGAAGGGTCTGAAGGACGACATCCGCGAGCAGCTGAAGGTCGTGAAGTTCGGAGCGCCGCTCACCAAGGAGAACTCTCCGCGCGCGGGCAAGAACGGTCAGATGGTCGCGCCGAACGGTGATCCGTTGATCCGCGTGAAGCTCACTCCGGAAGGCCGCAGCATTCCGGGCTCGGGCCAGTACGCGCTCGTGAACCCCAAGACCAACGAGTACTACGTGCAGACGAACGCGGGCGGCTTCACGCACCCCACCACGTACAACGGGCCGCTCTCGTTGCCGAAGGACTCGCGCTTCCTCCCTGAGAAGAAGTTCACCGCGGCCGACATGCGGCAGTTCGAGGCCGCTGCGAATGCGCCCGAGCTCGTGAAGCCTCCGCCCACGAAGCCGGTGGGCCTGAGCGACCTGCTCTCGCGCCTGAATGATCTCAAGTACGACCAGGGCAAGCCGAAGAACGCGGGCGCGGAGAAGATGATCAAGAGCGAGCACCCGTTCACGTATTACGCGGTGACGCTGAAGGGCGATCCGAACCACATCGTGATCAAGAAGGTGCTCACGGGCGGCTTCGTTCCTGCTCAGCCGGGTGATGGTTCGTACTCCGAGCCCATCGCCATCAAGTAACGAGATAAATCAGGACGCATGAACGTCCTGGTTCTCAACTCGGGCAGCTCGAGCATCAAGTTTCAGGTGATCGACACGATCACCTCCGCGGTTTTGCAAAAGGGGCAGGTCGAGCGCGTCGGCCAGGGGATGACCCACGCCGATGCGCTCGCGCAGCTCGTCGCCGACACGAAGCACTTCTCGATCGCCGCCATCGGTCACCGCGTGGTGCACGGCGGCGAGAAGTTCGTCGACGCGGTGAAGATCGACGACGAAGTGGAGAAGCAATTGGAGGCGTGCGTGCCGCTCGCGCCGCTCCACAATCCAGCCAACCTCGCGGGCATTCGGGCGCTGCGCGCCGCGCTCCCTGATGTGCCGCAGGTCGCGGTGTTCGACACTGCCTTCCACGCGCGCATGCCTCGTCGCGCGAAGACCTACGCGATCGATCAAGAGGTCGCGCAGAAGCACGGCATTCGTCGCTACGGCTTTCACGGCACCTCGCACGCGTACGTCGCGCAGCTGGCGGCGAAGCACCTGAAGCGTCCGCTCAACGAGCTGCGCCTGGTGACGCTGCATCTCGGAAACGGAGGATCTGCCTGCGCGGTGGAGCTCGGTCACTCGACTGAGACCAGCATGGGCCTCACTCCGCTCGAGGGGCTGGTGATGGGCACGCGCTCGGGTGATCTCGATGCAGGCGTGGTGCTCGCTCTGCTCCGCTCAGGCGAGTTCGACGTGAAGTCGCTCGATGCGCTCTTGAACACCAGGTCGGGACTCACGGGCCTCTCAGGCGTGGGCAACGATCTGCGCGACATCGAGCAGCGCGCGAGCGACGGAGATGATCGCTGCCGTCTCGCCGTCGCCGTCTTCGCTCATCGCGTGCGCAAGTACATCGGTGCGTACGCGGCGGCGATGGGAGGTCTCGACGCGGTCGTGCTCACCGGAGGAATTGGAGAGAACGCGGTGGCGATGCGCCGTCGCATTCTGCAGCGGCTCGAGTTCCTCGGCTTGGTGCTCGATGAAGACGCGAACTCCGATGCGAAGGTGAGCCGCGAGCATCCGGTGCGCACGGTGTCTTCCGAGGTCTCGCGCGTCGCCGCGTTGGTGGTGAAGACGGACGAAGAGCTCTCCATCGCGAAGCAGACCGCGGCGCTCGTGGGTGAGCGTACGGCGGTGAACAATCCGCGGCCGATTCCGGTGGCGATCTCCGCTCGGCATCTGCACCTCGATGCGGCGACGTTCGCCACGCTGTTCGGCGCCGACGCGAAGCCGACCAAGATGAAGGACATCTCGCAGCCCGGTCAGTACGCGTGCGAGGAGAAGGTGAACATCATCGGTCCGCGCAATCGCATCAACGGAGTGCGCCTGCTCGGTCCGCTCCGCCCCGCGTGCCAGGTGGAAGTGAGCCGCACCGACGAGTTCCTCCTCGGAGTGGACGCTCCGATTCGTGACTCAGGCAAGACCGCGGGCAGCGCGCCCGTCACCCTCGAGGGACCGAAGGGCACCGTGCACCTGAAGGAAGGTCTGATCTGCGCGAAGCGGCACATCCACATGCACCCTGATGACGCCGCGGCGTACTCGGTCGTCGACGGTGACGAAGTGGAAGTGGCGATCGCGGGTGGTCCTCGGCCGCTGGTGTTCGGTGACGTGCTGGTGCGCGTGAGCCCGAAATACAAACTCGAGATGCACATCGACACCGATGAGGCCAACGCCGCCGAGCTGAATCAGGGAGCGGAAGGGCAGCTCACCTACACCGACGTGCTGCACGCGAGCGCGGTGCTGCAGAAGAAGCGCGTCTCGACGGAGGACTGAAATGACCTTCAAGCTGCCGCCGAATTTTCCTTCGCAGGAAGCGCCGTTCGCACGCGCGATCGTCTTCGCGGTGGCGGCGCTGATCCCGGTGTGGGCGCACACGAAGGGCAAGTGGTACGAGCCGCGAATGGGCGGCTGGGTGTTGCTCGGCCTGGCGGAAGTCGCGTTGTTGGTTGGAGTTGCGCTGCTGCTCCGAGCGGGGGCGGGAGCGAAGAAGCGCTACGACCTGCTCACCTTCGAAGTGCCATTTGGCTTCGAGCTCTTGTTCGGCGGCATCGGCGCAGTGGTCCTCGGCTTCACCCTCTACGCGACCTCGATCATTGGCGCGGGCGATCTCTCGTACGGCCCCACGCCCAAGGCCTCGGAGATCACGGTCCCCAGCGTGGTGGCGGCGATCTTCTTCATCCTCGTGAGCGGCGGGCTGATTCTGATTCGACCGGTCTGGGAGCCGAATGAGTCAGGCGCGCGCTGCACGCTCTTCGGAACCGGCCTGCCGGTGATCATTCTTCAGTATCCGCGCGAGAAGCTCGACGCGGTGGCGATCGAGAAGCCGGTGATCGACAACGTGCGTCGCATCGTCGCGGTGGTCGCGCACATTCGCGGCAAGGCGGGACCGCTCACCTTCTCGCTCCCGCGCGATGCGGGCATCCCGACGTTCCTCGCCGAGAAGGAGCTCAGTCAGAAGGACGTGGTGGTCGCGCAGTGGCGCGCGCGACTCTCCGGTCAGCGCTGAGAGGGCTTTCCATTCAGAGCGGTCGCTTCAAGTGACAGAGGCTTGGCCCCGGGCGCCTTGACGCCTTCGCGCGCGCCAAAGGGCTTGCCCGGATCGCGCACGCAACGGAGCCCTGCACCACCACTCCCTCAAGGCGCCGTGTCGACGGAAGCTTCGCGCGGCCGAATCGGCACGATTTCGAGATGAGCGCATCCATGCCCAGCGTCCGGCTCGCTGATCGTCAGCCACCCTCCGTCGACGAACTGCTCGACCCTCAGCTCGACGCCTGCGTCGTCGAAGGTGCCGCGCTCCTCGAACTCGTGATGGCCGTCTCCGTCGCCGTCGAACCACTCGAAGGATTCCCGCATTGAGTCGACCTGCTCGCTGATCACTCTCACATCGGGAGCCGTGAATGCGCCGCCGAAGATCTTGTGACGACGCACGACGCGCGCCCCTCCGTCGGATTCCACCGTCATCCACTCGCACCCCGCGTCACCGAGTGCAGTGGTTCCCTGGCGCGCACCCCAGACCTTCTGCCTGACCGGCGGTTCGCCAGTGCGGCACCGGTCCCAGGTCGGAAGTGGCGGAGCAACTGGAGCGGATCGCTGACAGCCCGCGAGCAGCACTGCGATCACGAGGCAGAGTCGCATCACGGAGTGGTGTCGAGGAAGGCGCTGAAGTCCAGGTACTGCGGCTCAGCGTTCGACTTCTTCCCGTAGAAGATGAACTCGCCGCTGGTGTTGTCAGGGAGCGTGCGCGCGTTGGTGCACCAACCCACGCGGTAATTGATCTCCTTGAGGCACCGCTTCGTCGAGATCACGAGCGCCAGGAGAAGCGTCCACATGGCTCGCACTGTACGACAAGTCCGCCCCTCACCCCGACCCTCTCCCCGCTCGCGCAGGGAGAGGGAGAAACCGGGCTCACTTCGGATTCACGCGAATCGCGCCCGCGCCGGTGGTCTGCACGAGCAGGTACACCTGATTCATCGCATCGGTGGCGACGAAGACGTTCGCGAAGCTGCCCGGCGCGAGCACGGGGAGATCGAACGCGATGTCGATGGTGCCATTCGCCTCGGCATCGAAGCCCACCGTGTATGAGTTGGAGGCGAGATCGAACCCAGGCTTCGTCTCACCGAAGCCGATGTTGGGCACCAGCAGCGTGTTGCCCGCGGGGCGCACCGCGTACACGTCACCGCGCGTCACCGTGGTCGCGGCGTGGGTGATCTTCAGGCGAATGTCGGTCGAGGAGTTGAGCCCGTTCGCGTCGTCATCCAGCAGCGCAGCGGTGATGTTCGCGAGATCTCCGTACGCGAGCACCGTGTAGTTCTTGCCCGGCAGCAACTTCGCTCCGTTCACCCGAATCACCGCGCTGCCGATGGGAGCTCCAGTCGCCGTCACCGCGAAGTCAGTCGCTCCGCTTTGCACCGTGAGCGCCGCGGTGGTCCCCGCGTAGGGCAGCGCCGTCACCGCGCGATTGCCATTCGCATACACATCGACCGCCGGCGCGTTGCGCGAGAGATGCACCACCCGCACGCGCGAGGTCGAGGGCTGGAGCTTCGCCACGGTGTCTCCGTCGAGCTGCGCGAGGGCGAAGACTCCGCTCGAGTCCTGGGTGACGAAGACGTTCGCGATGGTCCCCTCGGGCAACGCAGGGAGCTCGAAGTAGAGATCAGGATTCGCGTCGTCGTTCACGTCGATGCCGAGCGTGTACGCGCCCGCGGGGAGATCGAGCGGGTTCGACACGTTGCCGAATTGCACGTTGCTCACGATCTGCGTCGCGGTGCCGTTGGGGCTGACTGAGTACACGTCGACCACTCCCACGCGGGGCGCAGCGTGAATCGCGCGCACGCGAATCTGTCCTCTCGCGAGTCCGGTGTTCGAGTTGTCGATGACGAGCGCCTGCAGGTTCGGCAGCTCACCCGCGGCGACGGCGGTGTAGCGCTTGCCTCCTTCGAGCTGGAGCTGCGCGCTCAGTGCCGCACCCGTAGCGGATCCAGTCGCGCTCACGTCGAGCGTGTGAGACGCGGCAGCGAACGACGCCCAGCCCGTGCTCTGACCAAACGAGATCTCCGGGAACGCAGCGGTGCCGTCGACGAACGCCTTCACCGCTGGAGCATTCGCGCTCAAGTGCAGCACGCGCAGTTGCGCGACCTTCGCGGTGAGCTTCGCAGTGGCCGCTCCGGGGAGTTGCGCGAGGAGCACCGGCGAGCCATCGGTGTCGAGCACGGCGAACACGTTCACCACCACTCCGCGAGGGAGAGCGGGCACGTCGAAGAGCAGATCCGCGCCGCGATCTCCGTTCACATCGAGGCCCACCGTGAACGCGGAGGAGGGAACGTCGATCGGCATCGCGGCAGTGCCGAAGCGAAGGTTCTCCACCAGTGACGTCGAGCCCTGGAGCACGTTCACCGCGCCCACTCCGTCGGCGGCGTGGATGATGCGCAGGCGCACGTTGCCGCTCGAGAGACCGCTGGTGGAATTCTCGATGGTGTTGAGCTGCACGTTCGCGAGTTTTCCGAAGGCGAATGCCGTGTAGTCGCGATCCGCTTCGAGCAGCACGTTGGAGAGCGTGGCGACGGCGGTGCTCGCTCCGACCGCGGTGATCTTCAGCTCCGTGCGGCCCGCGGGGAGAGTGGCCGAGTCAGTGCTCGAGAGGAACGCGAGTGAGCGAACCGCAGGAGTGGATCCACCTGCGTAGACATCGACGGCTGGCGCATCTGGGCTCAGATGAATCACGCGAACTCGCGCCGTCGGACCTTGAGGAAGCGGATCGGGATCCGGCTCCGTCATGGGTTGGCAGCCGAAAATGAACGCAAGAGTGCCCAGCGCTGCGGCGCGGAAAATCGATGGCATGAGTTGTCCCCGAGTGAGGAGCGCGGAAGAGCCCGCGTCCTGCTTCGCCGGTGAGTACGGGGGACGGAAAAATCTGTTTCAGCCGCTGCGACGTACGCGAATTCAGGTGGCGTTCGCCGAAGGGAAGGTGGCGGTACCGGTTCTCGCTCGTGCTCGCGTCGGACAGGCCCCTCGCCTCGCACTTTCTTGTGACCGAGTGAGCGTCGCTCTCGTGGAGGGTGTTACGGAAGTTGCACTCGATTCGTTTTTCGACGCGTCTCCGTACGGAGCGCCCTCGGAAACTGAATCGAGTGCAACTTTTGTAACCAGAGCGGGCCTCGTCACGATGGCGTCTTCGCTCGAGACCGAGAGCCCGTACGGTTCGAGCACTGAAGAGAGCCGTCAGCCCTCCGTTCCCTCAATGCTTTACGGAGCGAAGGAGCGAGGCACCAACCGGCGCGCGACGAGCATCGCCACCACCGCGAGCCCCGCCCACGCACCGAGGTGCCACACAGCGACATGCGCGAAGCCCTGCTCACAGCTCAACTCACCGAGCATCGCGCCCGTCGCCCCGACCGCGAGACCCGCGAGCGCAGTCCGCGCCGCACCGAGGGCCGACTTCCGCAGCATCGCGAGCATCACCACCAGCGGCCCCGCACCGAGCGCCATGTGGCTCACCGTGCAGACCCACGCCGGAGTGGTCG
>CBIHPJ010000475.1:0-7232 GCA_966211295.1 uncultured Myxococcales bacterium | reverse complement strand
GATCGCGCACCTGGTGAAGAGCGAGGGCAGCACCGCGAAGTACCGGCTCGAGTGGTCGCACTGATCCCCCCGGAAATTGCCCAACGGCTGACCTTGACCGGGTGCTTGCGCCCAGTTTTGTTTGCCCCATGGGGGTAGCGAACATCGGGCCTGATCGAGCGGGGCTCGCGACTTCTCCCTCGCTCGACCTCTGGGTCGTCGACCGGGGCGGGACCTTCCACGGCGACGACGGAGCACCGGAGCCCGCGCTCGCAGCGCTCCTTCGGCCCCTCGTCGACCGTGTCTTCGCCGCGGGCGCGCGTGAGACTGTCGACCTGCAGCTCCCGGTCGACGGAGCACAGCCGCGCGTGCTGCGCGCGTTCGCTCGGCCCCTCGGCGCCGGCACCCTCGCGCTCGCGGTGCTCGACCTGAGCGGGCTGCGCGAGGTCGAACAGAGCCTCTCGCGCTACGACCTCGTGCTCCGCGCCACGCACGACGCGGTCTGGGAGTGGAACGTCGCGACGAACGAGGCCTGGTGGAACCGGCGCCAGTTCGAGATCCTCGACTACGATCCCGCGACGACGCGGCCCTCCTACGAAGCCTGGGCCGCGAGGATCCACCCCGAGGATCGTGCGCGCGTCGCCGGCGCTTTCGATCGAGCGATGGTGTCACCCTCTCCCACCTGGCAAGACGAGTTCCGAATCCTGCGCGCCGACGGCTCGGTCGCCCATGCGCTCGACCGTGGCTACGTCGAGCGCGATTCGAGCGGTCGGCCGATTCGGGTGATCGGAGTGATGAGCGACGTGACCGAGCAGCGGGCCGCCGTCGCAGCGCTCCGCAAGAGCGAGGAACGCTTCCGCCAGCTGACGACCGCGATCGACGAGGTCTTCTGGATGATCAGCCTCGATGGAAGCGAGGTGCTCTACGTCAGTCCCAGCTACGAGAAAATCTGGGGACGAAGCTGCGAGAGCCTCTACGCGAATCCCTCGAGCTTCCTCGAGCCGATCCACGAGGAAGACCGCGAGAGGGTACACAAGCGCCTCCCCTACCAACGGGTTGGGGATTACGACGAGACGTACCGGATCCGTCGGCCCGACGGGAAGATCGCCTGGATCCGAGATCGTGCTTTTCCGATCCGCGACGAGCACGGCAAGGTCGTGGGATTCGCAGGCGTCGCGGAGGACATCACCGTCGAGCGAACCCTCGAGGAGCAGCTGAGCCAGTCACAGAAGATGGAGAGCATCGGACGGCTCGCGGGCGGCATCGCGCACGACTTCAACAATCTGCTCACCGTGATGCTCGCGTCGACGAGCTTCGCCCTCGGAAGAGTCGAGGACCGGCAGGCGAAGGAGGATCTGATCCAGATCAAGGAAGCCGCCGAACGCGCAGGGCGTCTGACCGGACAGCTGCTGGCGTTCGCGCGCCGGCAGGTCATCCGCCCCGTCCGGCTCGACCTCAACGCGCTCGCCAGCGAGATGGAGAACTTGCTCCGCCGCGTCCTCGGAGAGACCGTGGAGTTCACGACCGTGCTCGCCACGAACCTCGGCACCGTCGTCGCCGACGGCGGTCAGCTCGAACAGGTGGTTCTCAATCTCGCGATCAACGCGCGGGACGCGATGCCGAAGGGTGGCCGGCTCACGCTCGAGACCGCGAACGTCGCCATCGACGGCGCTTACAGCGCGCTTCACCCCGAGGTCGTCGCGGGTGAGTACGTGATGCTCGCGGTCTCCGACACCGGCATCGGGATGACGCCCGAGGTCATGGCCCACCTCTTCGAACCGTTCTTCACGACCAAACCCGCCGGGCAGGGCACAGGCCTGGGGCTCGCGACGAGCTACGGGATCGTGAGGCAGGCCGACGGCCACATTCTCGTCTACAGCGAGCCCGGGCGCGGCACGACGTTCAAGATTCTCATGCCGCGCGCCAGCATGCGCACGGAGACAGCCGAGGCGCTTCGCGAGGGCGAGCTCAAGGGCGGGACCGAGACCATTCTGTTCGTCGAGGACGATGCCGCGGTGCGGAACATCGGCGTCCGGATCCTCTCGAAGCAGGGTTACCGCGTCCTACCGGCGTCGGGCGGGCTCGAGGCGATCCAACTGTCGAAGGAAACGTCTGGGCCCATCCACCTGCTGATCAGTGACGTGGTGATGCCCCGAATGAACGGAGTCGAGCTCGCGAGCAGGCTGCGGGTGGAGCGTCCAGAGCTGCGCGTGCTCTTCACCTCGGGCTACCCGAAGGCTGTCGTCTCACAGGACGACGTGCTCGAGGCAGACGCCTCGTTCCTGCCGAAGCCCTACGTGGTCGTGACGTTGCTCTCCAAGGTCCGCGAGGTCCTCGATCAGGAGGTCTGACCTCCTCTGCCTGCGCCAGCCGGGAGAGGGGCGGGGGTGAGGGGCGCACTTCGCGTCAGCGCTTCATCTTGAGGATCCCGATCATCGGAGATCCTCCCCACAGCAGCGTCGCCCCGTTCCCGCAGTAGCCCTGAAAGAGCTCGAAGCCAGTCGCCTCGAGCGCGCTTCGGAGTTCCCTCAGCGTGGGCTCGGAGCTCGCGGTGCACACAGTTCGCTCGAGTCCTTCGGGCGAAGCCTCGGTCACGTCCCAGTCTGCCGCTTTCGCCGCGGAGGCCACCGTCACGCACGCCGACGGAAGCGTCACCCTGCCATCGAGGTGTTTGAACGGAAGCTGGCTGGCGACCGCCCCGATCGAGGATGCGATCGCGACGCTCAGCGCGAGGCGGCGAACGAACTTGCGACGGTGCCCCTGTTCCTTCTCACGTACGAGCAGTGCATACGCGATGGGCGGAGGGAGGACGCACATCATGAAGTCCAGGGGGACGACGCTGATCAGCGCGCCGAGGATGATCCCACCCGTGATGCTCTTCGCCCAACCCATGGGCTGAGTATTTCACGGAGTGGCCCCTCACCCCGACCCTCTCCCCGCGTTCGCAGGGAGAGGGAGACACGTCAGCGACGGCGGCGGCTTCGGATCAGCGCGCCGATCGCCAGCAACGCGAGCGACTCGAGCCCCATGCCCGTCGAGCAACCACCGCAGCCGCCCTTCACCATCGCGGGGTTCTCCATCACCGGCGGCGCGCTCATCTGGCGAATCACCGTGATGCGACCCACCAGCGTCTGACCGGTCACGCCCGTCGCAGTCGCCTCGATGGTGTTCGAGCCATCGACCAGCGGCACCGTCGCCGAGAAACCACCGGCACCGAGCAGCTCAGCGCCGACACCATTCACCGTGACCGTCGCCACGTCGAACCCGCGCACCACTCCGTAGACCGTCACCGTGTCCGTGTTGATGGTCGCGCCATCCATCGGCTCGACGAAGGAGACCACCGCCTCCTCCACCATGTCCGTGCCCACGGTGAGGCCGATGTTCAGCGCCGCGCGGCTCTCGGCGTCGATCGACACCGTCTCGCTCGCCGTCAGGTAGCCGTCCTTCTTCACCACCACGAGGTAGTCGGCCGGCACCGTCATCACCGCCGCGTAGTACGCCCCGCTCGCATCGGTGGTGACCGTGGTGACCACCGTGCCGCTCGAGGGCTCACGCAGCTCCACCGTGGCCGCGTCGATGCGCGTCGCCTCGTCACCGGCGAGGTGCACGAAGCCCGCGACGCCCGCGTTGAAGGTGGCCATCGTGCTGGTGCTGCCGCGATTGCCCGCCGCGTCCACCGCGGAGACGGAGATCGTATTCGTGCCCGCCTTCAGCAGAATCTCCACCGAGAACGCGCCGCTGGTCACCGCGACGTCAGTCTCCGCGCCACCGTTGAGCGACACCTTCACGCTCGCCACCGCGCCGCGATCATCAGACGCGGTGCCCTGCAGCTGGATGCGACCGAGATCCAACGCCGCCTCGTTGGTGGGGAACGAGATCGCCACCTGCGGCGCCTGGGTGTCGGCCATCGTGGTCGTCGACAAACCGACGGAGCCCCAGGTCACCGTGTTCGCGGTCACCGCGCGGCTCACCTGGTTGTTCATGTACCCGCTCTTGGTCACCGCCACCGTGTACGTGCCCGGCGGGAGCGTGAAGATGTACACGCCGTCAGCCGCCGTGGTGAGCGTGCGCCCGCCCGCGGTCACCGTCGCTCCGCCGATCGCCACCGACATGTCCGCCGGGTCGGCCGGGTTGAACACGAAGATCTTCCCGCGCAGCGTGCCGGTGGCGGCCGTCGCGTTGATCTCCATCGAGCCCCAGGTCTGCGCGCCCGCGGTCACCGTGCGCGTCACCGAGGTCGAGCCGAAGCCCGACTTGGTCACGGTCGCCGTGTAGCTGCCGGGCGCCAAGGTGAACTGGTACAGGCCGTCAGTGCCCGTGGTGACCGATTGGCTGCCCACGGTGACGGTCGCTCCCGCGACGCGGTTCGCCGAGTTGCCGCCCGTGTAGATCGCGCCGATCAGCACGCCGGTGCCAGTGGTGGGCGCCGTGCCGTTCACGAACGACATGTACTTGGTCCAGTTCCAGCCGCTGCCGGGATCCGTGTGGCCGCCGGTGTTGCACGCGCGCGGCACTTCAGCGTGACCGATGATGTGCGTGCGGTTCTTCGGAATGCCGTGGCGATTCGCGATCCACGCGGTCAGCTTCGCCGACTCGCGGTACATCGCGTCGGTGTACCACTGCCCGGGATCCTGGACGAAACCCTCGTGCTCGATGCCGATCGATCGGCCGTTGTAACACTGCGCGTGCCACGCGGTGTTGCGGTGCTCGACCATCTGCGTGATCTGGCCGTCGCTCGAGCGAACGATGTAGTGCGACGACACCTGGGCGCTCGGGTTCTGGAACCACGACTTCGTTCCCGCGTAGCTGCCCTGCATGGTGTGAATGAGCACGAACTCGTAGCTCGAGCGGCCCGCGCTGTAGTTGGGCGAAGCGACCCACGCCGCGCCACCCGGATACTCGAGCACCGCGTCGCGGCGCGCGCTCGCCACCGGAGCCCACTGCCGCCAACGCGACGCCATCGGCAGCTGAGCGATCGTCCCTTCCTTGCCCTCGACCGTGAAGCCACTCTCGAGCGAGAGGAACACGTCCGCCGCGTAATCCGCCGAGCCGGTCGCCGAATCGAAGCCGGGATAATTCGAGACCGCGAGGTACCAGTCGCCCGTCTCGTGGGCCTGGAGCGCGGGCTCGTTGCGTTGCGATTCCTCGAAGAGCTCACGGAGCACCGCCGCGGCGCCACGCACGTTCGCGTGGGGATCGACGCGAAGTTTGCCCTCGGTCGCGCCGGTGAGCCGCATCGCTGCGCCCAGGCGATCCTGATCTCCGCGGCGCGCGAGCTGCATCACCCCAACACCGCCGGAGCCTGACTCGAGGTTGGGCGTCAGAGACAGTCGCGTCTCCACGTAACCGACTGCTTTCAGCACCCCGACGGGCACCTGGTACTCACGCGCAGCTGCATCGAACGTGGCCTCGAGGGGAGACTGGCGTTGCGCCACCTGCGCAGGCTCCAACTCACCACCGCAACCGGCGATCAGCGTCAGCACCAACAGGGTCGAAGTTGCTCTCGCAGTCATGGGCGGGAAGTACGCGATCGGTCGTGCCGAATGAAGCGAGGAGAGCCCCAGTGTCTCGCTCCGGTGACACCCCAGGAATCCCCTGCGCGAAAGGGTGCAGGGCTTTCGCTCCCCGGCTTTCCCAAACCCGAATCCCCGTCTGCACGGAGGGAGGGCACACCCGATGCACACCTGATCTGGCATGGACGCACTCCCACGGATGACTGTTCGACGGGACGAGTCGCTCCCGAAGCTGGCGTGGTACGCGGTAATCGATCGACAAGCGGACACCTGCGATGTGGAAGTTGGGCGCTTCGTCGAAGTGGACCCAGCCCCATCTCCACGATGGGTGGTCTCGGGCATGTGGAACGGCGACTTCGTCGCGGGCAACTTCCACACGGCCGAGCACTTCTACGGCACGGGTCTCCGCCTCGATGAAGACGAGGTGGTAGTCGCCACGGCTCACACCACCATCGAGCGCGTGGTCTACGCGCGCGAGGGAAATCAGATCCACGTCTCCAACTCCCTGGTGGTGCTGCTGGGCCGCACGGGCGCGCGCTTGAACCCCGAGGCCGATCACCGTCGGTGGAGCGAGTCCACCTGTCTCGGAGTGCACAACTACATCCGCCAGTTCAGCGTGGTGCACCCCCGGCTCGAGATCATGTCGCAGCTCGTCTACGAGGCGATGCACCTCGACACCAAGGGCGAGGCGTCCTTCCGCACGCATGATCTGCCGCACACGTTCTCCAACTTCGGCGACTACATGAACCAGCTCACCGGCGCGCTGCGTGCGCTGTGGAGCAACGCGACTGATCCGCGCCGCGTGCGCCCCATGAGAGCGGTGGCCTCAGCGAGCCGCGGTTACGACTCCTCGACGGTGGTGGCGCTGGTGCAGCCGATCGTCGGGCAGCCGCTGCTCACCTGGAGCGCGGAGCGTTCGAACACCCGCATTCCCGACTTCGTGCAGAAGTTGATGAAGACCGAGCTGAGTGACGATGACGGCTCTGAGATCGCGCGCCACCTCGGCGCTGATCCCCGTCACCTCGATCTCGACGAGTCGCGCGTCCCGGCGGACGTGGAGGCGTGGTTCTGGGCGAGCTCGCAGACCTCACCGGAGTTGTTGTTCCATTCGCTCTTGCGCGAGGCCGACACCCACGACGTGCCCACGGTGTTCTTCGCGGGCCACGGAGGCGACGGCGTATGGGCGGTGGATCTGCCCACCACCAAGCTGATGGGTCAGCTGAGCCGCGGATCACCGAGCGGCGTGTCGATGAACGAAGCGCGCGCCCGGTTCGGAGTGATCGAGTGCAGCCCGGCGTACATCTTCGCCCGCAGCGTGTCCTCGCTTCACCGGGTCACGATGTCCGACGAGCTCTCTCCGTGGAGGCTCAACAACGGGTACGACCGGCCCATCTGCCGGCGCATTCTCGAAGAGCGCGGAGTGCCGCGTGCCGAGTTCGGTTGGGGCAAGAAGGCGGTGGCGGAAGACACGGAGTCACCGCGCGGGGCCGAGCTGCGCGAGCTGTTCTTCAATCGCACGCACTGGTCGAAAGTCACCGAGGCGCTCTACCGAAACGCGAATCTCGCGATGTACCTGAGCAGCCGGGCGCTCACGCTCCTGCAGCAGCACGGGAGCCGGGTGAAGATGCTCCTCAATCCTGGACGCAGCGACGGCAAGCACCGCTTCTCGCGCTGGGTGGATCTGCAGAAGAGCACCTTCCTGATGACCACCGACTGGCTCGCGGGCCGCTACGCACGCAC
>CBIHPJ010000474.1:0-7236 GCA_966211295.1 uncultured Myxococcales bacterium | reverse complement strand
GGCCTCGACAAGAAGAACGAGGGCAAGAGCGAGAAGGTGGCCGTCTACGATCTGGGCGGCGGCACGTTCGACGTCTCGATCCTCGAGCTCAGCTCCGGCGTGTTCGAGGTGAAGTCGACCAACGGCGACACCTACCTGGGCGGCGAAGACTTCGACAACCGCATCATCGATTGGCTGGCGGATCGCTTCAAAGCGGCCAACGGCGGCATCGATCTCCGCAAAGACCGCATGGCGCTGCAGCGGCTCAAGGAGGCCTCTGAGCGCGCGAAGCACGAGCTCTCGTCGGCCACCGAGACCGAGATCAACCTGCCGTTCATCACGGCGGATGCGACCGGCCCCAAGCACCTGCAGGAGATGCTCGAGCGCAACACGTTCGAGGATCTGGTGAAGGAGCTGGTCGATCGCTCCATCGAGCCCTGCAAGCTGGCGCTCAAAGACGCGAACGTCACCCAGCAGCAGGTGAACCAGGTGCTGCTGGTGGGCGGCATGACGCGCATGCCGGCCATCCAGGCCAAGGTGAAGGCCTTCTTCCAGAAGGACCCGCACAAGGGCATCAACCCCGACGAAGTGGTCGCCATCGGCGCCGCGATTCAGGGTGGCGTGCTCAAGGGCGAGGTGAAGGACGTGCTGCTCCTCGACGTCACGCCGCTGTCGCTCGGCGTCGAGACGGCCGGTGGCGTCTTCACCAAGATCATCGACAAGAACACGACGATTCCCTGCAAGAAGTCGCAGGTCTTCTCCACCGCCACCGACAACCAGCCGCTCGTGAGCGTGCACTGTCTCCAGGGCGAGCGTGAGATGGCGGCGGACAACAAGACCCTCGCGCGCTTCGAGCTCGTCGGCATTCCTCCGGCGCCGCGTGGCGTGCCGCAGATCGAAGTGACTTTCGACATCGACGCCAACGGCCTCGTGCACGTGTCCGCGAAGGACCTCGGCACCGGCCGCGTGCAGCAGGTGCGCATCGTCTCCAACTCGGGTCTGACCGAGAAGGAGATCCAGAAGATGATCTCCGAGGCCC
Source organism: uncultured Myxococcales bacterium (assembly GCA_966211295.1). Taxonomy (GTDB): domain Bacteria; phylum Myxococcota; class Myxococcia; order Myxococcales; family Myxococcaceae; genus Archangium_A. The sequence goes on along the minus strand of CBIHPJ010000474.1, from coordinate 6,218 downwards.
AGGGCAACGCGGAGGGCGACAAGAAGAAGAAGGAGCTCGCCGATCTCCACAACAACGCCGACGGCCTCATCTACACCACCGAGAAGTCCCTCGAGGAATACGCCTCGCTGCTGGGCGACAAGGACAAGGGTGAGATCAAGAGCGATCTCGAGAACCTGAAGAAGCAGCTCACCACCAACGAGCCCGGGAAGATCCGCGACGCCATCAAGCAGCTCGAGGGCAGCGCGTATCGAATCGCCGACGCCATCTACAACGCAGAGTCGAAGAAGTAGTCCGCCAGCATGCCCGCGCCGCCGCCGCTGAAGTTCGAATCGGTCGACGACGAGGTCCGCTTTCTGCGGGGGTTGGTGTCGGTGCAGCGGCTCGCCGATGAAGTGCTGGAAGACTGCATCGAGCGGCAGCTCGGCCTCTCGGCGGCGGTCGACGTGTTCCTCGCCCAGTGCGCGCGCATGATCCACGCGCGCGGGGCGTTCGCGCAGATCCTCGGGAGCAACGGCCCGGTGCTCACCCGGGTGTGGGGCAACGAGTACTTCGACGTCACCACCTGGGCGACGTACCGCGGGGCCGTGCCGCTGGGTGATCAGCGCACGGTCTTCGTCTCGGGGCTGACCCTGGGGCAGACCACGCTGGGTTCGATCGGCTTTCTGCTCCCCGGCACCTTTGGAGATGGCGGCAAGCACGTGCTCGCGCTGGTGGAGGCCGTGGGAGAGATCCTCGACTCGGCGGTGCTCTCGTTCATCGCGCTCGCAGATGGTGCGGCGCCGCTCGAGCGGCTGGAGTCGCTCTCTGATGCGGGCGAGCTCTCACCGCACGCGCGCATCGGAAAGTACGAGCTGATTCATCCGCTCGGCACGGGCGGCATGGCGCAGGTGATGGTGGCGCGCACCGTGAATCCCGGCGGGGTGTCGCGCCTGGTCGCGCTCAAGCGCATTCTCCCGCGGCTCGCCGACGACGAGGTGATCGTTCACCAGTTCCTCGACGAGGCGAAGCTGGGCATGCGCCTCAATCACCCGAACCTCGTGACGTTCTACGACTTCGGGAACGCGGCTGGTTCGTTTTACATGGCGATGGAGCTGATCAAGGGCGTCGACCTCGATCACGTCATCTACTGGAGGCACGGTCCGCTGCAGCCTGAGCTGGTGAGCGCGATTCTGATTCAGGCGCTCGAGGGGCTGCAGGCCGCGCACGACTTGAAGGCGGAAGATGGCGTGCCGCTCGGGCTGGTTCATCGAGATCTCTCTCCGCACAACGTGATGTGCGGCTTCGACGGCCGGGTGAAGGTGCTCGACTTCGGCGTGGCGAAGATGCGCGATCAACGCACCGTGACGCTGCCGGGAATCGTGAAGGGCAAGCCGCTCTACATGTCGCCCGAGCAGGCCACCGCCGAGCGCATCGATCGCCGCAGCGACATCTTCTCGATGGGACTGATCCTCTTCGAGGCGCTGATGGCGCGCCGTGCGTTCGATCAGAAGGACGACACCAAGACGATGGAGTCCATCGTCAATGATCCGCTTCCTCGCCCGGCTGGGATTCCGAACCCGCTGTGGGAAGTGATCGAGAAGGCGCTCGAGAAGGAACCTGAGCGCCGCTATCGCAACGCGAGCGAGATGGCGCAGGCGCTGCGCGAGGCGGCGCCTCCGATGAAGGAGCACGAGGTGGCCACGCTGCTCTCCTCGCGGTTCCCTCGGCGCGTGAGCGAAGTGCAGACCTGGGAGCGGGCGAGCAGCACGGCGTCCAAGGCCGAAGCCACCGCGACCGCGCGCAGACCGCCCATGAAGCCCTAGCTGAGCCACTCGTCGGCGTTGATGATCACGTCGAAGTAATCTGACTCCTCGATGCTGGTGTCGAGCTTGCCGGTGTGGACGAGTACGGTTCTGAACGACTGCCCCTTCGGCAACTTGAGCCTCTCGACCTTCCTCTTTACGTCGTCGATGACCTCGACGCCGACCGAGCGCCGGCATTTCAGTTCGACGAGGTAGATCGACTCCCGGGCGCGAATGAGCAGGTCGATCTGACACGCCTCCCGTCGCAGCGTCTTGCCTTGTGCGTACGGACCGGCGTTGAGTACCGCGCGATTGCCGAGCCCGAGGCGTTCCGTCTGCACATTTCGGCACGAAATCAACATGGTGGCGATTTGGTGCCCAGAGTGCCGGGCCAATTCCGGGCACGAAATCGACATCGCGTGGGCTCAGAAGACAGGAGCTGGCGAAACCTCGAACGTGCGAGTCACTCAGACGCTCAGTCGCGCAGGAGTTGGAGCGCCTCGCTGAGAGACTCCACGCCCATCACCTCGAGCCGTGCGCTCTCGAGCCGGCGTGCGCTCGCCTTCGGAAGTATCACGCGGCGGAAGCCCATCTTCGCGGCCTCGGCCAGACGCGGCTCGACCTGCGCCACCGCGCGCACTTCGCCGGCGAGACCAACTTCTCCCAGGATCAAGGTGTGCGAGTCGATCGCCTTGTTCTGCAGGGACGACACCAGCGCGGCGCACACCGCCAGATCGCTCGCGGGCTCGGTGAGCGACATGCCTCCCGCCACGTTCACGAAGATGTCGCAGCCGACCAGCTGCACGTCTTCCTTCTTTTCGAGCACCGCGGCGAGCAGGGCGACGCGGTTCGAGTCCACTCCGATCGCGGTGCGGCGCGCGGTGCCGTAGCCCGTGGGCGCCACCAGCGCCTGCACCTCGACGAGGATCGGCCGGGTGCCATTGAGCGTCGAGGTCACCACGCTCCCTGACGCGCCCTTCGGCCGCTCGGAAAGGAAGAGGGCGGACGGATCGGGCACCTCGGCCAGACCGGAGCCCTTCATCTCGAACACGCCGATCTCGTTCGTGCTGCCGAAGCGGTTCTTGTGCGCGCGCAAGATGCGGAATGGGTGGCCGCGTTCGCCCTCGAAGTAGAGCACCGTGTCGACCATGTGCTCGAGCACGCGCGGACCCGCGATCGATCCTTCCTTCGTCACGTGGCCCACCATGAAGGTCGGCACGCCGGTCTTCTTCGCGTACGACATCAGCCGCCCCGCGCACTCGCGCACCTGGCCCACGCTCCCAGGCGCGCTGCCAAGCTCGGCGAGGAACATGGTCTGAATCGAGTCGATGATCAGACACCCCGGCGCCAACTTCTCGGCCGCGCTCAGCACCTTCTCGAGATCGGTCTCGGCGAAGACGTGCAGCTGCTCTCCGCGTACTCCGAGGCGCTCGGCGCGCATGCGGGTCTGCCGTAGCGACTCTTCGCCCGAGACGTAGAGCGCGGGCCGATCTTTCGAGAGCCGATCGACCGCCATCAACAAGAGCGTCGACTTGCCGATGCCGGGATCGCCGCCGATCAGCACGAGGCTGCCCAGCACCACGCCCCCGCCCAGCACGCGATCGAGCTCGGCGATGCCCGTGAGCCGCCGCGCCTCGGTGGCGGACTCGACCTGGCCCAGCAGCATCGGCTTTTCCTGGCCCGAAGCGGCGCCCCAGGCGGGACGCGACTGGCTCTGCTTCGAGAGCTCGGCCTCTTCGACCATCGAGGCCCAGGTGCCGCACTCCGTGCACCGGCCGAGCCACTTGGAGGTCTGATACCCGCACGACTGGCAGGTGAAGTGAGTCTTCGTCTTCGCCATGCCGAGCCTTGTACCTCGCACCACCGACAAGTTGCGCGACGCCCTCGAGAGGGTGGTCCCCGACCGATGGGCCAGCTCTCGCTGCGCCCGGCCTCCCAGCCCGACATTGGTTGCAGGAGGGGCCTCAATGCACGCAGACCTGATGGAGCGGCAGCTTCGTTTCTCGGAAGCGATCAATCGCCTGGGCCAGGTCACCCTCGAGGTCGACGAGCCCGCGCCGCTGCGAGAGGCGCTGGTGAAGATCGCGGGAGACACCCTGCAGGTCGATCGCACGCTCATCTACGACGTGCGGCTCGATCAGGGTCACGCGGTGCGACTGGCAGAGCACTCCGCGCGCGAGTCCACTCCGGTGATCCCCGAGCCCCACATCTACCCGCTCGACTTCTTCGGCGACGCGCTGGGAGAGCTGTGGGCCAAGCGCACCTGGTTCGTGAGCCAAATGCGCGCTCCGAACCCGAACATGAACGCGGAGACCATTCGGCTCATTCACGATCAGCTGCAGATGCGCTCCGTGCTGTGGTTCCCCTTCTTCTTCCGCGAGCACGGCTTTCACCTGCTGGTCTTCAACCAGCACGAAGACCGTGACTTCGAGCGCGACGAGCTCGACTTCGTGGGCGCGGTGGGGCGTCACGTGAGCCTCGCGTTGGTGAAGCAGGACCTGCGCGACGAAGTGGAGCTCAGCCGCGAGCGGTACCGCGCGCTCTACGACTACGCGCCCTCGATGTTCTTCACGATCGCCGAGGATCGGAAGGTGGTTTCGCTCAACAGCTTCGCGGTGGAGCACCTCGGGTATTCGCAGGAAGAGCTGCTCGGCAAAGACGTGCTCGACGTCTTCGTCACGGAGGATCGCGAGCAGATCAAGAAGCAGCTCGAGCACGCCTTCGCCAGGCCCGGCCAGGTGTTCCGCTGGGAAGCACGTAAGCGATGTAAGGACGGCACGGTGATCTCGGTGCGCGACAGCGTACGGGCGGGACGCACCATCGAAGATCGGCTGGAGGCGTTCCTGGTCTGCGACGACACGACCGATCAGAAGGCCACCGAGCAGGCGATGTTGCAGACGCAGAAACTGGAGACGCTCGGGGTTTTGGTCGGTGGCATCTCGCACGACTTCAACAACCTGCTCGGGGCGATCATGGGGAACACCGAGCTCGCCTTGATGCAGCTCCCCGAAGATTCGCCGGCGCGGGAATCGATCGAGCTGGCGACGGTCGCTGCGTCTCGCGCCGCCGAGCTGGTGAAGCAGCTGCTCTCGTACTCGACGCGCGCGCCGTTCTCGCGCAAGCGCGTGCGCATCAACGCGTTGGTGCGCGAGCTGGCGGACTTGCTGGTGGTCACCGTGGGGAAGAAGGCGAAGGTCGAGCTGCAGCTGGATCCGAGTGAGCCGGTGGTGGTGGTGGATCCCACGCAGCTGCGGCAGGTGGTGATGAACCTGGTGCACAACGCGGCTGACGCGATGAGCGGGCGCGAGGGCTCGATCATCGTGCGGACCTCGGTGACCGGGCTGGCCGAGGGAAACACCTCGGGGCTTCCGCCGGGCAAGTTCGCGCGCATTCAGGTGATCGACTCGGGCGTGGGCATCGAGCCCAAGGTGCTCGAGCGAATCTTCGATCCGTTCTTCACCACGCGCGCCGCGGGGCGCGGATTGGGACTGGCGGCCGTGCGCAGCATCGCGCACCGTCACGGAGGACGCGTGCTGGTCGACAGTGCGGTGGGCAAGGGCTCGACGTTCACGGTCTTGCTTCCCGAGGCCGCGCCCGAGGCGGCCGTGGCGCCGCCCGCGCCGAAGCCCGTCGAGACGCCAGAGTTGCCAGCGGGAGCGACGGTGCTGGTGGTCGACGACGATCCTTCAGTGCTGCGTGTGCTGGCCGACATCACCAGGCAGCTCGGCCTCATTCCGCTCACCGCGGGAGGGGCTGCCGCGGGCCGAGAGCTCTTCTTGAGTCATCCGGAGATCGCGTGCGTGCTGCTCGATCTCACGATGCCGGAAGGTGGAGGCGCGCCGCTCGCGAAGGAGCTGCACGCGCTGCGGCCCTCGTCTCCGATTCTGATGATCAGCGGCTTCTCTGAGCCCGAGGTCACCAGCTCGATGTCGGGTGAGCTCTCAGGTTTTCTGCACAAGCCATTCACGCCGCTCGAGCTGAAGTCGGCGATCGCGAAGGCCGTCAGGCACTAAGTCATTCCCTCTCCCTGCGAAGCGGAGAGAGGGGCAGGGGAGACGAGAACGGCCTGGCTGAGTGAGCCGTAGTTCGTCAGCGTCTTGCGCGCGGATAGCCCCTCACCCCGACCCTCTCCCCGCTGGCGCAGGGAGAGGGAGAACGATGATCAACCGAGCGTGCCGCAGACGTTCGGCACGCCGCCGCCGCCGCACTGCAGGTCAGGCGGGCACGGGCCGCAGTTGAGGGTGCCACCGCAGCCATCACCCGCCAGACCGCAACGCTGATCGCTCATGTTCGGCGCCGGAATGTCGTCGCACGTCCTCGGAGTGCAGGGCCGGTTGCCGCAGACACCCGGCACGCCCGCACCGCCGCACGACTGGCCCGCGGGGCAAGCACCACACTGGATGATGTTGCCGCAGCCATCGCCTGCAGGACCGCACTGGATTCCCTGCGCTGCGC
>CBIHPJ010000473.1:0-7249 GCA_966211295.1 uncultured Myxococcales bacterium | reverse complement strand
GGGCAAGTTGCTCGCCGAGGTCCTCGGCACGCGCGGCATCGCCACGCGCTTCGGCGGTGATGAGTTCATCGCTTACCTGCCTGGCATGGATAAAGCGGCGGCGCGGGCGGTGGCAGAAGAATTCAGAGCGCGTGTGGCCGCGGAGAAGTTCACTCGCGAGAAGGTGACGATCGCCGTCACCGTGAGTATTGGTTGTGCGTCGTTCCCTGAGCGCGCTCAGGACTCAAAGAAGTTGTTCGAAGCGGCAGATCGCGAGCTCTATCGCGCCAAGGCGAGAGGGAAGAATCAGGTGGCTTCGTGAGCCCCTCTCCCCGACCCTCTCCCCGCTTCGCAGGGAGAGGGAGTTTTCAGTGTTGAAGGTGATCCCCCTCGGGGGCCTGGGCGAAGTCGGAATGAACACCATGGTCCTCGAGCACGCTGGTGAGCGCGTGCTGGTCGACTGCGGCCTGATGTTCCCGCGCGGAGACCAACTCGGCGTCGACGTGGTGCTCCCCGACTTCACGTGGGTGAAGGAAGCGGCCGAGTCGCTCAAGGCGATCGTCCTCACGCACGCGCATGAAGATCACATCGGCGCGTTGCCCTGGCTCCTTCGCGAATTGAACGTTCCGGTCTACGGAACTCCGTTCACCCTCGCGCTCGCGAGGCATCGACTCACCGAGGCCGGCATCACCGGCGACCTGCGCGAGATGGCTCCGCGCTCGAAGTTCAAGATCGGCGAGTCCTTCGAGATCGAACCGATTCGCGTCTCACACTCCGTCCCCGATGCTGTGGGCCTCGCCATCAAGACGCCCGTCGCCACCGCCATCCACACTGGCGACTTCAAGCTCGACGGCATGCCGATCGACGGCGAGCTGACGGATCTGAATCGCCTCGGCGAGCTGGGAGAAGAAGGTGTGTCGCTGCTGCTCTCTGACTCCACTAACTCCGAAGTCCCGGGGTGGACGGGCAGCGAGAGCGTGGTGAAACAGACCTTCGAGCGCCTCTTCGGCTCGATCAAAGGCCGCATCGTGATCGCGATGTTCGGCTCGCACCTGCACCGCGTGCGTCATGCCATCGAGCTCGCGAAGCAGTTCAATCGCCGCGTGTTGTTGATGGGCCGCAGCCTCACGCGCAACGTCGAGCTCGCGCAGTCCGCCGGAATCCTCGAGCAGTACAAAGAGGTGCTGGTGGAGTTCGACGAGGCGCCGAGGGTGCCCAGCTCACAGCTCCTCATTCTGTGCACCGGCGCGCAGGCAGAGCCGCGATCCGCACTCAACAACATGCTCAGTCCCGAGCCTGGACCGTTGCGCCTCGAGCCCTCGGACACCGTGATCCTCAGCTCGCGCACCATTCCCGGCAACGAGGCCGAGGTGAGCGTGCTCATCAATCGACTCCTCGCGCGCGGAGTGAACGTGATCACCGCGACGAAGGAGCCCGGCATTCACGTCTCCGGTCATGCGGCACGCGACGAGCAGCGCAAGGTGCTCGAAGTGACGAAGCCGCGGCACTTCGTGCCCATTCACGGAGAGCTCCGCCACCTCCACGGCCACCTCGCGCTCGCGAAAGAAGTAGGCCTCAAAGACGAGCAGCTCTTCCTCGCGTCCGACGGAGACGTGCTCGGCTTCGACGTGGAAGGCGCGCGCACCCTGGGACGCATTCCGATCGGCCGTCACCTGATGCGCCGCGAAGGCGTGGCCCCGGTGAGCGAGCAGGCGCTGCAGGAGCGCAGGTACCTCGCCGCCTCAGGTCTGGTGATCGCCGTGGTGGCGATGCAGATCGGCTCGGGGAAGATCCATCACGGCCCCGTGCTCCAGAGTCACGCCCTGCAGGGCGATGAGCTGGCCGCGCTCCCGCTCGCCACCGAGAACGCTCGCACCGCGCTCGACGAATTGTCCGAAGCGATCCGCTGCGACGACGCGCGCGTGCGCGAAGAGCTGATCCGCGCGGTGCGGAAGTGCTTCAAGCAACTGCTCGGCACCAGGCCCACCGTCGTTCCCATCGTCGTGCGACTCCCATGATCAACACCAAACAACTCGTCGCTCTCGCCGCGCTCGAAGGGGTCGTGATGGTCAGCGCCGTGCTCCGCACCTTGATGCCCGGCGGACTCGACTTCAGCCATCAGCCCACGCTCTTCTGGTTCGTCGCGGTGATGGTGATCGGAGGATCGTCGATCACCCACTTCGTGCTGCGCAACTCGATGCTCGCTCCGCGCGTGAAGGCCGGGGAGAACGTCGATGATGATCGGAAGCAGATCTTCGTGATCTCGATCGCGATCGTGATTGGCGCGGGCATGTTGTCTGCGGCCGGACCTAATGCCTTCGTGAAGTTGCTGGGGTAGCCCGTCACACGTTCGTCACTTGATCAGTTTCCGGGGCATTGAGACACGGCGCCCCATGGAACGACCGCTCATCTGGCCCTGGGGAACGTTCGTCGGCTTCGGCGCGCTCTCGTTTCTGCTCACCAGCTCGATCTCGCTCGGCGTCGTCCTCGGTCTCGCTGCCGCGGTCACCGTGTGGCTCGCGACCACCAACGTGGCGGCTGAGTTCCGCACGCGGATCGCGGAGTCGCTCGGTGTCGGCCAGGCTCCCGTCGATCTGGAAGCGGCTGCTCGCTCGACGTCGCGCGCCGCGGCTCAGCTCGAGTTGGTGAGAGACGCCCTCAATCAACTCCCCAATGGAATCCTGATCACGGCCGCCGATGGCACCGTGCTCGCTGCAAACACCGCCCTCACCCGACTGGTGCCCGCGCGCGCCGGAGAGCAGCTGCGCGATCCGAACCTTCTCGACGCGATCGCGAGTGGGTCAGCCACCGTGAAGCTCTCGGGCCAGTCCGATCTCCTGACGGTGTCGGTGGCCGGCGGTTCCGCCCTCGTCCTGGGCCGCTGAGCTTCGTGTAAGGGGGCTCGTGATGCCCCTCGAACGACTGCGCGCAGAAGATTCCTTCGAGAACGAGACTTTCTCGGGCCTCGACCTCCAACGCGCGGACCTCGCAGACAAAGAGTTCTACCGGTGCGTCTTCTTGAACTGCCTCCTGCAGGAGAGCAGCTGGAAGAGCGCCAGGCTCGAGGCGTGCGCTTTCCGCGGGTGCGATCTCACGCGCGCGAAGCTCGCGCAGACGGCATTTCGGGGTGTGGAGTTCGAAGGATCCAAGCTGATGGGCATCGAGTTCGGCGCCGCCTCGCTCCACCCCGAGTTCAGCTTCACCGAGTGCAACCTGCGCTATGCGTCGTTCGTCCGCATCAACCTGCGGAAGATCGAATTCACGAAGTGCACCGTGCGAGAGGTGAACTTCGTCGACGCGGATCTCACGGAGGCGGAGTTCTCGGGAAGCGATCTCACCGGGGCCTCGATTCAGGGCTGCACGCTCGCGCTCACCGACTTCCGGAACACCACCGGCCTGTTCTTCGAGCCTTCAGCCAACAGGGTGAAGAAGCCGAGGGTTCCGATGGAGACCGCGGTGCTGATCGCGCGGCACCTCGGCCTCGTGGTGGAGCCCTGACGTTCGGAGGGGACGGCACCTCACCGTTCGGCGCTGGAGGGCTGTCCCAAAGCCCATGGAGAGAGGGAGGGACCGTTCGCAACCTGCCGGGACCCTGTGCTAGGGCCGCCCCAGAATGTTGCTCACCGCCAGTCTCGTCACCATCCTCGCCGCGCCCCCGCCGGCCAACGCTGAGAAGCCCATCAAGCCCCTGCCCTCTTTGGCCAAGGAGCCGAAGATCGACGGCGAGCTGAAGGACCTCGCGCCCGCGACCGACTTCAAGATGCCGGAATCCGCGGAAGGCGGCTCCTCTTCGCTCAAGGTGAAGGCCGCGTTCAAGAAGGACACGCTCTACATCGGCGTCACGGTGAACGACGACAAGCTGCTCGGCGGCGATCAGCTCGACGTCACCCTCTTCTTCCCCGACTCCGGCACCACCGCGAAGGGCGTGGTCTACCGCTTCGGCAACGACGGCCTGCGCGACGCTCCCGCGGATGTCGGTGCGCCTGCGTTCGCGCAGAAGCTGGTGCAGTCCGCGGTCGCCACCACCAAGACCGGCTACACGCTGGAGGTCGCGGTGCCCGCGCGTGCGCTCCCCCGCTTCCAGGCCTTCAAGCAGCTCGCCCTCTCGCTCTGCGTGGACTACGCCGACGTCGACATGGAGGGCGGTGAGCCGTCGAAGATCACCACCTGCCCCACGGGCGAGATGGCCGGTGGTCCGACCCGCATTCCCGACGAGCTGCGCAAGAATCTGAAGCTCACGCCGACGGCTGACGTGGAAGGCATCGAAGCGCGCGAGAAGGGCTGGCTCGGTTACTCGAAGCTCCACTACCCGACCTGGGTGCTGGCCGACGAGGCGCTCACGCAGGACACGCTGGCCGAGCTGATCGCCGGTGAGACCGCGATTCCGCCTGCGTCCGTGTCGCTGCCCGCGGTGAAGCTCACCCTCAATGACAACCGCCCGATCTTCACGATCCTCACGGGGAAGAACCCGTACGTGAAGGAGAAGTGCGTGTCTGAGAACGAGCTCCGCATGGCGATGTACGTGACCAAGGATCGCGTCGGGAGCCGGGTGCTCGAGTGGCCCGCCGCGACGTGCAAGCTCGGCAAGGCAATGCGCATGGAGCTGTCGGCTGAGGGCGGTTTGGAGATTGGCTACACGAGCGGCACCACGCATCACTTCACGTGGACCGTCGATCACTTTGAGCGCAGTGAGCTGGGGATGTTGCAGTGAAGAAGACGACTTCGAAGAACGACAAGAAGAGCCTGTACATGATGACGCTGGGCTGCCCCAAGAACCGGGTGGACAGCGAGGTGATGCTCGGTTCGCTCCAGCACAAGGGCTACCAGCTCGTGCAGGAGCCCGACTCCGCCGACGTGATCGTCGTCAACACCTGCGCGTTCTTGAAGGCCGCCGAGAAGGAGTCGGTGGACAACATTCTCGAGCTCGCCGAGTACAAGAAGACCGGCAAGTGCAGCACGCTGGTCGTCACTGGCTGCCTCGTGCAGCGCCACGGCGAAGCGCTCACCAAGGAACTGCCCGAGGTCGATCACTTCCTCGGCACCAGCGCGTACGTCGGCATCGGCGATCTGCTCGCGGCCGAAGCGAGCCCGCGCCAGGTCATTCCTGATCCCGAGTACATCCACGACTCGAAGGTGCCGAAGGTCAACTCGATGCCCGGGTACACCGCGTACCTGAAGGTGTCCGAGGGCTGCGACAACAAGTGCGCGTTCTGCATCATCCCCAAGCTGCGCGGCCTGCAGCGCTCGCGCCCCATCGAAGACATCGTGAAGGAGGCGAAGCAGCTCGCCGACTCCGGCGTGATGGAGCTGAACCTCGTCGCGCAGGATCTCACCGCGTACGGCCACGATCTGCCCGGCAAGCCGAAGCTGCACGATCTTCTGAAGGCGCTCGTCGAGGTCGACGTGCACTGGATTCGTCTGCACTACGCGTATCCGCGCGTGTTCCCCGATGAGCTCATCGAGGTGATGGCGACGGAGAAGAAGATCGCGAAGTACTTGGACATGCCGCTCCAGCACGCGAGCGATCGCCTGCTGCGCACCATGAAGCGCGGCCGCGAGTCGATGTTCCTGAAGGACCTGGTGAAGAAGATCCGCGCGCGGGTCGAGAACCTCTCCTTCCGCACCTCGATGATCGTCGGCCTGCCCGGCGAGACCGAGGAGGACTTCGAGATCTTGAAGGAGTTCGTGAAGGAGATGCGCTTCGAGCGTCTCGGCGTCTTCCAGTACTCCGACGAAGAAGGCACGGCCGCGTTCGAGATGGAGAACAAGGTGCCCAAGCGCACCATCGAGCGTCGCTGGCGTGAGCTGATGGCGGTGCAGAAGCGCATCAGCCGCGAGCAGAACAAGAAGCTGGTGGGCACCACGATGGAGGTGTTGGTCGAGGGTCGTAGCCCTGAGACCGATCTGCTGCTCGTCGGTCGTCACCAGGGCCAGGCGCCGGAGATCGACGGCAACGTCTACATCAACGACGGCATGGCGTACCCGGGTGAGCTGGTGACCGTCGAGATCACCGAGGCGCACGACTACGACCTCGTGGGCAAGGTGGTGGCGCGGCAGGATCCGAAGCAGCGCCGTCACGTGGCGCGCGACGAAGTGCCTGCGCACGTGCGCGGCGGCGAGAAGATCATCAGCCCGCCGACGTGGTTGGCGCCCAGGTAAATCCCTCTCCCATCGGGAGAGGGTCGGGGTGAGGGCAGGTTCCTAAGTCACCCCACCTGCTCTGCGTAGGTCATGACGAGGTAGAGCACCGCCTCTGTCGCGCCCACGTTCCGATAGACGTGAGGCAAATCCGCCTCGAACAAGATCGCATCACCGGTATCCAACTTGTGGATATCGGCGCCCATCAAGATCTCCACAGTGCCCTTGGCGACCACAAGGTTTTCCGTAGTGCCAGGCGCGTGCGGCTCAGCCTTCTCGACGCCCTTGGGGCTCAGCTTCAGCTCGTAGAACTCCACGCGGCGCGGCTCGTCGTACGGAAACAACGCGCGCGACTGGAACGAGCCATCGCTCGACATCAATCGCTTCGCAGCCTCAGCGCGCATCACCTTCGCGCCGCCCGACGTGTTGCTCGCGATCAGCGCGGAGAACGGCACGTCGAGCGCCTTCGCCATTTTCCACAGCACGTTGATCGTCGGAGCGCTCTGGCCGAGCTCCACCTGCCCGAGCATCGCGCGCGAGACACCGGACGACTGCGCGAGGCGCTCGAGCGAAAGTCCGCGCTCAGTGCGCAGGCGCTTCAGATTCTTCCCCACCACGGGCGCGAGATCGGTGCCCTGCTCAGCGGGGGACTCAGCGCCAGCGGGCTTCTTCGCCTTCGGAGTACGGGCCATCGCGCGACTTATAGCCGACGCTCAGCTAATTGATTGAACATGCGCGAACTCGACCGCCCGCGGATTGAGGTCGACTTCAACGAGATGGTTGCGCAGGACGTCGTGCTCCTGTCCCGCGAGGACACGCAGCGTGATTCCGCGGGAAAAGTGATCGAGATGAGTGTCGGGCTGCGCGTGCATCTCTACATGCACGATTCCGATGAGAACGACGTTCCGTGCTTTCTGCTCGCGACGGGTCTCGTCGAAATCAACGACGCGGCCGGATGGAGCTCCCACGTGAGGTGGCGTTGCAGGATCGACAAATGGGAATCGTGAGGGAATTTCATCTGCCCTCACCCCGACCCTCTCCCGCGGGGAGAGGAGGCAGGGCTCAGAATCCGACTCCGGCGCAGAAGCCGATCGTCACGCCTCTGGTGACTGAGCTCGCGGGAATCCCTTCC
>CBIHPJ010000472.1:0-7251 GCA_966211295.1 uncultured Myxococcales bacterium | reverse complement strand
CCTCCCGTCGTGCCGCCGCCGGTGCCGCCACCCGCGCCGCCGCCGACATCTCCGACCCGTGCCGCCGCCCATGGACCCGCCGGTGCCCCCACCCATCGTGCCACCGCCGGTGCCGCCTCCCATGCCCGTGCCGCCGCCGGTGTTGGAGAACATGCACGCGCCGGCGTTGCACTCCTGGCCACCCGCGCACGAGAGGCAGAACTGGCCACCGCGGCCGCAGCTGGTGATGTCGAGGCCGAGGACGCAGACGTCCTGAGCGGTGCAGCAGCCAGCGCAGGTCGACGGGCTGCACTTCGGCTCAGGCGCGGGGGGCGAGCAAGCCGTCAGAACCGCGCAGGCCAGGCTGAAGCTGAGAATGTAGGGGATTGTCCTCATGGCGGGCTTACACCCGAGTGCCGACCGGAGTGCAAACGGCGACGCCATGTCGAAATCCGAGCTGCCCTGTGGCTACATGCGCGCCTTCACCTCGTCTCAGGAGCCACCGTGACCCGCATCTCCGCCTCGCAAAGCGCCCCCCGCGTGACCCAGCCGACGTACGAGAAGCTGCAGACCCGCCTCGCGACGCTCGACAAGAAGATCGACTCGAAGTCGAAGGAGCTCCAGGCGCACAAGGACGTGATGGCGCGCTCGCGCTACACCGCCGAGGGCCTGAAGGTGGCGACGGCCAAGCTCAAGACGCTGGAGAAGGAGCTGAGCGCGCTGAAGACCGAGCACAAGCACGTGAAGGCCGACCTCGCGAAGCTGCGCCCCTCGAGCAAGAAGCCCACCAGCGCCGAGCTGAACGCGGTGATCGAGAAGAACCTCAAGGGAGGCAAGCTCGAGTTCAACGGGAAGGCTCCAAAGAAGGAAGACATCCTCACGCAGAGCGAGGTGAACCACCGCCCGTTCTCGTACACGGCGATCGTGCTCAAGAGCGACCCGAACCACGTGATCATCAAGAAGGTGCTCACCGGTGGCTTCGTGCCCGCGCGCCCCGGTGACGGCAGCTACTCGCAGCCCGTGCCGCTGCGCTGAGTTCCAACTCGTTCCGTACGGGATCACTTCGGTCATGCCCCGCGCGTGCGCCTCCGCTATGACGCGCGCGCGATGGCGATTCTCGACAGTGAACTGAACGTGCGCAGCGCCGAGTTCCAGGCGAACGCAGCGGCGATGCAGGCGATCGTCGACGACTTGAAGGCGAAGGTGGCGAAGATCGCCGAGGGTGGCGGAGAAGAGGCGCGCAAGAAGCACACCTCGCGCGGCAAGCTCCTCCCCCGCGAGCGCGTCAATCAGCTGCTCGATCCCGGGACTCCGTTCCTCGAGTTCAGCCAGCTCGCGGCGTTCGGCATGTACAAAGACGAGGCTCCCGGCGCGGGTGTGATCACCGGCATCGGGCGCGTCTCGGGCCGTGAGTGCGTGATCGTCTGCAACGACGCCACGGTGAAGGGCGGCACGTATTACCCGATGACCGTGAAGAAGCACCTCCGCGCGCAGGAGATCGCGAAGGAGAACCGCCTTCCCTGCATCTACCTGGTGGACTCCGGCGGAGCGAACCTGCCGATGCAGGACGACGTGTTCCCCGACAAGGAGCACTTCGGCCGCATCTTCTTCAACCAGGCCAACCTCTCGGCCGAGGGCGTGCCGCAGATCGCGGTGGTGATGGGCAGCTGCACCGCGGGCGGCGCGTACGTGCCCGCGATGAGCGACGAGAGCATCATCGTGAAGAACCAGGGCACGATCTTCCTCGGCGGGCCTCCGCTGGTGAAGGCGGCCACGGGTGAAGTGGTCAGCGCCGAAGATCTCGGCGGAGGCGACGTGCACACGCGCCTCTCCGGAGTGGTCGATCACCTCGCGCAGAACGATCTGCACGCGCTCGCCATCGCGCGCCGCGCCGTGAGCACGCTCAACGTCACCAAGCAGCCGAACATCCCGCTGCGGGAGCCGCGTCCTCCGAAGTTCCCCGCGGAAGAGCTGTACGGCATCGTGCCCACCGACACCAAGAAGCCCTACGACGTGCGGGAGATCATCGCGCGCATCGTCGATGGCTCCGAGATGGACGAGTTCAAGGCGCGCTACGGCTCCACGCTGGTCACCGGCTTCGCCCACATTCACGGGATGCCGGTGGGGATCATCGCGAACAACGGCATCCTCTTCTCCGAGTCTGCGTTGAAGGGCGCGCACTTCATCGAGCTGTGCTGCCAGCGCAAGGTGCCGCTCGTCTTCCTGCAGAACATCACCGGCTTCATGGTGGGGCGGAAGTACGAGAACGAAGGCATCGCGAAGAACGGCGCGAAGATGGTGACCGCGGTGTCGACCGCCGCGGTACCCAAGCTCACCATGATCATCGGCGGCAGCTTCGGCGCCGGCAACTACGGCATGTGCGGCCGGGCGTACGGGCCCCGCTTCCTCTGGATGTGGCCCAACGCGCGCATCAGCGTGATGGGCGGTGAGCAGGCGGCAAGCGTGCTCGCGACCGTCAAGCGAGATGGCATCGAAGGGAAGGGCGGCAAGTGGACCGCTGAAGAAGAGGCGAGCTTCAAGGCGCCGATTCGCTCGCAGTACGAGACGCAGGGCCACCCGTACTACGCGACCGCGCGCCTCTGGGACGACGGCATCATCGATCCCGCCGACACGCGCATGACGCTCGCGTTGGGTTTGTCGGCCGCGCTCAACACGCCGATCCCTGAAACGAAGTTCGGCCTCTTCCGGATGTGACCTGAGACCATGTTCACCAAGATCCTCATTGCGAATCGTGGAGAGATCGCCTGCCGCGTCGCTGCGACGGCGAAGCGCCTCGGCATCAAGACGGTGGCCGTGTACTCGGACGCCGACGCTGGCTCGAAGCACGTGGCGGCGTGTGACGAAGCGGTGCACCTCGGCCCCGCGGCGGCCAAGGAGAGCTACCTGGTGATGGAGAAGATCCTCGCGGCGGCGAAGGCCACCGGCGCGCAGGCGATTCATCCCGGGTACGGCTTCCTCTCGGAGAACGAAGACTTCGCGGACGCGTGCGTGAAGGCGGGCGTGACCTTCATCGGTCCTCCGGCTTCGGCGATCTCCGCGATGGGTCTCAAGTCAGAGGCCAAGGCGCGCATGGAGAAGGCGAAGGTGCCGCTCGTTCCCGGTTACCACGGGGCGGATCAGTCACCGGCGCTGCTGCAGAAGGAGGCCGATCGCATCGGCTACCCCGTGCTGATCAAGGCGAGCGCGGGCGGCGGCGGCAAGGGAATGCGCGCGGTAGAGAAGAGCGCGGACTTCGCGGCGGCCCTGGAGTCGTGCAAGCGCGAGGCGATCAACGCCTTCGGCGACGACGCGGTGCTCATCGAGAAGTACCTCACCAAGCCGCGCCACATCGAGGTGCAGGTGTTCGCCGACAAGCACGGCGAGTGCGTGTACTTGTTCGAGCGCGACTGCTCGGTGCAGCGCCGTCACCAGAAGGTGCTCGAAGAAGCGCCTGCTCCGGGGATGTCTGTCGAGCGTCGCAAGGCGATGGGCGAAGCGGCGGTCGCCGCGGCGAAGGCCGTCGGTTACGAGGGCGCGGGCACCGTGGAGTTCATCGCCGAGGGCGAGCAGTTCTTCTTCATGGAGATGAACACGCGTCTCCAGGTCGAGCACCCGGTGACCGAGGAGATCACCGGTCTCGATCTCGTGGAGTGGCAGCTGCGGGTGGCTGCTGGAGAGAAGCTCCCGCGCAAGCAGAGCGAGCTGAAGATCTCGGGTCACGCGCTCGAGGCGCGCGTGTACGCCGAGAATCCGGAGAAGGGCTTCCTGCCGTCGATCGGCACGCTCGCGCATTTGCGCTTCCCGGCGCATGTGTCGTTCGAGTTGGGCAACGTGCGCGTCGATTCGGGCGTGCGGCCCGGTGACGAGATCACGCCGTTCTACGATCCGATGATCGCGAAGCTGATCGTCTGGGGCGAAGACCGGCAGCAGGCGCTCGCGCGCATGGCCGAAGCATTGGGGCAGACGCAGGTCGTCGGGTTGTCGACGAACGTGGCGTTCCTCAAGCGGCTGGTGGAGTCGAAGGCCTTCAGCTCCGCTGACCTCGACACGGGGCTCATCGCGAAGAACCACGCCGAGCTGTTCCCCGCGGAGACGAAGACTCCGGACGCGGTGTTGGCGCTGGCTGCTGCCGCCGTGCTCGCGCGTGAAGAGAAGGCTGCGGCGAGTGATCCGTGGTCTTCGCGTTCGGGTTGGCGGCTCAACCAGGTCTACCTGCGCTCGCTGAAGCTGGGCTCGCACGAGGTGCAGATCGCGTACGGGCACGAGGGCTATCGCTTCAATGGGGCAAAGCTCTCCACCTCGAACAGCGGCGACGATTTCCAGTTGATGCTGGGCGATCAGCCGGTGCGCGGGACCGTGGTGTTCGAGGGAGAATCGCTGCATGTCTTTCACGCCGGCGGAGTCACCGAGCTCGAGCTCTTCGACGCCATCGCGCACGCGGGTGAAGACGACTCGCACGGCGGAAAGTTGGTCGCGCCGATGCCTGGAAAGATCGTGGCGCTGCTCGCGAAGAGTGGCGCGGCGGTGAAGAAGGGAACCGCGCTGTTGGTGATGGAGGCCATGAAGATGGAACACACGATCACGGCTCCGTCGGACGGCACCATCGCGGAGTTCCTCTTCGCGGCGGGCGATCAGGTCGCTGAAGGTGCGGAGCTGCTCAAGTTCACTGCGGGGGCATCATGAAGAAGGTTCTCGTCACCATCGGCGTTGTGCTCGCTGTCCTCGTCATGATGTTCGGCGTGATGATGGGCTCGGTGTTCGGCGGCCTGAAGGAGATGCCCGACGGCCAGGAGCTCCCGGGCGGCTCGAAGCGCATCAACCACGGCTACACCTCGGCGTACCTGATCCCCATCGGGCCTGAACACTTCGCCCTGATTGATTGCGCTGATGAGGCCGAGGCGACCGCGATCAAGGCCGAGCTCACCAAGCGCGGCTTCGGCGTGGCGGCGGTGAAGGCGATCTTTCTCACGCACGGTCACCCCGATCACACCGGCGGCTGCAAGCAGTTCCCCGAGGCGCAGGTCTACGTGGGCGACGGAGAGCAGGCGATCGTCGAGGGCAAGGAGGCGACCAAGGGGCCGCTGCCCGGGATGATGGGCATTCAGAAGGAGTTCGCGCTCACCGGCGAGAAGGCGCTCAAGGACGGCGAGTCGGTCGACGTGGAGAACGTGAAGGTCCGCGCGTTCGTGATCCCCGGGCACACCGCGGGCAGCGCGGCGTACCTGGTGGGTGGCGCGCTCTACATGGGCGATTCGCTCACGTTCAATACGGACGGCACCGTGCGCAAGGCGCCGTGGCTGTTCTCGGATGATGGTCCGACGAACGTGGCGTCGCTCAAGCGCCTGGGCAAGTTGCTCGAGCCCGAGGCGGCGGAAGTGAAGGCGGTCGTTCCGTCGCACTCCGGATCCGTCGATAGCCTGAAGTCGCTCGTCGAGTTCGCCGGCAGCTGAACGTCACGTTCAGCCCCGTGCTTCCATCGCGAGGCTCGCCGCGTGAAGGTCCACGGCGTTCTGCATGTTCAGCCAGAACTGCGGCGTTACATCGAAGCGGCGAGCCAAGCGCAGAGCGACATCAGCAGTGATGGACCGCTTCCCGTTCACGATCAGATTGATGGTCTGAAATGAAACGCCAAGCTCGTGCGCCAGCTTGTCCTGCGTGAGCCCCTCGGTTTCCTCGATGATCTTCCGGAGGATGACCCCGGGGTGCGTCGGTGGTCGCTTACGGGCCTTCATAAGAACTCCTCAGTGATAATCGACGATCGCTACGTCGTCGGCGTTGCTGTTCTCGAATTTGAAGATGATCCGGTACTTCATGTTGACGCTGACGCTCCAGTACCCCTTCAGCTTCCCCTTGAGCTTGTGGAGCCGGTTGCTGGGAGGAAGGGCCATGTCCCCGACCGCCGTCGCCGCATCAAGCTGGTCGAGCAGTTCGCTCGCCTTCGGCCAGAGGTCGGTAGGCAAAACGCTACGAGCCGCCTTCGTGTCATCGCCTGCCCAGATGTCCTCCGTACCTTGATTGCCGAAGCTCGTGATCACTATGAGGCCCTATACCTTCAGACGTTATAACGGCTGATGGTATAAGACCATTCCACGAGAGGCGCATGAAGTCCTGACGGGTAGCGACCTGTGAGAACGGAACCCTGAGTTCAGGGGACTCGGAGCGCCGCCACGGCGAGGTAATTCAGGGTCATCAAGTTGACGCCCGCCGCGGCAGTGTACGAGCCAGGCGAGACGCGCACCTCGTACGTCCCCGGCGGCAGGAGCACCGACCAGGTGAAGCCGCTCGCGGTCGTCGTGCACGTCATCGTGTAGCTCGCCGAGTAGCCGCGCGACGCGTCGGTGAAGCTCACCACTCCGACCGAGTCGTTGAGGTTTCCGGAGGCCGAGCAGTAGGTGGCGTTCCGCGTGGGCGCAGCGCCATTGACCGTGACGGTCCCGGAGAGCTGGCGGCCGATTTCGTCGAGGATGAGATTGCTCTGGGGCCCGCTGACCATCAGGCCGGTGCGCGCCTGGTAGTTGAGATTCATCAGGTTGACGCCGGCGGGTCCGGTGTAGCTGCCCGGTGAGACGCGCACCTCGTAGGTGCCGGGCGGCAGCAGGAGCGACCACGTGAAGCCGCCCGCGGTGGTGGTGCACGTCATGGTGTAGCTCGCGGAGTAGCCGCGCGACGCGTCGGTGAAGCTCACCACGCCGACCGAGTCGTTGAGGTTTCCGGACGCGGAGCAGTAGGTCGCGTTGCGCGTGGGCGCTGCGCCATTGACCGTCACCGTTCCCGACACCTGGTAGCCCGCTTCATCGAGCACCATGTTGCTCACCGGCGCATTGATCGCGAGCGCGGAGCGGGCGAGGTAGTTGACGCCCATGAGGTTCACTCCGGCGGCGACGGTGTACGAACCGCGCGCCACGCGGACGTCGTACGTGCCCGGCGGCAGGAGCACCGACCAGTTGAATCCACTCGCGGTGGTGGTGCAGGTCATCGTGTAGCTCGCGGTGTAGCCGCGTGAGGCGTCGGTGAAGGTGACCACTCCCACCGAGTCATTGAGGTTTCCCGAGGCCGAGCAGTACGTGGCGTTCCTCGTGGGCGCAGCGCCGTTCACCGTCACCGTTCCGGAGACCTGGTGGCCGACTTCGTCGAGGGTGAGGTTGGCTTGCGGTGCGCTGACCACCAACCCGGTGCGGGCCTGGTAGTTGAGATTCATCAAGTTGACGCCGGCGGCTCCGGTGTAGCTGCCCGGTGAGACGCGCACCTCGTAGGTGCCGGGCGGCAGCAGGA
>CBIHPJ010000471.1:0-7255 GCA_966211295.1 uncultured Myxococcales bacterium | reverse complement strand
GCGTCGCGGATGCGGCGCTCGAGCTCGGTCAACGCGATGTTCACCACGTCGGCTGATTCGTCGAGCAGGAGCATTCCGTCTTCGGCTTTCACTCCTCCGAGGCGAAGGAACACGTCGTGGAGGCGCTTTGCGTCGTCTTGCGCGTAGAGAAGAGGCTTCGTTCCCTTGCCGCCTTCGTTCTGGCCCACGAAGAGCGCGAAGCGGTGGGTCGGGCCGGTGTTTTCCTGCGCGAAGGCTGATTGGGCGCACAAGAGCAGGGCGAGGATGGATGCCCTCACCCCGACCCTCTCCCGACGGGAGAGGGAGCCACATGTGCAGTTCGTTTTCACGGCTTGAGGAAGGTGCGGTGTACCTGAACTCCGTCGATTTGGAGGTCTGTGAGTTTGGTCAGGTCGCCATTCGCGGCCTTGAAGCGGTCCCTCAGTTGCTCTGAGACCGCTTCAGCGATCAGCGGGGAGTCGGTCAGCAGCACCACCACGTACTCGCGCCCAATCCCAGTGAACTCGATCGAGTCAGGAAGCCACGTCTCACCTTCGCCGTTCGCGAGCGTCTCGGAATACACGACCGACACTTCGCCTGCGTCATCGATCGAAAGCGCGAGCACGTGACGGTGACCACTCACTCCGATGCGGATGCGCTCACCACTCGCCAACTGCTCGAGCTCGCCCGCGGGACGCTGACCCGACGCGCCCGCCACCACGAAGTCGACCGTCGCGCCGCCCTTGATGTGATTCGTCGTGGGGCCGCCTTCTTCCAGCAGCTGCTTGCCCGCGAACACCGCCACGAAACACGCGGCGAGCGCGATCATCACGTTCACCGCTGAGCTCTTCCGCGGAGCGGCCTTCTGCTGACGCGCCGCCCGCTCCACACCCGCCGCGAAACGCTCGAACGGCAACTCCGCCTCGAACGCGCGCTGCTCCTCTTTCAATTTCGAAACTCGCGTCGAGCACTGACCACAAGCGCCGACGTGCTCGACGACCGACGGCTCCAGCGACTCTTCCGCCAGGAGCCTGCGCAGCGTGAGCTCTCCGGGGTGCTTCGCCATCAACGTCGTCATGAGAGCTCTCCTGCAAAGGTCTGCCCGGTGGCGTCTGCGAAGGCGCGCAACCGTTTGCGAATCGTCGGCACCGAGCGCTCCAGCACCGCTGCCACTTCTTCCAGCGTGAGATCGTCGACCCAGTAGTGAATGACCGCCTGCTGCGTCTCGAGATCGAACTTCGAGAGGCTCTTGCGCACGAGGTCTCGCGCCTCGATCTCATGCGCTCCCCCGTGAGCCTCTCCCCGCACCACCTGCACCTGCGCGTATTCGTCGTGCCACTGAGCGCCAGCGCTCCGGATCACGTTGAGGCAGTGATGCGTGGCGATCTTCATCAACCACGTGAGCGGCGAGGCCTCGGCGCGGAAGCTGTTCTCGTTCACCATCGCGCGGGCGAAGACGTCCTGCATGGCGTCCTCCGCGGCGGCGGTGTCCTTCAAGATGTACCGGCAGCGGCCGTACACCGCGCTGCCGTACTTCACGTACAACGATTGCAACCAGGCCCGGCCCGTCGTCCTCCCACCGTCGATGACCTCGAGCGCAGGGCGCATGTGAAGCTGCTTACAAGGGTTCGAACGTCACGTTCTCGGAATGGACACCGCGGGCCCCAGAAACAGAAAAGCCCTGCGCCGAGCGGGTTTGCTATGCGAGCGCCATGCTCCGAACGTCTCTGTTTTCCTTGGTCGCGCCGCCTCGGCGCAGCTTCCGCTCCGCTCCGCTGCTTGGCCCAGCGTTCCGCTGGGACGCCGTCGCTCTGGTGACCCTCCTGCTTCTCAGTGGTTGCAGCACCACTCAGCGTCGCGACACCGAGAAGGCCGTCGCGGGCGCGCTCATCTCCGACGAGCAGGAATTCCAGCTCGGCTTCCAGGTCCACGAGCAGCTCAAGAAGGAGGACGTGAAGTTCCTCCAGAACCAGCAGGTCGAGTTCTACGTCGA
This sequence comes from uncultured Myxococcales bacterium, assembly GCA_966211295.1. Taxonomy (GTDB): domain Bacteria; phylum Myxococcota; class Myxococcia; order Myxococcales; family Myxococcaceae; genus Archangium_A. The sequence continues at coordinate 5,283 of CBIHPJ010000471.1, read as the reverse complement.
GCAGCTGGTGAAGAAGCTCACTGCGCAGGCCGACAAGGAGCGCAAGGTCGAGTGGCGCACCTTCGTGATCGATGATCCGAACACGGTGAACGCGTTCGCAGTGCCGGGCGGCCGCATCTACATCTACACCGGGCTGCTCCTCGCGGCGGACAACGAGGCCGAGGTCGTCGGCGTGGTGGGCCACGAGATCGGCCACGTGGTCGCTCGGCACACCGCGCGTCAGCTCGTCGCGGCGAATGGTCTGCAGGCGGTGGTCGACATGGCGCTGGGAAAGAACCCGAACCAGATCGCGCAGCTCGGTGCCGCGCTGGCCGGGAAGGGCGGCATGCTCGCCTACGGCCGCGACATGGAGCTCGAGGCGGATCAGTACGGCGCACGCTACGCCTCGGGAGCCGGGTACGACCCCCGCGCGCTCGCCACCTTCTTCGAGAAGCTCAAGGCGAAGTACGGAGATACGGGACCGGTCGCGACCTTCTTCTCCACGCACCCCGCAAACAGTCAGCGCATCAACGACATCACCGCTCTCATCGCGGCTGAGAACCTGACCGGTACGGAGCTGGGTGTCGCACCCCTCCAGGCGGTTAAGGCTGCCCTCGGGAAGAAGTGACATGTCCGGGCGCCCGGCCTAAAAGCCCCGATTCCTATGAAGCGATATTTCGGGATCATCGTGGCCGTCCTGGGCGTCTCCGCGGGCATCGTGTTTGCGATGCGTAAGTGGGATGCGAAGAACGCGGAGAACGCGCGGGAATTGAACATTGCTCGCATCCGCGCCGAGTATCTCGAGCGCGCCGCCTGGCTCAGGAGCGTTCCTGATCAGAAGGCGTACATCGACGAGCAGTCGAACTTCATGGGCTGGTACTTCAAGGAAGTCACCAAGCACTTCAATCAGCACGGCGGCAACCGCAACTTCGACGACTACTTGAAGGAGCTCGACGAGCGCGCGGCGAAGAAGAAGAGCGCCGACGACGACGGCTCGGACAAGAAGAAGGAAGTCTACGAGTACACCCGCAAGGTCTTCGATCAGCTCAACAAGACCGGCGCGTACTCGCCGTGGTGGACCGCGACCGACAAGGGCATCCGCCTCGACATCCTCTCGGCGTCCGCGAGCGGCGGCAGCATTCACCTGCCGATCGTGGTTTGGGGCCTGCCGCGCGAGACCCGCACCGACGACAAGAACATCACCCGCGTCACCGTGAACGCGAGCTTCAAGTTCAACTGGAAGCTGTTCGACGAGAAGGGGAAGTTGGTCGGCGAGATCCCCGGCGAGGGCGGTCCTGACAGTCGCGTCGAGTGGCCTGAGCGCTTCGTGAAGTTCTTCCCGCCGATGGCGCTGATCGGTCACTACGACATCGACAAGCTCCCGGCTGAAGTGAAGACCGCGGAGATCGAGTGGACCATCTCAGGTCGCGCGGCCACCGGCGGCGACATCATGGCGGTCTACCAGTGGAAGGGTGACGTGCCGGCCGAGTGGAAGATGGGCGCTGGCGAGACGTGGAAGGGCGCGCAGGACTCGATTCGTCCCGAGGAAGAGATCAATCCTCAGGCGAAGAAGAAGTAATTCTCCGGGAGGATGCTGAGGGCCATGCCCTCACCCCGACCCTCTCCCGATGGGAGAGGGAGTCAGTCGTGGAAGCCGATGACCTGCCACGCTGCGCCCACCTGGTGCAGCAGCAGAATCGTCGCGTGACCTGAGAGGTTCCCCACTGCGACGAACGAGTTCGGCTGCCGCCACGCCCACGAGCTCAGGCGCGCGGGCGGCTTGCCGTACTTCTTCTCCATTTCGGCGACGGTGAAGACCTCGACCGAATAGAGCTTCAGCAGATCCGCGCGGCGAGTCCTCAGGCTCTTGCCCCACTGCGTGCGGAGATCTTCCGGCTTGTCGATGCGCCGGGCCTCCATGAAGAACGGGTACCCCGAGCGCGCGATCAGCCGCGGAGTGTCCGCCGCGATCAGATCCACGAAGAAGCCGCGCGCTACCACTTGCGCCTGCTCTTCAGGCTTGAGGCCGAGGTACTTGTCGAGGTCGACGTCCACGCCGGGCAGCACCGGGTTCGTCTCGGTCTGGCCGTAGAGCTTCGCGAGCTGCTCGAGCGCGTCGAGCCGCTCCTCGGGCTTCATGTTCGGCAACTTCAAGATGAGCTTCGACACCTCGTCCGCGCCCTTCACCTTCGCGGGACCGGTGACCGGAATGGCGGCGGCCGTGGCGCCTTCCGCGGCGGTGATCGACTCCGCGGCAGGCATGGGGTTCTCCGCGGGAGGAGAAGCCCCTTCGCCAGGATCCTGATTGAGGGCGAGACAGAGAGCGTAGGCAGCGACGTTGATCACGCCGCTGTCTTACTCCGAGAGCGCCTCTTTCGGCAGCGCTCGCGCGCTGAAGGTCAGGTGCGCGGCCGCCACCATCAAACCGATCGCGAAGCAGCCGAACCACAGCGCCCGGTGCCCGATCAGCGGGATGAGTGACGAGCCGATCAGCGGAGACAGCATCGCCGCCAGGCTCCACGTGATGGTGAACGCGCCCTGGTAGCGCCCGCGCAGGTGCGTCGGAGAGAGCGTGGCCACGATGCTCGCGTTGACCGGAGAGAAGAGGATCTCTCCCCACGTCCACACCGCCACCGTGAACGCGTACCCCGGGAGCGAATCGGCGAAGGTGGTGAGCCCGAAGCCCAGGCCCGTGAGCCCTGCCGCGAGCGCGAGGATGCGCGCCTTCGAGTAGCCCTGCGCCCACCGGGTGGCGAGCGGCTGGAAGAGCACGATGAGCAGGCCGTTGGCCGCGATCGAGAGCCCAAACTCCTCGGTGCTGAGCCCTTTCAGGCGCATGTCGTCAGGCAGCGAGCTCAGGTGCTGGAAGAACAGCAGCGCCACCAGGAAGTTGAGGACGAGGAAAGGCGCGTACCTCGCGTCGGTGAACGGAGTGAGGGCGTTCCCCGCCAGAGGTGGCTTCTGTGGATCGATCGAGGGCTCTGGCCGGCTCTCGGGGATCGCGCGCCAGATGATGATCGCGAGGATGATCGTGGTGGCCGCGTCTCCGATGAAGAGCGCGCCGAAGTTCCGCTTCGCCATGAAGCCGCCGATCACGCTGGCGAAGGTGAACCCCAAGTTGATCGCCCAGTACTGCAGACCGAAGGCCTTCATCTGGTGCTGGCGCGGCACGATGTCCGCCACGAGTGCCTGGCTCGCGGGCCGGTACGCGTCACCGGTAAGGCCCATCAGGAAGGTGGCGATCGCGAGCTGCCACAGCTCCGTCGACAGTCCCAGCACGAGCAGGAACGCTGAGCCCACGAGGAGCGACGCCAGCATGGTGAACCGTCTGCCGAGTCGGTCAGCGAGGACACCACCTAAGAACGAGCCGATGAGCGAGCCGAGGCCGTAGAGCGAAGTGACGGCACCTGCGAGCGGGAGCGGCAGCTCGCGCGCCTGGGTGAGGTACACGAAGAGCAGCGGCATCACGAAGCTGCCCATCTTCGTGATGAAGGTTCCGAAGAGCAGGGCCCAGAACGGTCTGGGGATTCCTTCGGTGAGCTGCGAGAAACGACTCCCAGACACGGTGGCGGCGGTCATGCACCGGTGACGCGCTGCACACAAGGCGGCTGACGGCTAAGTAGGGAGTTGCGATGTCGGAGATCCGAAGGCTCCTCAGCGATGCGCAAGATGCCGAGCGGAGAGGCAAGAAGGACGAGGCCAGCCGGCTCCTTCGGGTCGCCGCGGCCTGGTATCGGGATCGGCAGATGCTGAAGAAGGCAGCGCAGATGCTCCGTCACGCGAGGCGAGTCGAAGGCGTTGAGGAAGACGAACCGGAGGCCGTGTTCGGCTTTGAGGCCCCCGAGGATCCGCCTCCCGACGAACTGCCCGGAGAAGGACGGATGTTGGTCGAGCAGCGAGTTCCCCAGCTCGCGGATCCTGCGCTCGATGCGTGGTGCTCGTTCTGTTGCAGGCCGAAGGCGGAAGTCGGGGCGCTCGTGGCGGGCCCCGCCGGCGCCTACGTCTGCCAAAGCTGCCTCGAAAAATCCGCATCGCTCCTCTCACTCCCTCTCCCATCGGGAGAGGGTCGGGGTGAGGGCAAGTCAACTCACTGGGAAGTCAAAGCCCTCAAGTTCGAGCTCAAGTCACAACTCCGAGCTCGCAGCCGCTTCACCCAGAGCCGTCCGAAACTCGCGCTGGTGATCGGCCCGGAAGGCGCCGGCAAATCCGCCTGGCTCCAGTCACTGGGCTCTCAATCGGACCTCCAACTCATCGAGCTCGACGGACGCCTGAGCGAGCAAGAAGAGGCCGAGCTCCTCGCGTGGATCCAACCCGCGGCGCGCAGTGTCTTCCTCGTGGTGCGCGGTCCAGTTCCCCCTCCCGCGTTGCTCCTGCAAGGCGAGCACGGAGAAGAGCCGGTCCACGACACCGCCTCACTGGTGCAGGCGCTTCCGCAGCTCTCCTCGAAGCTCCTCGCGAAGGTCGACGCGGTGATGCCCTTCGATCTCCCGAAGTCGGATGAGCTTGCAGCGCTCGCACAGGCCATTGCCGACGCGCGCGGTGTCTCGCTCCCGGGAGCGGCCCTGGTCCAGTTGGTCACCCTGGCTGAGCGATCGCAGCGAGGCGCGCACGAACTCGCGGTGTTGATCGCCCGCATTCCTCCGGGGAAGTACGGCTCATGAATCCGCCCGTTCAAGTGCACCGGCTCGGCCGGGTCGAGTATCGCGACGGCCTCGAGCTGCAGCGTCAGTTTCAAGAAGCGCGGCGCGCGAACGAGGTGCCCGACACGCTCCTGCTCCTCGAGCATCCGCCGGTGCTCACGCTCGGGCGCGGCGCGAAAGAGAACAACATCCTCACTCCGAAGGCGCAGCTCGACGCGCTCGGAGTCGAAGTGTTCGAGACCGATCGCGGAGGCGACGTCACGTACCACGGGCCCGGACAGATCGTCGGTTACCCGCTGCTCCACCTCGGCCCCGGTCGTCAGGACGTGCGCAAGTACGTGCGCGCGATCGAAGAGCTGATCATTCGCACCGTGGCCGACTTCGGGATCACCGCGACGCGCTTCGAGCAGTGGCCGGGAGTGTGGGTCGCCGAGAGCCGTCGAGGTGGCCCGCGGAAGATCGCCGCGCTCGGAGTGCACCTCTCACGTTGGTACACGAAGCACGGCTTCGCGTTGAATGTGTCGCCCGAGCTGAGTCACTTCCAGTTGATCGTCCCGTGCGGCATTCGCGAGGCCGGCGTGACGTCGATGCGCGACGAGCTACAGAAGGACCTCGAGGTCGCCGACGTGCTCGTGGTCAACAAGTCCGATCGCGAGGGCGCCGA
>CBIHPJ010000470.1:0-7258 GCA_966211295.1 uncultured Myxococcales bacterium | reverse complement strand
CACCGACATCATCAAGAAGCTGATGCAGAGCGGGAAGATGGCCACTGCGACGCAGACCATCGACGTCGACACCGCGGGCATCCTCGCGGCCGACTACCACTGGACGGTGAAGAAGGTCGGCTTCGAGGTGGAAGACTTCCTCCCCACCATCGAAGACAAGCCCGAGGCGCTCATCTCGCGGCCTCCTGTTGTCACGGTCATGGGACACGTCGACCACGGCAAGACCTCGTTGCTCGACGCGATCCGCAAGGCCAACGTGGCGAGCGGCGAAGCGGGTGGCATCACCCAGCACGTCGGCGCGTACACCGTGAAGTCGAGCAAGGGTGACATCACCTTCCTCGACACCCCTGGCCACGCGGCCTTCAGCGCCATGCGCGCGCGCGGTGCCAACGTCACCGACATCGTGGTGCTCGTGGTGGCCGGCGACGACGGCGTGATGCCGCAGACCAAGGAAGCCATTCAGCACGCCCAGAAGGCGGAAGTGCCGATCGTGGTGGCCATCAACAAGATGGACCTCCCCGCGGCGAACGCCGACCGCGTGAAGAAGGAGCTCGCCGACCTCTCGCTGCTCGCCGAAGACTGGGGCGGCGAGGTGATCATGGTGCCGGTGTCCGCCAAGAAGGGCGACGGCCTCGATGCGCTGCTCGAGAACATCTCGGTGCAGGCCGAAGTGATGGAGCTCAAGGCCAACCCCGACCGCGCCGCGATGGCCATCATCATCGAAGCGCGCCTCGAGAAGGGCCGCGGCCCGATCGCCACCGTGCTCGTGCAGGAAGGCACGCTCAAGAGGGGCGACGCGCTGGTGTCCGGTACGCACTACGGCCGCGTGCGCATGATGCTCAACGATCGCGGCGAGCTCGTCGACGAGGTGAAGCCCGGCTACTCCGCCGAGATCATCGGTCTGTCGGGCGTGCCCACCGCGGGCGACGTGATCAACGCGGTGGCCGACGAGAAGGCCGCCAAGCAGGTCGCGGATCACCGCATCTTGAAGGCGCGCCAGGCCGAAGCGGGCAAGACCAGCCGCGAGTCGCTCGACGATCTGCGCGCGAAGCAGAAGACCAGCGATCAGAAGGAGCTCAAGATCGTGCTCAAGGCCGACGTCTCGGGTTCGCTCGAGGCCGTGGCCGATGCGATCGCGAAGCTCTCGACCAAGAAGGTCAAGGTCACCATCGTGCAGAAGGGTGTCGGCATGATGACCGAGACCGACATCGGCACCGCCGAGGCCTTCGCCGCCGTGGTGATCGGCTTCAACAGCAAGCCCGAGTCGGGCGCCGAGTCGGCCGCCAAGCACAAGGAAGTGAAGTGGGAGACGTTCCCCATCATCTATGAGCTGCTCGACGGCGTGACCAAGATGATGGAGGACCTGCTGGACCCAATCCGCACCGAGAAGAAGATCGGCCGCGCCGAGGTTCGCAACCCCATCAACGTGCCGAAGCTGGGCACCATCGCGGGCTCCGCGGTGACCGAGGGCGTGATCAAGCGCGCTGCGATCTTGAAGCTGCTGCGGGCGAACAAGCAGGTGTTCCAGGGCAAGCTCGCCAGCCTCAAGCGCTTCAAGGACGACGTGAAAGAGGTCGCCATGGGCTACGAGTGCGGCATCGGCATCGAGGGCTTCTCCGACATTCAGGTGGGCGACATCATCGAGGCCTACGAGGTCGAGGAGACCCGGCCCTCGCTGAACTGAGCTGAGCTTTGGTGGAACGGCCCTGCGCTCCGAAGGAACACTTCGGGCGCGGGGGCGTTATCTGGCGGTCAGCAGCCGCAGCGACGGCACGTCCCGGAGTCCTCCCATGTTCGTCTGCGTATCCCGAGTCACCCTCGACATTCCCGCCGCGGGTTCGCTCAAGGCGAAGCGCCAGGTGCTCAGGCGCGTGACCGATCGCGTGAAGGCGAAGTTCAACGTCGCCGTCGCCGAGGTCGAAGACAACGACGTGCTCAACCGCGCGGTGGTCGCGATGTCCGTGGTGGGCAACGAGCGCGCCCACGTCAACGAGATGATGGACAAGATCTTTCAGTACATCGACGACATGTACGTGGCGCCGGTGAGCTCGCGGGAGCTCGAGATCCTCTCGTTCGGGGAAGATCTGTTCAGCCACCCCCGGCCGGGAGAGGGCCGGCCAGGAGATGCTGGAGACCTGCTCCTCACCATTCCCCGCGGCGAGCGCTCGCTGGCCGAGGTCGAGGGCCTGGGCGCGTGGGAAGATCGGCACGCCCGGCAGGCGCCGCCTCCGTCGCCGTCGTCACCCAGACCCTCAGCACCGCGGAAGACCAAGAAGCCGAAGGAAGTCAGCCTCGACGACGCAAGGGCAGTGGCGCGCAGCCTGCGGAATCGCCGAGAGTGGGAAAAGGAGTGACGTGAAGCCATGGCCTCAGTTCGACCAGACCGGGTAGGAGCGGAGATTCGAGCGGCGATCGCCGATCTGCTGATTCGCGGCGACATTCATGATCCGCGCATTGGCTACGTCACGCTCACCGGCGTGAAGGTGTCGCCGGATCTGTCGGTGGCGCAGGTCTTCTATTCGATGATCGGCACCGACGAAGAGAAGGCGAACACGAAGGCGGGGCTGGAGGCCGCGAAGGGCTTCGTGCGGCGCGAGGTGACCAAGCGGGTGAAGCTGCGCATTTCTCCCGAGGTGTTCTTCACCTTCGATCCCTCGCTCGACGAGGGCGACAAGATCGAGCGGTTGCTCAAGGAAGTGAAGGCCAAGGAGGGTTGGTAAGCAGATGAACGGCGTGCTCGTGGTGGACAAGCCGAAGGGCATCACGTCATTCGACGTGGTGCGCGAGGTCCGCCGGGCGCTCAAGATCAAGAAGGTCGGCCACACCGGCACCCTCGATCCGATGGCCACGGGCGTGCTGCCGATCTGCGTCGGCGACGCCACGAAGATCGCCCAGTTCATCACCGAGGCGAGCAAGGCCTACGACGCCACCGTGAAGCTCGGGGTGACCACCGACACGCTCGACGCCGAGGGCAAGGTGCTGCAGACGCGCGAGGTGCCTGCGCTCAATCGCGAGCTGCTGGAGCGCACCTTCGACAAGTTCCGCGGCACCTTCGCGCAGATTCCTCCGATGTACTCGGCGGTGAAGATCGGCGGAAAGCGGCTCTACGAGCTCGCGCGCGCTGGCGAAGAAGTGGAGCGCGCGCCGCGGCAGGTGACGGTGCATGAGCTGCTCCTGCGCGACTTCTCGGCTGATGAGCTCAAGCTCTCGGTGAGCTGCAGCAAGGGCTTCTTCGTGCGCACGCTCGGGGCGGAGATCGGTGAGGCGCTCGGCTGTGGCGCGCACCTCACGGCGCTGCGGCGCACGCACTCTGGGCCGTTCTCCCTCTCTCAGGCGGTGCCGCTGGAGAAGGTGGTGGCGGGCGCCGCTGTGACGCTCGTGGGCCTCAACGACGCGCTGAAGGATCTTCCGTCGCTGCAGGTGACCGAGGCGGAAGCGTCGCGCGTGAAGCACGGCGGCGTGGTGGAGGTCTCCGGCAAGACGGGCCTTCACCGGGTGCTCGAGCCGTCGGGAGCGCTGCTCGCCGTGGCGGACATTGTGCGCGGGCGCCTGCTCTATCGGCGGGTACTGCTGCCGGAGTGAGTTTTCCTGCGGCCGTCGCCGGGTAGCTCTGCCATGCTTCTTCAGGCGGACCTGACTTGATGCGCTCGCTGTAAACCCCTGAGCCGCCTTTCGGCGTCCGGGGACGCTCGCTATGGACATCACGGTGATCATTCCCAGGACGTTGCAGGCCGCCTGCGAGGGCAGGGCGAACATCAAGCTCGCGGTGCCTCCGACGTCTGACCTCGGGGAGATCATCACCACGCTGATGTCGCTGTACCCGGGCCTGAAGGCCTTCGTGGCGAACGAGAAGCGACCCTTGAAGCAGCACTTCGGAGTCGCCCGTTCGGGCAGCAAGATCTTCTTGTTCACCAGTACGGCAAGCGGCGCGAACTGAGGCGAACTGAGGGGAACTGACTACCTGTCGTCTTGAACGAGGAGTCTCACAGCCGTAGGGTGCCCGCTTCCTATGGCCGGCCAACCTCCCTCACGCTTCGCCGCGTGGGTGCAGTCGCTCGCAGTTCCGCGGCCTTTGGCCCTGGGTGGCGTGCTCATCGGGGTGTCGATTGCCTCCGCTTTCCTGCTGACCCCCGGCCTTTCCGGCCAGCGAATCCCCGAGCTCGAAGAGGAGAACATCGGGCGGCCGTTCGCGGCCAAGTCGGTGGCGGTCTTCAAGGCCAGCCGCGACTTCGAGGTGCCGGACGAGGGGCGCACTCAGCAGCGGCGGGACGAGGCCCGGGCCAGGGTTCGTCCCGTCTTCGACTACGACTCCCTCGTCGAATCGAAGGTGAAGCGCGGCATTCGCGATGCCTTCGCCCAGATGCAGGAGGTCGCCGCCGCTCACCCGGTGAAGGTCGACCTGAATCGCAAACCGGGCGCTCCCGCGAGCAAGGAAGAGCAGGAGCTGATCATCGCGCTCCGCGAGAACCGGAAATTGTTCGAGGCGACCGCGGTCGCTCCCGATGACGAAGACTTCGAGGTGCTGGCGCAGGGCCGCTTCGGCAACGAGCTCGAGCAGGCGGTGATGACGCTGATCGAACTCGCGTACCGGGGAAAGATCGTCTCCTCGCGCGACGAGCTCTCGCGCATCGACACCAACGGCATCACGGTGCGCATCGTCGGCGGCACCACCGAGTACGAGATGACGACCGCGCAGCCCGGCGTGCTCGACTTGAAGGAGGTCAGCACCGAGCTCGATCGTTTCTCCTCGGTGCCCGGCAACTTGCTCCCCGAGTCGCCCACACCGGTGCGTCGCGCGGCGTTGCGGCTCGCGCGCAAGCAGGTACGCGCCAACCTCACGGTGAACATCGCGGAGACCGAAGCGCGCCGGAAGGCCGCCTGGGACGCGGTGAAGCCGGTGAACCTGTCGATCAAGAAGGGCCAGCGGATCATCGGAGACGGTGAGCTGGTGAACGAGCAGCACGTGCTGGTGACCCGCAGCCTTCGCGCGCAGACCAGTGAGCTCGACCTCCTGCAGCTGCAGCTCGGCGGCGCGGGGATCGTGGCGCTGCTCCTGAGCGGGGCGTGGTTGTTCTTCACCGCGTCGCTGCGCCAGTTCCGTCCCTCGCGGCGCGACGTGGCGTTCATGGGCATTCTGGGCACCGGATTGCTGGGCGGGCTGCACCTCTGGGTGCTGGTCGCGGACGCGGTGCACGAGCACTACCCGTCGATCCCCGTGGAGGCGCTGCAGTACGCCTTCCCGGTGGCTGCGGGCGCCATGCTGGTGCGCTTCGTGTTGTCCGAGTCGAGCGCGCTTTTCTTCGCGATCATCTTCTCGTCGCTCGCGGGCGTGCTGCTGGGCAACTCGCTCTCGTTCTTCCTGTTCGCGCTGATCACCTCGATGGTGGCGGCCGATCGTATTCAGCGCGCGAAGGATCGTGCGGGCATCTTCCGCGCGGGCTTCGCCACGGGCGTGGTGGGATCCGGGCTGATGGTCTTCATTCAGCTCGCCGCGGCGAAGGGCCTGGGCATCGAGGTGCTGTGGAGCGCCGTGTTCGCGCTGCTCGCCGCCTCGTTCCTGCTGCCGTCGCTGGTGCTGGCGCTCACGCCGCTGGTCGAGGGCATCTTTGGCTACGCGTCAGACCTGAAGCTGCTCGAGCTGGCGAACTTGAATCACCCTGCGCTCAAGGAGCTCGTGCTCAACGCGCCGGGCACCTACCACCACAGCATCGTGATGGGCTCGCTGGTGGAGGCGGCTGCCGAGGCGATCGGCGCCAACCCGCTGCTCGCGCGAAGCTGCGCGTACTACCACGACATCGGAAAGGGCCGGAACCCGGCCTTCTTCGGAGAGAACCAGAAGGGCGAGAACGCGCACGACAAGCTCGCGCCGGCGATGAGCGCGGTGATCATCAAGCGCCACGTGACCGAGGGGCTCGAGATGGCGCGCGAGTACAAGCTCCCGCGGCGCGTGGCGGACGCGATTCCCGAGCATCACGGCACGCGGTTGGTCGGCTACTTCTTCCACAAGGCGCAGAAGGAGCTCGAGGGGCGGGAAGATGCGAAGCCCATCGATGAGGTGCTCTTCCGGTATCCGGGGCCGAAGCCTCAGTCGCGTGAGACGGCGCTCTGCATGATCGCGGATGCGTGCGAGGCGGCGAGTCGGTCGATGCCTGAGCCGACGACGGAGAAGCTGCGGGCGTTGGTTCAGAAGATGATCAACGTGATCTTCAGCGAAGGGCAGCTCGATGAGTGCGAGCTCACGCTGAAGGACCTGCACCAGATCACCGCGTCGTTCACCAGCACGCTCGAGGGCATCTACCACGCGCGGCCGCAGTACCCGGCCGGGGCGATTGGTGGTGGGAAGCCTCCGGAGCGCGAGGTGATGAAGTCGCTCTCCGTCGTGAAGTAATTGCCTCCCGCTCCCTTTCGTTCGGAGACGGTCACATCTTTCTCCCTCTCCCTTCGGGAGAGGGTCGGGGTGAGGGTTGAAGGTCCTCTGCAGTTCGAAATCGGCGCAGGCGAAGCAGCTCACAGTGCTCGCGAAGTCGTTCGCCAAGACGCTGAAGCTTGGTGATGTCGAGCTCTCACTGTCGCTCGTTCGCGATCCGGCGATCCGCAAATTGAAGCGCGAGTACTTCGGCATCGACGCCGCGACCGACGTGCTCTCGTTCCCCGCGGGAGATTTTCCCGGGCCAGGTCCTCAGCCGCTGGGGGACATCGTGATCTCGCTCGATACAGCGAAGCGCAATGCGAAAGAGTTCGGCGTCACCTTCGAGACCGAGCTCGCGCTGTATCTCGCGCATGGGATGCTGCATTTGCTCGGGCACGATCATCAGCGCCCGAAGGATGCGCGCGCGATGGCGCGGCTGGAGAAGAAGCTGCTCGGTCACGCGGGGATGCTGGCTCGAAGCGACGAGCTTTGAGGGTGTGGGCGTCGGAGGTGGGCTTCCGTGCGAACGTCGCCCAGGCTTCTCGACCTCGAGCTTTCCTTCACTGAGTCACTTCGCTTCGTGGATGGGCCGCGCTTCTGTTGGCGAAGGGTCACCCTCCGGGCGCGAAAGCGGCGCACCCGTGGATTTTGTTGACGGCGATCCCTCTCCTCCGCGAGCCGTACTGGCGATCGCCGCGCTGGCTCTTCGACCTCGAGCTTCTTTGCGCTGAGTCACCCAGCTTCGTGGAAGAGCCGCGGGATTTCCGGCGAAGGGGTCCAACGCATGATCAAAGTTGCTCCTCGGCTCGCTTCAGCGACCACTTGGTGAGCCCCCGCAATGAATCAGGG
>CBIHPJ010000469.1:0-7279 GCA_966211295.1 uncultured Myxococcales bacterium | reverse complement strand
ATCGATGTGACCGTGAATGGACGCGAAGTGAAGGTTGCTCCTCGCTCTTGAGGAACTCGGCGGAGTGACCAGCCGGGAGGTCAGCGTCCCGCTCAAAGCAAACTGAGCAGGAATTCAGCGGGCGTGCTGTGGAGCACCTCGACGGTGCAACTCAGGTCAGTGCCTTCCGAGGTCCCCACGCCCACCAGCTTGAAGAGATTCTCGCGGAGCTCGACCGAGGTCACCTTGCCCGTCGCGTTCGCGGAAAAGCTCCAGCGCGCGGGGAGCTCGAGGTGCTGCACTCCGGTGAGCGAGAGATGATCAGTGGTGAGCACTTCGCCTTGCGTCACGCCGAGCGCCGCGACGTCCTGCTTGAACTCGAGCGAAAGCGACGCAGTGAACGGAGTCATCGAGTAACCGAGATCCGGAGCAGCATTCGGACTGGTGAGCGCCTCCACCAACGTCGCGCGGAAGTCCATCGACTCGCAGGTGCGGCGTTCGACGCGGCGCGAGCGGCTCAAGAGGTCGCGCGGAATCGCAGTGGCGAGCACGTCGGCAGAGAGACCACGCAGTCCCGGCTCCAGCGGACGCGACTGCTTGAGCACGATGCGCGCGGGCAACGAGCCCGTCTTCAAGGCAGGCCACCCTACAGCCACGTAGCGGAACTCGAAGTCGAGGATCAGCGCCTTCGACTTCTGCGCCGCGGGACGACTGGCGTTCTCCTCGGCGAGCCAGCGCACCGCCACCGCGCGCGCCTTGGTGAAGGTGTCGAGCAACTCCGAATCCGTGAGCAACTGCGTCCCCGCAGGAACCACGGTCGAAGCGCGCAGACGCTCGATGGTCGGCGTGCCCGTCGCGGTCGCGAGCGAGACGCGATCGACCTCAGGCAACTGCGTCGACGTGGGATTCGTCACACTGAGCGCGCCGGCCTGCACGTTGAGATCGAGCGTCGCGGAGTCTCCGTTGAGCGTGAGCAGGAACACACCGTTGCTCTGCTCATGCGGGTCGTCGAAGTTCGCGTGCACCACCACCGCCATGTTTCCGGAGAGGTGATCCACCTTCTCGAGCGCGCGCTCTTCGAACGCCTCGGCGGCCCAGTACGAAGCCCAGGTCTTCTTGAGCGCGTACTCCACGGTCTTCTCGCGATCGCTCGCCTTCGGCTGCGCGGCCGCATCGAGATACCCGGTGTTCGAGTCGTAGAGCCCGGCGCCGTTGAAGCCCTCCACGTCTTCCGCGGTGCTCGAGGAGCGGAAGCGAAGTCCCTGCGTGACCGCGTAGTGACCGAAGCGCGTGGTGAGTGCTGAGGTGATCGTCGCGAGCGTGGAGGCCGCGATGGGCGTGCTGCGAATCTCGCCCTTCACTCCACCTGCGCGCGCGAAGTCACCGAGCACATCGCCCGGGCCGTGCGCGTTCATGAACTCGGTGACGAAGGTCTCATCCATCGGGTGCGACTCGCGGAAGCGCGTCTCTCCTTCGAGCGCGAGGTACCGAATGCGGGCGTCAGCGGTGAACGCGGGAGAAGCGAGCATGGCCTGCAGCCGCGTGCGCATCGGCGCGACGTGCTCGGCGTAGGAACGAATGCTGATCGCCTCGAGCTGATCCGGCGTGGCGTCGGGCGTCACCGCGAGCAACGCGAGGTAACCCGTCGCCTTGCCTCCGATGGAAGGCCGCAGCGAGTCCGCGTCTTCGAGCCGGAGGGAGCGGAGATCCTGTGAGTACGGCAGCGTGCTCACGTCGACCTGCTGCACCGACACCGGTGACTTCGCCTGCAACGCGAGCCACTGCGCGAGCTGCGCCTCGGAGATCTGCTTGATCACCAGCTTGTCCGGCGTGGCGGCACTCAACACCACCGGCACGCGGAGGCGCGCGAAGTCCTCCAGCTCCTGGCTCTCCATCAGGCCACCGAGGTACGCGTTGGGAATGCCGCGGTTGCGCGCCAGCAGGTTGAAGTGCGCGAGCGGCGTCTGCGGCACCGCGGTGATCACTCCGGCCGCGGGCGGGAGGAAGTCGGGCACGTCCTCCAGCATCAGCAGATCGTTCGGCGTGGTGCCCTCGAAGCTCTGCCCCGAGCGAATGATGCGCAGGCGGCCCGCGGTGAGACCTCCGTTGTAGACCTCGAGCTCGCCCGTCACCGCGAGGTCCTTCAAGCGGAGGATGCGATCGTGGAAGCGCAGCTGCTGCGTCTCCATGTCGACCGCCAGCGTCTCCTGCTGCGGCGAGCGCACCACCCAGAAGACTTTCCCGCGCAGCTCCGCCGGCAAGGTGGCGTCGAGCTGCTCGAAGAACTTCACCAACTCGGAGTGGATGACCTGATCAGAGAACTCGAGCTGGAACGCCCAACGCTCCGGACGCGCGCCTCGCGCGGTGACGTGGATCAACGTGCCCAGGCCGAACGCGCGCGGCCTGATGTCGAGAGAGAGCGTGTAGAAGCGCGGGCTGTAGAGACGTCCTCCATCGACCCACGCGAGATCGAGCGGGAGCACCGCTTCCTGCTTGGCCCATGTGTAGATGTCTTGAACGGTGGCGAAGCTGTGGCCGTCGAACGGCACGATGCCTTCGCGGCCCGGCACACGCGCGCCGTTCATCAACCGGAACCAGTACCACTCGTCGTGCAGCGCGAAGAAGTTCGAGTCGAGGAAGTGCATCTTCGGGTCGGTCCCGAAGCTGGTGAGGACGAACTTCGCCTCGGAGCGGCCATTCGAGGTGACCGCGAGCTCTTCGTACTTCGCGATGCTCGGGAGGGTGTCGATGGTGTGATCGTCGAACCCGGCGGGCCCGTTGGGGCACGCGGACAAGCTGACCAGCAGCGGAAAGACGAGGAGGCGCCTCATGGCGGGTGGCGCATTATCGCAAGACTGACACCAGCGCGGGGTCCCGTGGACTCAGGTACTTGGCGCGCCGGAGCCCTCAGAAATTCGTGGAAGGTCGCCCCTCACCCCGACCCTCTTCCGGCTCTCGCAGGGAGAGGGAGAACGTGCGCTCCCGTACGGGTTGAGTAGCCTCACTGACTGGTCGATGGGCACCTACCGGCTCGCAAGGCAGCTCACCTCTCCATCTCTCCTTACGGACAGCTGGGCGGGCGTCTCAGACGCTGGGCGACCGGTGTTCGTGCTGCGCCGCAAGAATCCCTGGGCTGAGCAACTCGGCTTCGAAGATCGTTTCGCCACCGCTCAGCGCGGCTGGATGGCGCTGCGCCAGGCCGAGGGCGTGTTGCCGCTGCTCGAGGTCGGCCAGGAGAACGGCGTCACCTGGGTGGTGCAGGAGTTCATCGAGAGCGAGCCCCTGCGCCTCGCGATGAGGGGCGCTGCGCCTCCGGGGAAGACCGCGTTCTCCGTGGTGGAGAGCGTGGCGATCGTGCTCCAGGCCGCGCGCGGACTGCTCGCGCTCGATCAGCTGAACCCCGCGCTCATTCACGGCGACGTGTGCCCTTCGACGTTGCTGCTCGCAAGCGATGGCTCGGTGCGCCTCGAGGCGATCGGCGTGGCCGCGGCGCACCTGCCCGATCCCACGCACGGACCTCCGCGCGCTGAGCTGCTCACGCTCTCTCCCGAAGAGCTCGGCGGCCAGGCGGGCTCAGCGAGCGACGTGTTCCGGTTGGGACTGGTGTGGCTCGAGCTGCTCACCGGCCGGCCGGCGTTCGGAGGAAGCACGCACTCCGAAATGAAGGTGCGCTTCGAGAAGTTCCCCGGAGTGACGCCGCAGCACTTCCCCACCCTGCCCCAGCCCATTCCCATGGTGCTGGCGATGATGCTCTCGAAGGCGCCCACCTCGCGTCCGTCGATCTCGGATCTCGAGCTGATGCTCACGCAGGTCTACGGACCGTTGGGTGGCATCGATTCGCCCAACACTCCGCTCACCGATGCGTTCGCGCGGTTGTTCCCCACGCGCATGAACGTCGCCTCCCAGCTGCAGGGCGGCACGGTGATCACCATCGGTGCTCCCGGCGAAGCACCGGTGAAGCTCGGGCGCATCAACACCAAGCGCGTGACCGCGGGAGACATCGCCGCCGCGCGCGCTCTCGAGGAACGGGAAACAGCCGCCAACACTGCGCGGGAGTGGAACCGCGTGCATGCGCGCGATGACCACAACCCGCGCGACTTCGCGCTCGGGCAGGCGTTGCTCGAGCAGCAGAAGATCTCCGTCGCGAAGTTGGACGCGGCGCTCCAGCACGCCCAGTCGTTGAGTGCGACCCTCTTCGATTCGCTCTGTGCGCTCGACGCGCTCGATGAAGATGAGGTGTTGCCCATCGCCGCGGGGTTGCTGCGCCAGCAGTTCCTCACGGGGCCGATGCTGCTCGAGATGGACCTGGCCGCGAACGCATCGATGTTGGGACGCGACGTGGCGGATGACTGGCAGGTGATCCCGCTCAAGCTGGAGGGCGGCAATCTCACCGTGGCGGTGATCGATCCCAGTCGGATCGACGTGCTCGACGACGTGAAGCTGCGCGCGAAGGTGCGCTCGGTGACCGCGGTGCGCGCGACGGAGCGCACGATTCAAGAGGGCTTCGCTCGTATCTACGACGGGAAGACGCATCTGCCCGAGTGGGCGAAGCGCGTCGCGCCACCGCCTCCTGAGCCGCCTCCCCCGCCGCGGATGCCGACGCCACCGCCTCCTCCTGTTCCCCGGCGGATGCCGACGCCGCCTCCTCCGGCGCGGTTGATCGACGACGAACCGCTCGCGCCTGCCCAGCCGTTCGCGTCGAAAGAATCGGGCATCCTCGAGCTGATTCAACCGATGGATGCGCCGCAGCCGATGCCGCGCCCGTCCTCGCCTTCGTCACCGGTGGCTCCGGCGCCCGTGGTGATGCCCGCAGATCTCCCCGGTGCGCTCGACGTGGCGTCGCGGCTCTTCGACGCGTTGCTCTCCACCATCGGTGAACGGGGACTCGAGGCGTCCGCGATGATCGCGTTGGTGCGCTCGGTGGCGAAGCAGGCCGGAGCCGCGGGCGCACCGCTCGATCAAGTGAAGCTCTCCGTCACCTCGGTGGTGATCGCGTCACTGCTCGAGGGGAAGCGCGCGTTCGAGGTCCCGTCACGTCCGGCGACCGCGATGTGTCTGGGTCCGCATTGGAAGGACTTCGAAGACTTCGTGCGCCCGTTGCTCGATGGCGATGAGCAGTTGCCGAATGATCCACGCGGCGTGGTGTTGTGTCTGTGTTTCGAGGTCGCGCAGGCCGTGAGCTCGGTACCCTCGAACCTCGAGGATGCGGTGCCCACGCTCCAACGCCTCCGTTCTCGGTATCCCCCCGCCGCTCTGGCGGCGCTCGAGATCGTGCTGGCGCAGCATTGAGCTAAGAGATCTGTCCCATGCTCTCGCTGCTGCTGGTGCTCGCTGCTGCACCCACCAACGTCACCAAGCTCCCTCCGCTCACCGCGATGGAGAAGAAGCTCGCGGCCCACTCGCTCGACGGAAAGCTGGAGGGCGCGACGTTGCTCGACGCCGCGCTCCTCGCGAGCGGAGTTCCTGAAGGAGAGATCCCCGCTGAGGCGAAGCGCGTGCGTGCAGCCCTCGCTCCGGCGATCTCGCGCGCGAAGGCTGAGCCGACTGAGGCTGCGCGCGGGAGAGTGCTGTTGTTGGCGCTCCACGACACGGTGTTCCGTCAATACGAGATGACGGCGACGGAGCTCGATCACGTCGAGCGCACCGGCGAGTTCAACTGTCTCTCTTCCGCGATCCTCTATCTCGTCGCAGCGGAAGGTCTGCTCACCACCGCGCGCGGCGTGGTCACGCCTCATCACGCGTTCGTGCACGTGGTGCTCGAGGGGAAGACCATCGACGTGGAGACCACCACGCAGAACGGGTTCGATCCCGATCGGAAGAAGTTCTCCCCGGCGCACGTCGCGCGGATCGCGGGTGGCTCCGTCTCGCCAGAGGAGTTCATGGCCGGTCTCAAGCAAGCCGAAGAGCTGCCTGCGCTCTCTCTGGTGGCGGCGGTCTATTCGAATCGCGCGGTGGCGCTCGCTCAGCGTGGTGATGCCGCGTCGGCTGCGCTCGCGCTCGATCGCGGCGCGCGCATGGCCACGGGTGGGCTGCAGAAGCGCATGGCTGATTGGCGCGCGAGCCTGCTGAGCAAGGGCGCGAAGGATCTCGTGGAGCAGCAGCGCTTCGACGACGCGAAGCAGTTGCTGGAGCTCGGGCTCGAGGTCACCGAAGGAAGCCACCGCGCGCTGCTGCAGCGCAGCCTGGGTATCGTTCATCACCACCTGGCGATCGCCGCGGCGAATCGGAGTGATTGGTCTGGCGCGCTGGAGCACGTGGAGCTCGCGACCAGCCTGGGCTTCCAGCACGAGGGGCTCGCCGAGGTGAAGGCGCGCAGCCTCGCGCAGCTGGCGGTGCTCGAGGGATCCGCCGCGCGGTGCCACGCGGAAGGATTGACGGCGACGAGCAAGGGCTCGAAGGAGGCCGCGGCCTGTCTGGCTGAGCTCGCGAATCAATTGTTGGAGACGGACTCCGCCAAGTCACTTCAGTACGCGCGGCGTGCGCTGCAGCTCGCGCCCGCGGAGAAGAACGCAGAGGCGTCGATCGTCTACGCGCTCGATCGTCAGGTGCGAGTCGAGGCGGAGGCCGGGCGCTGCGAAGAGGTCGAGCAGATGGTGAGCGAGGGGTTGACCCACGCGCACGCGCTCGCGCCACAGAAGTGGGAGGGGCGGCAGATGGCGGGCGTGTGCTGGGCGCAGCATTCCAAGGAGCCGTTCGCGGCCGCGAACTGGCCGCAGGCGGCGAAGGAGCTCAACCGTGCGCTGGTGTTCATGCCGAGCGATCGCGCCATCATTCAGAACCTCGCGCGGGTGGAGTTGAACAGCGGCATCGATCTCTCGAACACGGGCGCGTGCGACGAGGCGCGGCCTCGGTTGGTCGCGGCGGTCCGCAGCGAGGCTTCGTTGCAGGAGCGGGCCACGAATGCGCTCGCGACTTGTGCTGCGAGGCGTGCGGGGAAGTCGGCGGAGACGGGGGACTGGGTGACCGTGCTCGCGGAGGTGCGGCGTGGGCTCAGAGATGCGCCCAACGACGAGATGCTGAAGAAGAATCTCTCGGTCGCGCTGCACAACCACGCGGCTGACCTGGTGAACGAGAAGCGATGTCCTGAGCTGAAGGCGCTGAAGCCCGAGCTCGTCTCGGCTGATGCTCGTCTCCTCGCTGCCGTCCAGAAGGCGTGCCCATAGTGTCTCTCTCTCCCTGCGCCAGCGGGGAGAGGGGCAGGGGTGAGGGGCGCACTTCGCGCACGTTCAAGACAGGGTCGGGGTGAGGGCATGAAACCGCAGCGACTCTCTTTCTTCGTCGAGCTCGATCCGCCGCAACT
>CBIHPJ010000468.1:0-7283 GCA_966211295.1 uncultured Myxococcales bacterium | reverse complement strand
CGCTCGGATCTGTGCGGGGGGCGGCCCGTGAAGGGCCGTCCCTACCGCTACGGCGAGCGCTACCCGCGGAAAAACGAAATGAGCACTGGGTTGACCAATTCAGGCCGCTCGGCGTGCACGAAGTGGCCGGCGTCGGCGACTTGCTCCACCTTGAGCCTCGGCGCGAACTCCTCGGTGCCTGGGATCAGATCGTCGTAGCTGAGCGCGGGATCCTTCATGCCCCAGACGATCATCGTCTCCGCGGTGATGCCTGAGTAGCGCCGAGGCTTGAACGCCTTCTTCAATCCGTCCAACACCGCGGCCCGGTACCAGCCGACCATCGCACTCGCAGCACCTGGCCGCTGAATCGCGTCGCGGAAGGGCCTCAGATCTTCTTCGCCGAAGTGCGAGCGATCGACCGCCGCGCTCGAGATGGCGCGCCTCGTCTGCCGCGCGTCGTCCTTGGTGAGCGCCCACTCGGGGATGAAGGGCAGCATGAAGAAAAAGAAGTACCAGCTGCGCTTCAACTGACCGAGCGAGAGCCGCTTCCCGAGCAGCGCGCGCTGCATCATCTCGGGGTGAGGGCAGTTGACCACCGCGAGCCGCTCGCAGAACTCCGCGCGATGGGTCGCGAGGTGCCACGCCACCGCTCCGCCCCAGTCGTGTCCGACGATCTTCGCGCGCTTCTCACCGAGTGACTCGATGAGGTGGCAGACGTCGTTGGTGATGGTGTCGAGATCGTACGGACCGCGCTTGTCGGTATCTCCATAGCCACGCAGATCCGGAGCGATCACGCGGAAGCCCGCATCCGCCAACGCGCGGATTTGGTAGCGCCATGACCACCAATTCTCCGGGAAGCCGTGCAGCAACACCACGAGCGGGCCTTCTCCGGCCTCGACATAGTGCATGCGCAGGGAGGGCAGCGCCGCGAAGTGATGGGTGACCTTCAGGTCTGCTGGCTTCACTGGGGAATCGGCCGGCTCGTCACTCGGAGCGCCTCGTCGATGGTGATCAACGTGTCGTCGGGAACTTCTTGCCACTTCTCGTCAGGCAAGAGCTCGGCGCTGGCGATCGCGGCGAGGTCAGGACGAGAGAGCGTGAAGAGCGAACGATCGCGACGCGTGGCGAACACGCGCGCGCCGTCGCTCACCAGGAAGTTCATCGCCGAGCGCTTGCCGGGCTGATCGTCGTCGCAGAGCCGCTCCGCGGTGCGGAACACCCGCGCGAGCGCAGAGATCACCTCGTCGGTGCCGGTGCGATCTCCGAGGTACGTGCGGAAGAGCGCGAAGCAGCGCTCCGAGTCAGTCTCTCCACGCAACGAAGCCAGATGCTCAGGAGCGATCTCCGCGTCGAAGCGGGCGCGCGCGCGATCGAAGTTCTTCAAGGTGCCGTTGTGCATGAACACCCACGGTCCCGCGGAGAACGGGTGGGTATTGCGCTCGTGCACCGTGCCGACCGAAGCGAGCCGGATGTGCACCAGCATCGCCTGCGTCGTCAGATCGCCGAGCTCATCGAAGCGCGTGCAGCTCTCTGCGGAGATGATGCCGGTCTCGATCCATCGCTGACTCGAGTCCTGCGGGAAGTTCGCGACGCCCCAGCCGTCTTTGTGCTCGGCCGCGAGCTTCTGAAGTCCATCGAAGGCGGGCCGAACCGAGATCGGCGTGGCGGCCCTGACTGCAAAGATTCTACACATCGGAGTGGGGTGTTTGTAACGCCCAAAAGGTCAGAAGACCACGCGTCCGGACTTCACCACGTGGAGCACGTCGTTCATGGCGAAGTGGTAGGGCAGGGCGCGGTAGCTGGGCGCGCCGAAGAGCACCAGGTCCGCCGGGCCGCCCACCGTCAACCGCCCCAGCTCAGGCTCTGCGAGGGCGTCTGCACCATGTCGAGTGAAGCCCAGGTAGGCCTCCGCCGGAGTGAGACCGTTCTCCACGCACGCGAGACCCATCGCGAGGAACACGTTCTCCGAGTGCGAGCTGCCCGGGTTGCAGTTGGTGCAGAGGGCGACGGTGACTCCGCCGTCGATCAAAGCGCGACCCGGAGCGAACGGTCGCGCCTTCGCGAAGAGAGTGGAGGTTGGAGCGAGCACCGCCACGGTGCCGGCCTTCGCCAACGCTGTGATTCCGTCGTGAGAGATCTGCTCGAGGTGATCCGCGGTGACTGCTCCCAGCGCGGCGGCGAGCTGGGCGCCTCCGTTCGCGGTGAGCTGGTCCACGTGGAGCCGCGGCAACAATCCGAGCGCGCGGCCTGCGTGAAGGCACTGACGCGCTTCTTCGTGAGTGAACGCGGTCTGCTCCACGAAGACGTCGTTGAAGCGGGCGAGGTGTTCGCGCGCGACGAAGGGCAGGAGCTCTTCGATCACCTTCTTCACCCAACCCGCGCGGTCTCCCTTGAACTCAGCAGGAATCGCGTGAAGGGCGAGCACCGTGGCGACGAGGGAGATCGGCGTGCGATCGCGCAGCTTCGCGATCACTCTCAAGATGCGGAGCTCGGAGTCGACGTCGAGGCCGTAGCCGCTCTTGATCTCCGCGGTGGTGACTCCGTGCTTGAGCAGGCGCTCGAGTCGAGGAACCGCGAGCTCGATCAGCTCGTGTTCGCTCGCTGCGCGCGTGGCAGCGACGGTGCGCGCGATGCCGCCGCCCGCCGCGGCGATCTCGAGGTACGTCTTGCCCTGGCAGCGCTGTTCGAATTCTCCGGATCGATCTCCGGCGAACACCACGTGCGTGTGGCAGTCGACGAACCCGGGACCGATGAAGCCACCGTGTGCGTCGACCTCCATCACTCCACGCACCGGAGGCTCGGTGCCGAGCCACTCGATGCGCCCGTCACGAATTCCGATCGCGCCCTTCTTGATCGGACCGAGCTTCTCCTCGGCGGTGCCTTCGCCGGTGCAGGTCAGCACCTCTGATGCGCCGTGAATTAGGAGGTCGAATTTTTCCATGTGTGCCCCCTCACCCCGACCCTCTCCCGCAGGGAGAGGGAGCAGGGATCATGAAGTGACGCCGGGAATCTTCACGCCGCGCTCTTTCGCGGTCTGAATCGCCTCGTCGTAACCCGCGTCGACGTGACGAATCACGCCCATGCCGGGATCCGAGGTGAGGGTGCGCTCGATGCGACGAGCAGCCGCGTCGGTGCCATCCGCGACGATCACCTGGCCCGCGTGGAGCGAGTAGCCGATGCCCACGCCGCCGCCGTGGTGGAACGACACCCACGACGCCCCGTTCACCGCGTTGATCATCGCGTTCAAGATCGGCCAGTCCGCCACCGCGTCGGTGCCGTCCTTCATCGCCTCGGTCTCGCGATTGGGCGAAGCGACGGAGCCGCAGTCGAGGTGATCGCGGCCGATCACGATCGGCGCCTTCACCTTCCCGGTGCGCACGAGCTCGTTGAAGAGCAGGCCCGCCTTGTGACGCTCCCCGTAACCGAGCCAGCAGATGCGGGCGGGGAGGCCCTGGAACTTCACCTTCTCACCAGCCATGTCGAGCCAGCGCACCATGTGCTTCTTCTGCGGGAAGAGCTCCTTGAGCGCGTCGTCGGTGACCTTGATGTCCGCGGGATCTCCGGAGAGCGCCACCCAGCGGAAGGGGCCTTCGCCGCGGCAGAACATCGGGCGGATGTACGCAGGCACGAAGCCGGGGAAGTCGTACGCGTTCGCGACTCCGCCCTTCACCGCGCCGGCGCGCAGGTTGTTGCCGTAGTCGAACACGTGCGAGCCAGTCGCCTTGAACGCGAGCATCGCCTTCACGTGCGCGGCCATCGAGGTGTGCGCGCGATCGACGTATTCCTTGGGGTTCGATGCGCGGAGTGCAGCCGCCTGCTCGAGCGAGAGTCCCGCGGGGATGTAGCCCGCGAGTGGATCGTGAGCGCTGGTCTGATCGGTGACGAGGTCGGGCTTGAAGCCGCGCTTCACCAGCTCGGGGAGCACTTCGGCGCAGTTGCCGATGAGACCGATGGAGCGCGCCTGCTTCTTCTCCTTTGCCTCGGCGACCAGCTTGAGGGCTTCGTCGAGATCCTTCGCGATCACATCGATGTATTTCGTCTCGATGCGGCGCTGAGCGCGACCTGCATCGACTTCGATCGCGAGCATCACGCCGCCGGCCATGGTGCACGCGAGCGGCTGCGCGCCGCCCATGCCGCCGAGGCCACCGGTGAGGATCACGCGGCCGGCGAGATCATCAGTGTTGAAGTGCGTGCGGCCCGCCTGCACGAAAGTCTCGTAGGTGCCCTGCAAGATTCCCTGCGTGCCGATGTAGATCCACGAGCCGGCCGTCATCTGGCCGTACATCATGAGTCCCTTCTTCTCGAGCTCGCGGAAGTGATCCCAGTTGGCCCAGTGGCCCACCAGGTTCGAGTTGGCGAGGAGCACCCGCGGCGCGTCGGGGTGTGACTTGAAGATGCCGACCGGCTTCCCTGACTGAATCATCAGGGTCTCGTCATCGCCGAGGTTCTTCAGCGCGTTGATGATGCGATCGAAGCTCTGCCAGTCGCGCGCGGCCTTTCCGGTGCCGCCGTAGACCACGAGATCCTGCGGGCGCTCGGCCACGTCGGGATCGAGGTTGTTCATCAGCATGCGGAGGGCGGCTTCCTGCACCCAGCCCTTGCACGACAGTTGGTTTCCACGCGGCGCGCGCACTTCACGGGGTTGAGACATGGGCGCGGGGTATAGACCAGTGGTCGCGCCCTCGGGTAAGGCCTGTGCGTATGACGCGGCAGGTTGCATTAGGTGCGGTGGTGGCTTTCTTCGTGACGGTGATCGCGCTCTCCGTGTGGGAACCGAAGGCGGTCATCAGTCCCACTCCAGCGCCAGCTCCTGCGCCCGCCGTCCCTGCGACCCCGGCCAACATGATGGTGAAGGATCCCGCGGCGTTTCGTCCCGCGATGTTGAGGCCTGAGGGGATCAGCCGGGCGATTCGTGCGCCGGTGGTGATCGCGCAGCCGATGGTCGCTCCGATTGCCGCCACGGATGCAGGTACGCCTTGAAGCG
The DNA here is from genome assembly GCA_966211295.1 of uncultured Myxococcales bacterium. GTDB lineage: Bacteria > Myxococcota > Myxococcia > Myxococcales > Myxococcaceae > Archangium_A. The sequence continues at coordinate 2,320 of CBIHPJ010000468.1, read as the reverse complement.
CGCCGTCACCGGGCTGACGGTGCTGCTGCTGGCGGGCTGCGCGACGACTCCGTCACCGAGAGTGGTGAAGCCTGAGCCGAAGCCGGTGGTGGTGCCTCAGCCGGTGGAGGATCGCCAGGCGGTGTTGCGTGATCTGGTGCAGCGCTTCGTGGCGGCGACTGAGTCGAAGCACTTCGAAGAGGTGCTGCCGTTGCTCGCGAAGCCGCTGCGTGAGCGGTACTCGGTGCAGAATCTCGAGCGTGACTTCGGCTCCGATCCGCTCGCTGCTGCTCGGCTCGCGCAGATCAAGGCGAAGGCGGGTGGTGCGTTCGTCGAGGCGAAGGACGCGGCGGCCCTCGAGTGGGCGCAGGGCAGGGCGCTGAAGCTCGTGCAGGAAGCTGACGGCTGGCGTATCGCCTCGCTCGAGTAGGACAGCTCTCGATCGCGAACTGCCTTCCTCGAGGCTCACCAATAGGTTGCACCGATCGCGAACAACCACGCGACGGTTCCATCGAGCCGAATCTCTGAACGCGCAGTGAACAAGCCATAACCCGTCGGTCCCGGCCCGATGCGCGCGACGAGCTCGAACGAAGACGTCGGTCTCGTCAACGATCCCACCTCGACACCGATACCCAGTCCGCCGCCGACCGCGAGCCACTCGAGCGGAGCTCGCAGCCAACGGAACGCAAGTCGCGCCGTAAACGCACTCGAGGCACCGAACAGCGCTCCAGCTTCGACGATGAGCTGATTCGGGCGAAGCACCGCAGCGTCATCCGGCGGAATTCGCCAGACCCACGGCAGAAAGAGCGCGACACGAACAGGCTCGCTCGCGCTCACCATCACGCCAACGTGCGGAGGCAACGTGATCACCGCGCCGGGCTCGAGCACCGGCGTCGCAGTCATCAACACTCCGACCAAACCCACCAACCCGAGCATCGGTTTATTTGAGGAACTCTCCGAGGCGGCCCTGGAGCCCGAGGTGCGTCGCCGCGACCTCGAGCATCTTCCTCTCCTTCGAGTCGATCTTCCCGTCGGCCATCGCGACCGCGACGAGCTCCTTCATGAACGACTCGGCCTCGCTCGAGCCCTTCGAGATCAGCTTGTCGAACAACGAACCCGGCGCGGCGTTGAGCGCCAGCTCGATGTTCGCCCACGGAATGCCCCAGCGATCCGACGCCATCTTGAGCAGCTTGCGCTCGCTCTCGTCGACCACACCGTCGGCCATCGCCATCGCGGCCATCATGTAGACGAGGCGCTCGCGCTCTTCGCGATCGGGCACCTTCGCCGCCGCCGGAGCCGCGCGTGACGTCGCAGGCTGACCGCCCTTCGAGCGCCACCACTCCCAGCTCCCGAAGTCGCGCATCACCCAGTCCTTCTCACCGCTGCTGAGCAACGTGCCGCAGAACTCGCAGCTGGGCTGGCCGTTGTCGGTGAGCGGCGCCGCGCATTGAGGGCAGCGGTTCGTCGACATGCCGTTGTCCGCCGACGACTTCGCGCCCACCGCGCGCTCGAGCAGCATCACGTAGCGCTGCGGCTGGCTGGGCAGAGCAGAAGGCGGTTTGGACCCGTTGGGACCGATGCCGATCTTCGCGCTCCACTTGATCTCGACCGCGGCGATGTCCTTGCCGTCGACCTGGGTGAGCTGCTGCGCGTTCACGCCACCGACCGCGCACTCCACGAAGAACTTCACCTTGCCCTGCTTCGCGATGTGCTCGATGCCGCCCTTCACCTCGTCCTGGAAGCCAGGCGTGGCGACCTTCGCGAGCCGGCCGGCATCTCCGAGCGACTGCGACTCGACCCACTTCCAGAACACGAGCGACGCGCGATCTTCGAGCGCCTCGGTGGTGAGCGTCGGGTCGTTCTGGCGCGCCTTCACCAATCCATCCGGAGTCATCGGGTGCGGCTGGAACTGGCTCCCCTGCGTGATCTCTGCGAGCACCCAGTCGTAGTTGCCGCTGTTGACGATCGCGCCGCAGAACTCGCAGGTGTTCGCCGCGCCACCTTCGAACGGAGCGCCGCAGTTGGGGCACTTGCCCTGGCTGATGTCGCCCTCGACCTTGGTGACCGCGCCCGGCTTGCGGAGGAACGTCCACACCTCGATGAACTGCTCGGGCTTCTTCTTCCGCGCGGCGGCGAGCGCCATCTCATCGGTCGCGTTCGAAGGCGCCTCGGAATCACACAGCTGCGCGGTCACGCGAATGTGCACGGAGTCATACGACTCGTTCTGCTCGAGGCCGATGATCTGCAGGTCGAGCACCTGGGGATCGGCGATCGCGTCGCGCACGCCGAGCAGGTCCATCAACTTGAGCTGCGTCACCAGGCGCTGGAACGTCGCGTCCGA
>CBIHPJ010000467.1:0-7320 GCA_966211295.1 uncultured Myxococcales bacterium | reverse complement strand
CCCGGTGGGGTAGTCACGCGTGTGTGACGGTGGTACAGGCCGCGCCCGCTGTCGCGGTTTTTAAGGGGAAACACGCACATGAGATTGATGATTTTGGGCCTGGCGCTGCTCGCGTCCATGCCTGCGCTGGCTCAGTCTGATGCCGGCCCTGTCACTCCCAAGGCCGCGAATCCCGGCGATGAAGTGAACCCGACGCTGCTCCGCGACCTGGGCACCGCAGGCGACGATGCGGTCGACGCTGGTTCTTCGGCCACCCCGTTCCAGCAGGATCTCCAGCAGCCGGTTGCCGCTCCCGCCACGCCGGAGAAGAAGGAAGAGCCGGCCAGACCAGCTCCCGGCCAGGAGCCCTGGGAGCTCTCCGCCAAGCTCTCTGCCTCGGTTCGTCTCGCTTACGGCGGAAGCACCTCGTACCCGTTCGATTCCGAAGGCACCACGTACCCGGTCGCTCCGTTCGAGACCCGTGTTCGCGTCTCGCCTGAGATCCACCTCGGCCCCCTCGGGCTGATCGCCGAAGCCGACGCCGCCACCGGCGCGATCTTCGGCATTCCTCCGGAGTCGCTGATCGGCGATCGCCGCCCCGTTCCCGGCATTCGCGCGCTCGAGCTGCGCAAGGTGTACCTCGAGTACAAGTGGGCGAGCGGTGCGTTCCGCGTCGGTCAGCAGACCTCGATGTGGGGCCTCGGTCTTCTCGCGAATGACGGCGGCATGGATCCGCTCGCCGGCGAGTTCGGCATGCAGCACTTCGGCAACCTCACGTACCGAGCGTTGCTGGTGGCGCGGCCGTTGTTCGGGCGGGGCGGGGCGTTCCGCGCGTTCGAGACTGCGCTCGCTGCCGACCTGATCGTCCGCGACAACTTCGGCGAGTTCTCGAAGGGCGACCGCGCGTTCCAGGGCGTGATCGCGGTGCGCTTCAACAAGGACATCGACAACAACTTCGGCGTCTACGCGGTGTACCGGAACCAGCGGAACATCAACTCCACCGACGGCGGCAAGGCAACTGACGCGGTGGTGCTCGACTTCGCGGGCCGCTGGCAGTTCATGAAGCGCCGCGGCAGCGAGTTCAAGGTGGGCTGGGAGATCGTCGGCATCACCGGCACCACCACCCAGGCGCGCAATGAGAACGCGGCGCTCTTGAAGCTCGGCCAGCTCGGAGCGGCCTTCAAGACGCAGCTCCGCGTGGGCCGCACCACGATGTACTTCGATGGCGGCTACGCCTCGGGCGATCACAACGCGTCGGACGATCGCATCGAGAACTTCCGCTTCGACCGCGACTACAAGGTCGGCCTGATCCTCTTCGACCAGGTGATGGCGTATCAGTCGGCGCGCGGCTCGGTGCGCGCGAGCGATCCTTCCCTCGTGGGCGTCGCTCCGGAAGGTGCAGATCTGCTCGGCACCGCGGGATCGATCACCGGCGCCTGGTACCTCTACCCGCGCGTGAAGATCGCGATGAGCGATTGGCTCGACGCGTACGGCGGCCCGCTCTTCGCCTTCAGCACCGCGAAGCTCACCGATCCGTTCAACACCCGCATCACCGGTGGCACGCCCATCAACGCGCTCGGCGGCACCCCCGGTTGGTACCTCGGCACCGAGCTCGATCTCGGAGCGCAGGCGCGGATCAAGCCCATCCCCGAGCTGGTGATCTCCATTACCGCCGAGGGGGGCTTGTTCCTCCCCGGCGATGCGTACACGCTGCCCACCGGCGGCCTGATGAGCCCCGTTGGCTTTGGTCGTCTCCGTCTCGGCGTCGGAATTTGAGGCCCCACATGAAAAAGCTCCTTCTGGCTGCAGTGGTCGTTGGCGTGGGCTGCGCTTCTCCCGAGGGCAAGGGCCTGATGGAGAGCGGCAACGGCACGGGCTCCGAAGTGGTGTTCGACGTGTTCGCGAAGCCGCTCCCGAACATTCCGCTGCCCAACGACTTCGCCACGCGCTTCGACGCCACCTCGCCCACCAAGCGCCGCATCAACGCGTCGATGCAGGCCGCCACCAAGTGGGAGCGATCGACGCGTGAGTCGCTCGATCAACTCGACGGCTGGGGCACGTACCAGAGCATCACGGTCGCCTTCAAAAAGCCGCTCGACCTGCACAACATCATCCGCCGTCACCAGGGCGACGACTACGACGCGAGCGACGACGCGGCGTACCTGATCGACATCAGCCCCGACTCACCGGACTTCTGCAAGCGCACGCCGCTCGACATGGGCGAGGGCAACTTCCCGATCGTGCTCGAGCGTCCCGGTTACTTCGACAACGACCGCGAAGGTGACCAGCTGCTCTTCGACGATCGAGAGGAGGACCTGAACCGCAACGGCAAGCTCGATCTCGGTGAAGACCTCGACATGGACGGCGTGCTCGATCACCCGAACACGCTCTTCCCGAACGACTCGAGCTTCAAGGCGCTCCCGTTCTACGAGCGCGAGACGAACACGCTGATCATGAAGCCGGTGCTGCCGCTCCGCGAGAAGAACACCTACGCGGTGGTGCTCACCAAGCGCCTCGTCGACGAGGACGGCCGCCCGGTGAAGTCTCCGTTCCAGTACATCAACCACGCGTCGCAGACGAAGCAGCTCGAGCCACTCGCGCAGTGCCTGCCGAACTTCGGCCTGAGCCTCGAGGACGTGGCCTTCACGTGGCCGTACAGCACCCAGAGCGTGAGCGCCGACTACGTGGCGATTCGTGACGGTCTCTACGGCCTCGGCCCCATGGCACGCCTCGCCACGGAATTCCCCGCCGAGGTGTCGAAGATCATGACGCTGCGTGACGCGACGCCGGGCTCGCAGATGAACGTGCGCATCGTGACCGGTGAGCAGTTCCGCACCGCGGCGATCGATCTCCTGAAGCAGCTCAACGGCACCAGCTCACTGAGCCCGTCGATGCAGCAGGTCGCCGATCACCACAAGTTCATCGACTACCACGTGGTGTTCCAGTTCGTGTCGCCGCAGTTCTTCCCGCGCGAGGACTCGGAAGGGAACCCGCTGCCGCTCTACAAGCAGCTCTTCCAGGTGGATCCGGTCAGCGGCGCGGCCTTCACGCGGCCCGAGACGGTCACGGTGTGGCTGACGATTCCGAAGAAGCTTCCGGGCTCGCCCGTGGGTCCGTCGCCCGTGGTGATCCTCGGTCACGGCTACACGGGGAATAAGCTCGATCCTCTCTTCTACGGCGGCTTCTTCGCGCGCTACGGCCTCGCGACCATCGGCATGGAGAACGTGAGCCACGGCGTCGGTCTCGATCCCACCGATCTCGAGCTCGCGCGCGGCCTGCTCGCCGGCAAGGGCCTGGGCAACATGTTCGACGCGATCGCGAAGAACGATCGCGCGTTCGATCAGAACCGCGACGGCGTGAAGGACTCGGGCGCGGACTTCTGGACGTCGTACATCCTCCACACGCGCGAGGTCGTGAAGCAGTCGGCGCTCGACTACATGCAGCTGGTGCGGCTGCTCCGCGGTTTCGACGGTGCGAAGACCTGGCACTACGACGCGAACCGCGATGGCGCTGATGACTTCGCCGGCGACTTCAACGGCGATGGCGTGCTCGACGTCGGAGGCACCGCGCCCATCCACATCACCGGCGGCTCACTGGGCGGAATCATGAGCGCGATCATGTCGGGTCTCGAGCCGCAGATTGACGTCGCGGTCCCCGTGTCGGGCGGCGCGGGTCTGCCGGACATCGGCGTGCGCTCGATCCAGGGCGGCGTGCGTGAAGCGGTGAACTTGCGCATGCTCGGGCCGCTCTTCGTCACCACGCGCAATGGTCAGGGTGACCTCGAGGCGTGGCAGGTGCTGCCGAACCTGAACGACCTGGGCCGCGTGAAGCTCGGTCCCGTGAGCGCTGCGCTGAAGGAGGGCGACACCGCGGTGCTCTCCAACATCACCTCGGGCGAGTATCGCTGTGCCCGCGTCGGCCCCAACGGCCTGCTGCGCGCCGCGGTGAGCTCGGATGAGAACGATCAGTGGAAGGTCGCGGTGTACTCGGGCGCGCTCGCTCCGCGGGAGCGTGAGGGCTGCGAGATTCCCACCGACACCGAGCCGTACTGGACGATGGACACCTTCGGCCTCGACTCGAAGTTCCAGGGTCTGGAGCACAAGGCCGGCGACGCGCTGATCGCGCTGGGCGATGGCTTCGGTCTGCGCCGTCAGTCACCCGAGATTCGCCGCTTCCTCGGCCTCGCTCAGCTGGCGATCGAGCGCGGTGACCCGGTGAACTTCCTGCCCAACGCCGAGCGCCGCCGCATCTTGCGCTACGGCACGGGTGAAGAGGTCGGCACGCGCATGGTGGTGGTGAACACCATCGGCGACATGAACGTGCCGGTCGCGACTGGCGTGGCCATCGCGCGCGCGGCGGGCATGGTCGAGCTGTTCTCGCACGACCCCCGCTACAACAAGACGCCCAACCGCGTGCTCATCGACAACGGTGTGCTCGAGGCGGTGGAGCGCGTGGGCCGCTACCAGAACAGCGCCGGAGCGGACGTGCTGCTCGACGTCGATCACTTCTCCGCGCTCTCGGGCGACGGCACGCAGGACGGGTTCGACTGCCCACGCCTCACTCCTCCGCTGCGCCTCGTGAAGCCGAACGATCGCGTCGGTGGAGTGACGGGCGTGATCTTCCCGATGGTGGTGCCGACGGGCCGCCACGGCTTCGACACTCCGGATCCTTCGCTGCCGTTCAACCTGGGCTCGGTGATGCTGAACATGCTCGGCCGGTACCTGCAGACCAGCGGCATGGAGCTGCCGATGGAAGGGTGCCTCGAGTCGAGCACCTGCAGCTTCGTGCCGCCGATGCCGGCTGACTGAGCGTTGTGCTCCCTCTCCCTCGGTGCGGGGAGAGGGGCGTCCTCGCTATGAGAGCGGGCCGTAGATGACCTTGTTCCGGCCCTGGTGCTTCGCTTCGTAGAGCGCCTTGTCAGCAGTCTCGAGCAGCTGAATGTCACCCGTCGCAGTTCCGGCCGCGAGTGACGTGTAGCCGATGCTCACCGTGATCCCCACGCGCACCTCGTGGTTCATCAGGTCGAGCTCAGCCACCGACTGCCGGATCCGCTCGGTGACTCGGGCGGCTTCGTGCTCAGGGCACTGCCGGAGGATCAGCGCGAACTCCTCGCCGCCGATTCTGCCGAAGGTGTCTTCGCTGCGAATGAGCGTGGCCACGGCGCGCGAGAAGTGACGGAGCACGAGGTCGCCCATCGCGTGACCGTTCTGATCGTTGATCTGCTTGAACAGATCGAGATCCATCATCGCGAGGCTCAGGTGCTGCCTGTGGCGGATCGCCGACGAGACGTCCTTGCGGAGCTGATCGAGGAAGTAGCCGCGGTTGTACGCGCCGGTGAGCGAGTCGCGGATGGCGTTGTCCACCAGCGTGCGGTGCGCGGCCTCGTCGAGTTGATCCTGGAAGACGAAGCGAAGAATGTGAGTGGCGCCGATCTGCACGAGGTCTCCCTCTTTGAGATCGATCTCTTTGATCCGGTTTCCGTTCACCCACGTGCCGTTGCGTGAGCCGAGATCCTGGATCTGCGCCACGCCGCTCGCGCGCATGACGCGGGCGTGTTTGCGGCTGACGCCTTCTTCGTCGAGCCACACGTCGGCTTCGCCCGCGCGCCCGATCAGGAGCTCTTGCTCCAGCGGATAGGCGCGGCCGATGGCGGTGCGAGGACCTCCCACCACCAGCAGCACTGGCGTGCGGTGGCCCTTGGACGCCGGGAGGGTCGGTACGGGGAGGCCCGCTGTGATCTCGTCGAACTCGCTCACCGAAAGGTAACTGTAGTGAAGACGGGGTTCAGATCCACCCTGAGCTTCATTCGTTGAAGGGGTACCTCAACCGAAAGGCACCCCGTGAAGGTCTCCCTCGCTCTCCTCGTGCTCGCCGGCGTCGCTGGCCTCAATCCTCCGGACGAGGTCGCTAAGCCCGCTCCGAAGAAGGAGGAGACCACGGTCAAGGCCCCGAGCAAGCCGATGTACACCACGTATTTCTACACCGCGGCCGAGGCGGTGATTCACGGCTACGAGCCAGAGACGAAAGTGCGCGTGGTCTCGCTCGAGAAGCGCGGGACGATCTGGGAAGGCGTGGTGGGCCCCGGAGAGACGCGCGTGATCAAGACCGGGCAGGGCGTCTTCGGGTTCATCGCGGACAAGAAGGCGACGATCCTCGTGGGCACTCCGACGAGCTGCACGGTGGTCGGGTACTACCTCAAGGATCAGAACGGCTCGTTCAAGAGCAACCGCTTCTTCGCCGAGCTCCCGGGCGGAGCGGGTGGCGCGCAGCACTTCGTAGTCTGGGCGTACGAGCCGTCGTTCGTGCAGCTGTTCAAGAAGGGCGAGTCGAAGCCGTTCAAGTCAGCCGAGCTCTCGGCGGGCGGCTTCCTCGACGTGACTGGTCAGGAGCTCGCGGAGATCGCCGGCTCGACCATCGAGCTCAAGTCGACGGGCAAGGGCGTCACCGCGCAGGTCTATTACGACGAGGGCTTCATGGTGCCGGCGGACAACGGCCGCGGCTCAGGCAAGCGCTTCCTCACCTACGTGGGCACGATCACCGAGCGCGTGAATGACCTGAACGTGATCGCGCAGGGCATGGACGCGAAGGTGAAGGTGACGGATCTCAAGACCAAGAAGGTGATCTTCGAAGGCGTGGTGGGCCGAGGGAAGGTGCACACCCTGACGCTCTCCGATGTGTTCGCTGAGGTGACCAGCGACGCGCCGGTGAACGTGGTGGTCGCGGCCTTCAAGCACTACCAGGCGGGCTACGCCGAGCATCACTTCCAGACGGGCCTCGAGGGTTCGGGCATCGAGAACGACTTCCTGGTGACCACCTCGGGTGAGCTGTGGCTGTTCTCGTACTTCTCGGAGAACTCGATCACGGTGGAGAACGCGCAGACGGGCGAGTCCGTCTTCACGGGCAAGCTGAACGCGGGCTCGGTGCGTGGCCTGCAGCCCGGCTTCGGACTGTTCCGGGTGAAGGGCAGCAAGGGCCTCTCGGTGATGGGCGGTGCGTCCTCATGCGGTGCGGACTATTCGCCCGCCGGCAGCATGTTCGCGGTGGACGAGGCGCTCTTCGAGGTGATCGCCCAGGTGCGAGAGCAGCGCGTGCGCGATGCGGCCGCGACGGGTCGCAAGCTGAGCGAGGCTGAGCTCAACGCGCCGATGACCAAGGACGAGTGGAAGGCGAACTCGTCGAAGGTCGCTCCCGCCGCTGCACGTCCGATGTCACTCGACGAAGCGAACGAGCGCGCGGCCGAGATGCAGAAGAACTGAAGTGTCTCCCTCTCCCTGCGCCAGCGGGGAGAGGGGCGGAGTCCGCCACAGCGACAGACGAGGCGCTGTAGGCGCAGAGCGGACA
>CBIHPJ010000466.1:0-7325 GCA_966211295.1 uncultured Myxococcales bacterium | reverse complement strand
GCGCCGCAGGCCGCTGCGTGAACCGGTCAAAACCACTGTGGTCCGGTACTAGTTCCCCGGGCTACCTCCAGCGCGAGTCGTCGGCCTAAGCTCTCGCCCACATTCTCACTGGGGGCGGCGATGAGGCTGAGTAGCGCGCGAGAGCTGAAGCTCGAGCTGGCGTCTGAGGTCAGCGGCATTGGGATGGGGCGCCACAAAGATCTGCGGCGCATCCTCTCCTTCTCGGCGACCGCGGCGATTGAGGCGTCTACTGCCTATCGGCACTCGGGCCTCGCACTCGAAGCGCTGATCAGTGCGACGACGCGCACCGTTCCTCAAGGCGTCGCCGTCGGCATCGTCCCGGTCGAAGGCAACTCTCCCGAGCGGTTTCGCCTGGCAATTCGCCTCCAGTCCAACGATCCAGCCGCGAGCGCGTGGGCGCACTACGCCGCCGGGCGCGCAAAAGGTGAGGCAGATCTCAGGTACGTGGGGAAGGTGCGGGCGTTCGCAGCGAACTATCGAGCCAAACGGCGGCCACTGTCTCCGGGATGGTCCGTTGGTGCAGTCGAGACCGGAACGATCGGCTTCTTCGCCCACGACACTCGCAGCCAGGTTGTCCTCGTCTCCAACAGCCATGTGCTCGCAGGGAGTGGACCCATTCTTCAGCCAGGACCACTCGATAAGGGGAAGAAGCCTACCCATGTGGTCGCAAAGGTCGGCCGTCTTGCCCTCCTGACGAACACTGGAATCAACCGAATCGATGCGGGCTACGCACACGTCGCTGCTGACATTCCCGTCGACATGACCTGGGACGGGGCACTCTTGAACGGAGTGGTCGCTGAAGACGAGCTGGTCGAGCGGAGGTCCGTCTGGAAAGTGGGCCGGACGACGGGCAAGACCAGCGGAAAGATCACTGCGATCGAAGTCGACCAAATCAGTGCCGACTACAGCGGCAAGCTGCTCCGCTTCGATGGTCAGATTGAGATCGAGGGAGACGACAACAAGCCCTTTGCGCTTCCCGGCGACTCAGGTGCGGCGGTCCTCAACAAGAAGAATGAGGGGGTTGGGATGATCTTCTCGGGGTCGAGTGATGGCGCGGTCAGCTATGCCAACCCAATGGAGGGTGTCCTTTCCCGCCTGAAAGTTTCGGTCCCCTAGGTGGCTGCTCAGGCCGCCTCCCATTACGATTGGGCCGTGGAAGCCAGAAACAAAGCACGGGCGGCCAAGGGTGAGCTGCAGCTGCTCATCGGCAGCAAGAGCTGGCTCCGAGGCATTGGCCTGAGCACCACGACGCGCGGCAAGCCGGTGTTGAAGGTGAACGTCGCCGCGCTGACCCCTCAGGTGCGGGCCGAGATTCCTCGCAAGGTGATGGGTGTTCAGGTTCGGGTCGCCGAGATTCGCGGAATCAAGGCACTCGCCCGGGAATGATCTTCAGTCAGCTCGAACGAACTTCCCTTGAGGAATTCGTGTGACAGCTGCGGGTACCTGGCTTTCAGCGTCGTCATCAACTTCTCGAGTTTGCGCATGTGCGCCGCAACTGCATCGGGCGCCTTGCTGTTGCTGTTGAACCAGAACTTGAAAGCGCCGGGCGACTTGGCTCGCGAGCCTGCAACGAGCTCGACGACCTTCAGATGCGGGTTCTGGTGTTTGCCGTTTCCGCAGAAGAGATAGTGATCCGCGGACACTCGGTCGCAGAACGCCTGATCGATGTTGTTCTTCGAGCCGTGGTGTTGAACCTTCAAGACCGTGACGTGAAGCTTCCCTTTCGGCTTGAGCGCCCCGCACGCCTCGAGTCCCCGGAGCAGGTCTTCGCAGTGACCGTCACCGGTGAGCAGCAGCGAGGTTCCTCCTTCCTTCACGAGCAGCATCAAGGAAGCGAGGTTTGGGGTCGTCACCGCCGCGCGTCGCCCCAGCTTCGTCGCGGCAAATGCAACGTTCGGCACCAGCGCATCGTACAGACGCTGAGCGTTCTTCGCGTTCAGGGCTTTCGTCGACGAGCCTCCGGCAGAGAAGGGACGCACCGTCTTCTCGATCTCGTCGACCTTCTTCTTGTTCTTCTTGAGCCAGGCGTTCCACTCACTCTTCAGCTTGGCGAGGTCGGCCTCGAATGGCCCGATCACTTGCAAGCGGAGTGACCCCAACGGCACCAGCTTCCCGGCGCCTTTCCTGGGCACGAGCATCAACCCACCGCCCGTGGGGCGATTGAGCCTGACCGAGGCGGAGGCGTGGGCTTGCAGCTCGACCGCTTCTCGAACGCTGTACGCGACGGCGCGTAGCTCTCGGCCCATCTCGCGCACTCGCGCGTGACTCCCTCCGTCGAGAATGTCGGCCGACTTCTCCAGCGCCGAATACGTGACGGCCGCGCGGTGCGGAAAGCCGTTGTGCCAAAGATCGGTGATCGCGAGAGGGAACTTCTTGGCGAGACTCGCTCTCCAGCGAAAGAGTTCGAGCACGCCCCCGATGTGATCTGAATCGATGTGAGAGACGTAGACCAGGTCGAGACGCGCAGGCTTCAACGCCGCGAGCGCTGGCTGCACGTGATCACGAAAGGAACTCGCCATGCCGCCATCGACCAGAACCGTCTTGCCCGACTTGCTCTGGAGAAGAAGACAGTCGCCCTTGTCCGACCGAAAGACCCTCACCCTCATCGCGCCCCCCTTTGGCTTTGACGATGGCTGAGGCTACGCGGAGAGCCGCTCCAGCACCCACTGATTCCCACCGAGAGCAAAGACTCTTGAGACGTGCCCTTCGAGTCCCGCGTTCCACCTCGTCAAAGCGGAGCGAACTCCGTCCGCATCACCCCGCGCGTGCGCGATACACGCCACCAACAACTCGCAGTACCAGGGCGTCGCCGCGTTCGCCTTCACCTCGGTGAGACACGCCTCCGCGTAGACCGGATCTCCCTCGAGGGCCGACAGACACCCCATCTGGTTGTACGTGTCCGCGCGCAGCCACTCGGGTGACTCCTCGTCCAACCGCGCGACCATGGAGCGAAGGCGCGGCCGCGCGAGCTCCACCTGGCCCGCATCGAGACACGCGAGCACCCACCCGAGCTCGATCGCCTCGACCTCCGCCTCGCTTCCCTCGGGCATCAACTTCTCGACCTCGCGTCGATCGAGCACCTCGCTCACGCGCTTGCCCTTCGACACGCCCTGGAGCGCCGCCGCGTTCACCCAGTGCGCGAAGATCTCCCGAGGCTGCAGCATCTGATCGAGGTCAGTGCCGCTGTGCGGGCGGTTGGGCAGCAACGCACCCGGAAGCAGCGCAGTCACGAGGGTGAGAACGCCCATCACCATGAAGATGCCCGCGGGAGTCGCGACCGAATCAGCGCCGCGCGCGCTCCAGTAGACGTAGGTCCCGAGCGTCACCGCCGAAGTCATCAGCGGACCCGCGAGCGCCACGAGGCGAAGCCGCGCGTGCAACCGACTCGTGCCGCGAGGAAGTGAGTTCACGCCGCCACCCAGATCACCACCGCGCTTCAACTTCATGCGTGGACCCGTGAAGTCGAACATCACCGGGCCAAACCGCACGGAGCGGACCTCGAAGTCGTTCAGCCGCGCCGCCACCCAGTGCGCGAGCTCGTGCAACACCATGTGCACCAACCAGGCGGCCAGCGACGCCAGCGTGACGGTGACAGTGGCGCGCGCGACGAGCTCGAACCCACGATCGCGCCCGAGCACGTAGAGCCGCGAGAGCACGGCCCCCGCGGTCACGATGAACAGCACTCTGCGAACGCGCGGATTCACGGCTCTCCGCATCCTGCCTTGCAGCTCAATGGCGCGGCCGGAGTTTTTCTCTTAGTGAAGGGCCCGCATGTCTTCCCCCGCCGTCCCCATGCCCGAGCTGACGAAGAAGCAGTGGGGAATCGTGCTGCTCATCGGCGCGGTGCAGTTCGTCAACATCCTCGACTTCGTGATGGTGATGCCGCTGGGGCCGGACTTCGCGAAGGCGCTCCTCATCCCCGAGTCGCACCTCGGCTACGTGGGCGGCGCGTACACCGCCTCGGCGTGCGTCTCTGGCTTGATCGGCAGCCTCTTCCTCGACCGCTTCGATCGCCGCAAGGCGCTCGCGGTGGCGATGCTCGGTCTGGTCGCGGGTACCGCCTGTGGTGCACTCGCGTTCGATCTCAATTCGCTCCTCGTGGCGCGCGTGATCGCCGGAGCGTTCGGCGGTCCCGCGACCTCCATCTCTTTCAGCATCATCGCCGACGCGATTCCTCCGGCGCTCCGCGGCCGCGCGATGGGCACGGTGATGGGCGCGTTCTCGTTCGCCTCGGTGGTCGGAGTGCCCATCGGTCTGTGGCTCGCCGAGGCCTCCAACTGGCGCGCCCCGTTCATGGCGGTCTCAGCGGTGGGCCTCGTGGTGGCGGCGACCGCGATCTTCATGCTCCCTCCGATGACGGGTCATCTCGCCAACGAGAAGCGCAAGATCGACGTGATCGCGCTGATCATGGATCCGCTGGTGCAGGTGAGCTTCCTGATGACCGCGGTGGTGATGATGGCGGGCTTCGTGATCATCCCCAACATCGCTTCCTACTTGCAGCTGAACCTCGGCTTCCCGCGGAGCGCGCTCAAGTACGCGTACCTGGTGGGCGGCATCGCGAGCCTTGCAGCGACGCAATTCGGGGGCAGGGCGGTCGATCGCTTCGGCAGCTTCAAGGTGGGCTCGGTGGGCGCGCTGACGGTGATCGGCGTGGTGTTCGGCTTCTTCTACCTGCCGCATGAGAACGTCGCGGTGTGGCTGGTGCTGGCCGCATTCGTCGGCTTCATGATCTCGAACGGCCTGCGCAACGTCTCGTACAACACGCTCACCACCAAGGTGCCCGCGCCCGAGGTGCGTGCGCGCTTTCAGTCACTGCAGTCGGCGATTCAGCACGGCGCGTCGGCGGCGGCCGCGGTGCTCTCGGCGCACATCCTCGAGACGGAAGAGTGGACGCGCGTCGGCGAGGAGTCGGGACGCCGACTGGCCGGCATGCCCACGGTCGCGATGATCAGCATGGTGCTCAGCTTGATCATTCCGCTGCTGCTCTTCGTGGTGGAGCGCGGCGTGAAACAGAAGGCAGCGCTCACGGCGCCGACGTAACGGGGAGCGAGACGCGAATTCGCGTGCCTCGCCCCACGACGCTGTCGACGTCGATCGCTCCGCGGTGCCCACGCACGATGCCCAGCACCGCGGCCATGCCGAGCCCGCGACCCATCACCTTCGTGGTGAAGAACGGATCGAACACCTTCTTCACGGTGGCGGCGTCCATGCCCGAGCCATGATCGATCACCTCGAACCACACGTAGTCGCCCGCTGGGAGCTCATCGCCCGCCCGGTGCTCTGCCCCGGTGCGAATGAGAATCTCGGAGGGCCTGGTGAGCGCCTCGGCGGAGTTCAGCACCAGGTTGAACAGCACCTGGCGGAGCTGGGTCGCGTCTCCCATCACCGGACGCAGGCCAGACTCGAGGTCATGGCGGATGAGTGCGCGGCGTCCCGCGGCTGCTTCGAGCATCGCCGTGGTGTCCGCGACGAGCGCGCTCAGATCGAGGCGGCGGCGATCGATGTGAGCGCGGCCGCTGTACGCGAGCATCTGCCGGCAGAGTTCGGCGGCTCGCTCCGAGGCGTGCTCGATGGCCGTGAGGTTCTCGTCGACGCTCGCCCCCGATTTGCTCTGGCCTCGCGCCACCGCGGCTTCGCTCATGATGATCGTGAGGATGTTGTTGAAGTCGTGCGCCACGCCGGCCGCGAGGGTGCCGAGACTCTCGAGCTTGTCACTGCGACGCACGCGCTCGTCCATCACCGCGCGCTCGGCCTCGGCCTTCTTGCGCTCGGTGAGATCGCGAATGACCGCGATGCGGAGCGAACGCCCCTGGTGGATGAGCACTCTGGGCCTGATCTCGATCGGGAGCGTGCCTCCGTCGAAGCGCTTCGCCATCACCTCGTACGGCGCGTTCGAGCCCGAGGTGATCGAGGCCTCGGCGAACCCGCGCGTCTCCGGCGTGCAGAGATCGAGCACCGAGACTCCGACGAGCTGCTCGGGCGTCGACGCCACCATCGACGCGCCCGCGTGATTCACGAGCACGATCTTCCCGCGCTCGTGCACGTACACGCCCTCGAGCGCCGCGGCGGACAGGGTGCGGAACATCTCGAGGGCAGCGGTTGCTTCCGCGGTCGCGCGCTCACGTTCGGAGACGTCACGGATGAAGGCGATGGTGAGCGGGCCGTCGGGCACGGAGACGCGGCACAGCGTGATCTCGAAGGGAAACTCGCTGCCGTCGCGGCGCAGCCCGCGCGTCAGATACGTGGTCTCGACTTCTTCACCCTGGGCGCGCCGCCTGATCTTCCCGACGATCTCCTCGCGATGCGAAGGCGCGATCTGCAGGAGCAGCGAGGTGCCGCGGATCTCCTCGACGCGCTGGTAACCGAACGTGGCCAGGTACGGAGCGTTCGCGTCGAGCATCGTGCCGTCGCGTGAGAAGCCGATTGCCATCGGCGAATCGTTGAAGAGCGCGCGGAGCCAATGCTGGGCGTCACCGTCCGGAGGCACCATGCTGGCGCCTTTCTTCCCACGGTCCAGCGCGAGTCACCAGCCCCTGTGGCGCCGCCGGAATTCAGTGACCGGTGCGCTTCTCGACGGCCCCACGGTTATCAAGGGCAGTTCTCGATTCCGCGTGCGAGGAAGAGCATCTGCTCAGCGAGATCCTTGAGCGTCGTCTCGATCACTTCGAATCGCTCATCGGCCTTGGCAAAGCGCTCGTCCATCTTCGCGAAGCGCTCGTCCATTCTCGCGAAGCTCTGCTCCGACTTGTCGGAGGCGCGACGCACCTCGTCCCGAATCTCCTGAAGAATGCGAACGGTGAGGTTGTCCTGCTCCATGGTTTCCAACATAGCGGGCACCGACAAGAGCAGGCAGGGCCCTCACAAGACGCAGCCAGGAACGGCCACACCCGCCTGCTCCGCGAGGTTCCTGACTTGCGCGAGCTCGCGGCGCCAGAAGCAGAGCGTGTTCGCGTCGCGCAGGTAGCCGTAGTCGTAGAAGCTGGGGTTCGGCCCATCGGAGATCAGCTGCTGCGAATTCGGCGCGTGAAACGCCAATCGACGCCGCCCCGCGATGCGTTGTGCCTTCACCAGTTCCGCCTTCGCCACGTCGAGCGCCTCTTGATGCGGAGCGCCGGTGTTGAACGCCTGTGCCGCCGCGAAGACCGCCCAGGAAAAACGCGCGCGGGCTGCGCTCATCTCCACTCCGTCGACGAGCTCATCGAGGAACGGGTCCTTCCCTCCGAGTGAGCTCGCTTCCTGCGCGAGGAGCTCCACCTCGTCAGCGTGCGCCTTCAACTTCGCGAGCGTCGGAGTGAACGACGCAT
>CBIHPJ010000465.1:0-7329 GCA_966211295.1 uncultured Myxococcales bacterium | reverse complement strand
CCAGCTCGGCGCGGGTGAGATGCACCTTCTTCGCGATCGAGTTGACGGTGTCGCCAGGGCGCACGCGGTAGGTGATCGAGGAGTTGGCCGCGGTGGCCTTCTTCGCCACGGGCTTCGCGGCGTGGACGGCTGCAACGAATGAGCTGACCGGCTGCGAAGTCGCAACAGTGCGGACGGCGCTCGTCGAGGCCGTGGCGGTGGCCTGCAGCTGCGCGGTGAGGCGGTGCAAGGTGTCGGAAGTGCGGATCTTGAGGGACGTCATGCCGGGATGTTCGGCGATGGCGTGGGCGTGAATTTCGGCCGATCTGATTGCACGCTTTACAGGGCGGGCTCGCAACCACGCGGGTGACACGCCACAGCCCGATCTCACTTCGGTTGTCGGTGGGTTCTGGTACGAGGCCTTCACACCCGATTTCCCGAGGGGGAAGCCGTGATCTTCCGTCGCCTGCTGCCGTTGTGCCTGCTCGTCGTCGCTGCTGGTTGCACGTGCGACAAGGGCAAGACGCCTACCGATCAGCTGAACCCGCCCGGTGTCGACGGCACTCGGAAGTTGGATCCGTTGCCGCAGGCGCCCTCGATGAACGTGCCGCAGGAAGCGCTTCCCGGTGCTGGCGAGAATCTCAACGTGGTCGCCGCGCGGCCGCAGGGAGATCAGTACGGCGAAGTTCGTCCGACCGTGACGTTCTCGCGCCCCGTGCAGGGCCTCGAGCAGGTCGAGGACACGCGCGCCAGAGACACCGCCAAGCCGTTCGCGAGGATCGATCCGCCGATCGAAGGTGAGTGGCGTTGGCTTGGTAGCGCCTCGGCGGAGTTCGTCCCGAAGGGACTGGTGCCGTACTCGAGCACCTTCACGGTGACGATCTTGAAGGGCCTGACTGCCCTCGACGGCGCCAAGCTCGCTGAGGACTACACGTACACCTTCTCCACGCCGCGGCTCGAGGTGCAGGACGTGTTGCCTCCGCGCGGCGATCGGTGGTTGCAGCCCGACAGCAAGATCGTGCTGCTGTTCAATCAGCCGGTGAATACCGGCGACCTCGAGAAGGCGCTCAAGTTCACCGCGAACGGCACGGCCATCGCGCTCAAGGTCGAGAAGGAGATCTCGATTCAGGACGAGCGCCGCCAGGCGATCGAAGAGGCGAAGAAGAACGGCAAGTCGTACCAGCCCATGGAAGATGGTGAGCGCGGCTACCGCAATCGCCAGATGCGGTACGTGCTGAAGCCCGCGAGCGCGCTGCCGCTCGATCAGGCGCTCTCGCTCCAGTTCGACCCTTCGCTGCACGGCAAGGAAGGCGCGCTGCCGATGAACACCGTGCAGGACGTGAGCTGGCGCTCGTACGGTCCGCTCAAGCTCGAGAGCGCGCGCTTCTGCGAGGGCGAGTGGCGTTGCCCGTACGGCCCGCTGGTCATCAACACCACGAACGCGATCGATCTCGACACGCTGAAGACGCGCATCAAGGTCACTCCGTCGGTCGAGCTGCTCTGGGACGCGGCCTCGGTGAATCAGCCGCACTCCGAGTGGGAGATCAGCAACCGCCGTCCGACCGCGACCATCCCCGGGCGGTTCAAGCCGGGCACTCAGTACAAGCTCGAGATCGCTGGCGGCGTCGGTGACGTGTTCAAGCAGTCCGCGGCGCAGGGGCTGAGCACCGCGCTCCAGACCGCGGATCTGTCGGCTGCGCTGATCACCGGCGGCTCGCTCGGCGTGGTCGAGGTCGCGAACGCGCCCGTGGTGCCCGTGGAAGTGAGCAACCTGAAGACGCTGAACGTGAGCATGTGGAAGCTCACCGTGCCGGAGCTCGCCAAGCTGATCGCGAGTGGCGAGGACGACACCAAGGTGATCGGCCGCGCTGCTGACTTCACCGAAGACGAGAAGCTCACGTACCCGAAGAACCTCGCGCGCGTGCACCCGCTCAAGCTCGAGAAGATCTTCGGAGCGGGCGTGAAGACCGGCGTCGCGCTGCTCAACGTGAACTCGCCTGACCTCGAGTACAAGCCGCCCCGCGGCTACCAGCAGGTGGTGCAGGTCACCGACCTCGCCGCGCACATCAAGATCGGTCCCAAGTCGTCGCTGGTCTGGGTGACTCGGCTCTCCGACGGCAAGGCCGTCGCTGACTCGGACATCTCGGTCTTCGACTCCGCCGGCGCGCAGGTGTGGAGCGGCAAGACCAACGCTGACGGCTTCGCTGACGCGCCCGGCGCCATCGCGATGAAGCTCAAGAGCCCGCGCTACGAGTGGGAGGTGCCGTTCTGCCTGGTGGTCGCGCAGAAGGACGGCGACGTCGCCGCCACCGCGAACACCTGGAACAGCGGCGTGGAGCCGTACGAGTTCAGCCTGAGCCAGGGTTGGGAAGGCGAGCGGCCCGAGTCGTCGAGCTTCATCTTCACGGACCGCGGCATCTACAAGCCGGGCGACGAGGTCTTCGTGAAGGGCGTGGTGCGCTACCGCGTGCTCGGTGAGCTCCGTGCGCCGCAGGAAGGCAGCACCCTCGCCGTGACGATCACCGACTCCAAGGGCGAGAAGGTGCAGACCGAGAACGTGAAGGTCACCAAGTACGGCACCTTCTTCATGAAGGCGACCATCGGGAAGGAAGCGCCGACCGGCTACTACTCGGTGAACTCCACCGGGAAGATCGGCGCGGGCAACGTCGACGCTTCCGGCAGCTTCCGTGTCGAGGAATACCGCGCGCCGCAGTTCCGCGTGGACGTGGAGTCCAAGAAGAAGTCGCTGATCGCAGGCGACCCGCTCGAGGCCACCGTGTTCGCGCGCTACCTCTTCGGCGGCGCGATGAACGACGTGCAGGTGAAATGGTCGTCGCAGCGCACCAGCACTTCGTTCTCCTCGGATGAGGGCGTCGGCTTCACCTTCGCGCAGGAGACCTGGTGGTGGGACGACAACGAGCCGCACGACGCGAGCGGCTTCTTCGCTTCGGGTGAAGGCAAGGCCGACACCACCGGCGCGCTCTTCGTGAAGGCGGGCAGCACCGAGGCGCCGGGCGAGAAGCCGTACACGTACACCTTCGAGGCCGAGGTCACCGACGTGAACCGTCAGTCGGTGGCGGGCCGCACCGAGGTGATGGTGCACCCGGCGAGCTACTACGTGGGTCTCCGTTCCCCGGCGTACTTCCTCCAGGTGGGCACGGAGTACGGGCTCGAGTCGCTCGTGCTCGACACCGAGGGCAAGCGCACCAAGGGCAAGAAGGTCACCGTCACCGTCACCAGCCGCACGTGGAAGTCGGTGAAGCAGAAGGACGCGTCGGGTGGCTTCACCACCGTGTCGGAGCCCGTCGAGACCGAGGTGAAGAAGTGCGAGCTCGAGAGCGCCGAGGGCGTGGTGCCTTGCCAGTTCAAGCCGGCCACCGCGGGCTTCTACATCGTGCGCGGCGCGGTGAAGGACGAGCAGGGCCGGCAGCACTCGTCGTCGATGGGCGTCTACGCCACCGGCAGTGACTGGGTGGCGTGGCAGCGCAACGACACCGATCGCGTCGAGCTGATCACCGACAAGCCGCTCTACAACGTGGGCGACGTCGCGAAGGTGCTGATCAAGTCGCCGTATCCCGAGGCGAAGGCGATGTTCACCGTCGAGCGCGAAGGCGTGCTCACGCGCAAGCTCGTCGACCTCAAGGGCTCCGTGGTGACTGTCGACGTGCCGATCACCGAGGAGATGGTGCCCAACGTGTTCGCGGGCGTGGTGATCATGCGTCCGCGCGTGAAGGAAGGCGGCATCGAGACCGGTGATGATCCCGGTCGGCCCAACGCGCGCATTGGCCTGGTGAAGCTGAACGTCGAGAAGAAGACCAAGCGGCTCACGGTCGCGGTGAAGACCGAGAAGAAGGACTACCAGCCGCGCGAGACGGTGAAGGTCGATCTCGAGGTGAAGGACTTCGAGGGCAAGCCGGCCTCGGGTGAGGTGACCCTGTACGTGGTCGACGAAGCGGTGCTCCGGCTCACCAGCTACACCGTGCCGGATCCGATCGCGTCGATCTACCCGGAGCGTCCGCTCTCGATGCGTCTCGGCGAGCCGCTGCTGCACCTGGTGCGCAAGCGCTCGTACGGAGAGAAGGGTGAAGAGGCGGGCGGTGGTGGTGGCGATGGCAGCGGCGGCGGCTTCCGCAACCAGTTCAAGACCACCGTGCTCTTCAACCCCACGCTCGAGGTGGCGAACGGTGCGGGGAGCACGTCGTTCCAGCTCCCCGACAACCTCACCTCGTTCCGCATCATGGCGGTGGTGATCACGCAGACCGATCGCTTCGGCAGCGGCGAGACGGCGGTGCAGGTGAACAAGCCCGTGATGGCGCTGCCTGCCATGCCGCGCTTCGCGCGCGTGGGTGACTCCTTCGAGGCCGGCGTGGTGGTGCACGCGCACGGCAACGCGGGCGGCGAGGCCACGGTCACCGCGAGCGTGGAAGGTGGCGCGCAGCTCACCGGCGCCGCAGAGCAGAAGGTGATGCTCAAGGAAGGCAGCCCGAAGGAAGTGCGCTTCGCCTTCAAGGCCGTGAAGCCGGGCGTGACCGCGTTCCGCTTCAAGGTGGTGGGTGGCGGCTCGAGTGACGGAGTGGAAGAGAAGCTCCCCATCGAGCTCGCGGTGGAGATGGACGCGGTCGCCACCTACGGCGACACCACCGATCAGCGC
The DNA here is from genome assembly GCA_966211295.1 of uncultured Myxococcales bacterium. Lineage (GTDB taxonomy): Bacteria > Myxococcota > Myxococcia > Myxococcales > Myxococcaceae > Archangium_A. Next base: position 2,699 of record CBIHPJ010000465.1, on the reverse strand, counting down.
GTCGAGGGCATCACTCCGCCGAAGGACGTCTACGACGACCTGGGGGGGATGACGGTGACGATGGCCTCGACCTCGCTCGCTGGCTTCGACCGCGGCTTCCAGCAGCTGATCGAGTACCCGTATGGGTGCCTCGAGCAGCAGAGCTCGCGCCTGGTGCCGTTCATCGCGCTGCGAGAGATCGCCGGACAGTTCGGCGTGCCGTGGCCCTCGCGCGATCCGAAGAAGGCGGCGGCGAACGACGAGTTCAACGCGATCCTCAACACGTACCTCTTCCCCACGCTCGACGTGTCCGAGAAGAAGGACCCCGACGCGGTGATCGACGCGACGGTGAAGAGCATCCTCTCGCTGCAGGACGGTGACGGCAGCTTCCGCTACTGGCCCGACGCGATGTGCTCCGACGCGTGGTCGAGCACCTACGCCACCATGGCGCTCTACCGGGCGCAGGAGGTCGGTTTCTCGGTGCCCGCCGAGCGTCTTGCGCGCGCGGAGAAGTACCTGACCAACGTGGTCGGCGGAAACTGCGGCAGCTGCTGGAGCCAGATGTACTGCGGCGACGAGACGCGCGTGTTCGCGAGCTACGTGCTGGCGCGCATGAAGAAGCCGAAGCCCTCGAGCTACGCCGAGTTCTACGCGCGTCGCGACAAGCTCTCGATCTTCAGCCGCGCGCTGCTCGCCAACGCCATGTACGTCGGCGGCGGTGATCGCCAGCAGGCCAACAAGCTGATGCAGGAGATCATGAACAACGCGAAGGAATCGCCGAAGGGCGTCTCCATCGCGGAGATCCAGAGCGAGACCTACGCGACGCTGTTCAACAGCGACACGCGCACCACTGGCGTGGTGCTGCAGGCGCTCACCGACATCACGCCCGACCATCCCTACGTGGGGAAGATGGCGAAGTACCTCACGGGCGTGCGGCAGGGTGACGGTGACTGGCGCACCACGCAGGAAGCGGCGTGGTCGCTCATGGGCCTCACCCAGGTGCTGCGCACCAAGGAGAAGGACACTCCGGACTTCAAGGCGTCGCTCAACATGGGCACCGCCGAGTTGATGAGCCAGGCCTTCAAGGGCCGCTCGATGAAGAGCGAGGTGAAGGCGGTCCCGATGAAGGAGCTGCTCGCGAAGTCCGGTGGCGCCGAGCAGAAGCTGACCTTCAAGAAGGAAGGCGCGGGCGTCCTCTACTACTCGGCCCTGCTGAAGTACGCGCCGAAGGAGATGCCCACCAAGTCGCTCGACAGCGGGCTCTTCGTGCAGCGCTGGTTCGAGCCGTACGCGGGCGGGGGCCAGTCGACCAAGTTCTTCGCCGGTGACCTCGTGCGCATTCGCGTGCGCATCGCCTCGAACCAGGAGCGTCACTGGGCTGCATTCGAAGTGCCGCTGCCTGCCGGCCTCGAGCCGGTGGACACGTCGCTCGCCACCACGGCGAAGCTCGCGCGCTCTCCCGACGAGGAGCAGAACGACGTCGGCTACGAGAACGAGGGCGGAGAAGACGGGTACGAGGGTGGCGTCGAGGAGGAGGAGTACAACCCGTGGGCGTACCGCTTCTGGAGCCCGTTCAACCACGTCGAGATGCGCGACAGCCGAGTGGTGATCTTCGCCGACCACCTGCCGCCGGGCGTGCACGTGACGAGCTTCGTGGCGCGCGCGACCACTCCGGGCACCTTCGTGCTCAAGCCGGCGCGTGGCGAGCTGATGTACGAGCCCGAGGTGTGGGGTCGCAGCGAGGGTGGCTCGTTCACCGTCGAGCTCCCCACTCCGGTAACTCAAAAGTGATCCCCGGTTCTGCCTCTCCCTGCGACAGCGGGGAGAGGGTCGGGGTGAGGGGCTGACCTGGTGACTCGCCTTCGAAAATTGGCGCTGTTGCTCGTGCCGCTGGTGCCGGTGCTCGCGTTCATCGCGGCACCGTTGCCTGCGGGTCTGCTCGACTACCGCTCAGTTTCCTCGGTGAAGATCCTCGACCGCGACGGAGCCCTGCTGCGGGAGCTCCGAAGCGCCGACGACGGACGCTCCACGCCGCTCAAGGCTGAGGAGCTCACGCCAGAAGTAAAGGCCGCGTTCCTCGCCGCCGAAGATCACCGCTTCCACCAGCACCTCGGCGTCTCGCCCACCGCGATCCTCCGAGCAGCGAAGCAGAACCTGAAAGCCGGCCACGTGATCGCCGGCGGATCGACGATCACGCAGCAGCTCGCGCGCACGCTGATTCCCCGCGAGCGCACCTTCCTGGGAAAGCTGCAGGAAGCGCTCTGGGCGATGCGCCTCGAGGCGCATCTCACGAAGGAAGAGATCCTCACCCAGTACCTGAACCGCGTTCCGTTCGGGAACAACACCTTCGGCCTCGAGGCCGCCTCGCAGCTCTACTTCGGCAAGCGCGCGCGACACCTCTCGCTGGGCCAGGCGGCGATGCTCGCGTCGATCCCTCGCGGACCGACTGCGTACGATCCCTTCCGCCGTCCAGCGCAGCTCGATGAGCGCCGCACGTGGGTACTCAACCGCCTGGAGAAGACGGAGCTGGTGTCGAAGGAGCTCGTCACCTCCGCGCGCGCCGAGCCGCTCGATCTCACGAACTTCCGCGCCGCGTTTCGCGCTCCCCATTTCGTCGAGTTCATCGCAGCGCACCTGGGGGAGTGGGGCCTCGCACAAGCCGCCGTGGTGGAGACCTCGCTGGACCCTCGCCTGCAGCCCGAAGTGGAAGAGCAGATCGC
>CBIHPJ010000464.1:0-7329 GCA_966211295.1 uncultured Myxococcales bacterium | reverse complement strand
TCCCCGACCCTCTCCCCGCTCGCGCAGGGAGAGGGAGCAACGGTCACACTCCCGGGTAGCCGCGCGCTTCTTCGACCGCGTTCGCGATCGTCGCGTTCAGCTGCTCGGCGTCGAACGGCTTGAACACATGGAGTGACTGCACCTTCGCGAGCGCCTGCTCGAGCTCCGCACCCTCGAGCGCGATACAGAGCACCCGCTGCGCCGCGGCGAGCGAACGCTGGTGCGTGAGGTTGGTGAACAGGTCCACCGCGGCCTGGCGCCAGGGTGCGTCGTGCTGCTTCGTGCGCGCCACCACCGTCTCGAGCGCGTAGGCGTCGATCACGATGTCGGCGATAGAGGCGAGCGCCACCTGGTGGTGCTCGAGGTCCATGCCGAACGCTTCGCCCGCCGACTTCATGCAGAGCAGGGCGAGCTGCTTCAGCTTGTCGGACGCGCTGCTCGTATCGGTCACCTGCGGGCGATCGCCGAAGAGCTCGAGCTGACCCTTGAACGCGCGCTTGAGGAGCATGCCGGTCACCAGCATGCGGTTCACTTCATTCGTGCCCTCGAAGATGCGGTTGATGCGCACGTCGCGGTAGCCGCGCTCCACCGGGTAGTCCGCCACGTAGCCGTAGCCACCGTGCAGCTGAAGCGCGTCGTCGATCAGCTGGTTCGACATCTCCGAGCCGAGCACCTTCATGATGCTCGCTTCGATCGAGAACTCCTCGATGGCCGCGAGCGCGCCGGTGCCCGAGGCGATCAGCTCGTCGATGGAGCCCGAGGTGCGGAACGCCATCGACTCCACCACGAAGGTGTTCATCGTCATGCGCGCGAGCTTTTCCCTGGTGAGTCCGAACTCGGCGATCGGCTTCCCGAACTGCTTGCGCTGCGTGCAGTACTGGAGCGTGTTCTCGATGCCCATCTTCATCCCGCCGATCACCGCCGCGCCCAGCTTGAGGCGGCCGATGTTGAGGATGTTGAAGGCGATCTTCGCGCCCTTGCCGACTTCACCGAGCAGGTTGCCCTTCGGAATGCGCGCGCCCTCGAGCAGCAGCTGGCACGTCGACGAGCCGCGGAGCCCGAGCTTGTGCTCCTCGGCGCCGATGGACAGACCCGGCGTGGTGCGCGGCACGATGAACGCCGAGAACTTCTCGCCGTCGACCTTCGCGAACACGATGAATACGTCGGCGAAGCCGGCGTTCGTGATGAACTGCTTCGTGCCATCCAGCACCCAGCTCTGACCATCGGAACTCGAGACCGCGCGCGTGCGCGCACCCAGAGCATCACTTCCGCTGCCCGGCTCCGTGAGTGCGTAGGCCGAGACCTTCTCTCCGCTCGCGAGCGCCGGCAGCCACTCCGCCTTCTGCGCGTCGTTGCCGAAGTACGCGATGGGCATGGTGCCGATGCTGGTCTGCGCGCCGAAGGTCACCGACCAGCTGCCGAGGATGCTGTTCGCCGAAGCGACGAGGAGCGAGGTGGTCTTGTCGAGCGCGAGGCCGCCGTACTGCTCGGGAATGTCCACGCCCAGCAGGCCGATGCCGCCGGCCTTCTGCAGGAGCTCTTTCAGGAAGGGGAAGTCCTTCCCCTCGATGCGCGCGGCGTGCGGCAGCACCTCTTCCTTCGCGAAACGCTGGGCGGTCGCCGCGAGCGCGTGCTGCTCTTCAGTGAACGACTCGGGCGACATGATCTGGCCTACCGAGCGCACCAGGAACTCCCCACCGCGAAATCCGTTCGACATTTCAGGCTCCGTTTTTCGTGCTCCGTTGGTGAAGGCCCGCGTCTAGGCCAACTTTGATTCCGGAATCAACGATCGTTGATTTTAAAATCAATATTTCTGAGGTGGCGACATGACCAGTCGACAAATCGAGATGACCTGGCGCTGCAGCACCTGCGGCGCGAAGACGCTGGGGCGTTTCAAGAAGTGCCAGCAGTGCGGCAACCCAAAGGACGGCTCGGAAGAGTACGAGATGCCGGCCGACCCCTCGAAGGCGGCGAGCGTGACGGAGGAAGGACTGCTCCGCATGGCCCTCGCCGGGCCTGACTGGCGCTGCGCGTATTGCGGCTCTGATCAGCGCGCGAGTGACAAGGGCTGTGCGCAGTGCGGCGCGTCCGCGCTCGAGGGAGAAGAGGTCCCTGACGAAGCGCCGCCTCGTCCGGCTCCCCCTCTCCGGCGAGCCGCTCCTCCGCCTCCCGCTCGTTCCGGCATCTCACCGATCTGGATCGCGATGGGCGCCGCGATCGTCCTCTGCTGCGGAAGTGGCTCGGTGATGAAGTGGTTCAAGAATCGCCCGCGCGACTTCGAAGCGCGTGTGCAAGGCGTGAGCTGGGAGCGAACGATCGACGTGATGCGCTACCAGGCGAAGCGTCACGAGGGCTTCAAGGAAGACATCCCCACGGGCGCGAGCGACATCGGCTCACTCGGCAAGCGGGAGCACCACCGAGAGGACGTGTTCGATCACTACGAAGACGAGCGCTACTCCGTCGAAGTTCCCGACGGCTACCGCACCGAGTCGTACACCGAGCGCGTGTCGTGCGGGCAGGACTGCACCAACACGCCCAAGACCTGCAGCGAGAAGTGCTCCAGCAACAAGAACGGCTTCGCGACCTGCAGGACCTCGTGCTCTGGCGGCGGGAGATCGTGCAAGACGAGGTACTGCGACGAGCGACGCACCAGGCAGATCCCCAAGACGCGCACCGAGTGGCGCACACGCAAGGTCTCGCGCTACCACAGCGAGCCGCGCTACGCGGAGGGCTTCGCCTGGACCGCCTGGGAATGGGCGCCGCAGCGCACCGTGCGCACCACCGGTACCGACGTCACCACGCGCTGGCCTGACTCGAAGCTGAACCAGGGCCTGGGCAAGGGAGAAGACGAGCAGGAGAGCCGACGCGAGAGTTACGAGGTGACGCTCGAGTACGGCGAGGGTCAGACGATCACCTTCTTCCCTCAGAATGAAGACGCGTTTCGCAAGTTCGCTCCGTCGACGAAACACGCGCTCCACATCGAGAGCGGGGTGTACCAACTCGACGGTGAGCCGATGAATCTCAGACGCTGACGCTCAGCGGAAGTCGAAGCCGAGCGAGATCGCAGGCGTGAAGATCATCAGCACCGCCGGGCGCGACGTGGGGCCCACGATCCCAAAGCTGCCGTCGTAGGACGGGAGTGCGTACATGTTCGGGTGCAGCACGCCCAACATGTGAATGCCGACGCTGAGGCCGCTTCGATTGAAGTACGGCGGCAGGCTGCGCCCCGTGGAGAAGCCAACCCGAAGATCGATCGCTGGTCTGAAGCTGAAGCCGCCGTCATCCCTGAAGGTCTCGGAGGCGTAGATGCTGTCTGACGGCGTGGTCATCTGCGAGTACCCGAACGAGCCCACGAGGCCGCCGCCGAAATAGAACCACTGGATCGGCATCACCTCGAGGATCACGCCGAAGTCGAACTGGCCTCCGTACTGGCCAGCAAAGGTGCCTCCTCCCGCCATCAGTCCAAAGACGCCGATCGTCGGTGAGATCTGGTAGCCGACGCGGCCCTCTGCTCTCAGGCTCGCGCCGCCCCAGCCGAGGGCGGTGCCCAGTTCGACCGACGCGCCTCCGCGCAGCCGGTGGCCTTTGTCCTCGAGGATGATCTCTTCCGCACGTGCGGTGAACGCCACGACGAGCAGGATCGCAGTGAGAGTTCTCATCGCTCAGTTCCCCGCCGCCAGCATGATCAGGCCGATGACGAGGAGCACGATGCCGATCGTCCCGAGGATCGCGCCGACGGTGAGGCCGATGGGCGCGGCCTGGGCAGCGACGAGGATCAGCGCGCCCACTGCACCGGCGCCGAGCACGATGCCTCCCGCGGTGAGGAAGCCGGGGCTGGTCTTGTTCTTCACGTCGTTGGCGACGCACTGCCCCGTGCTCCACTTGCCGTTGCCGAGATCGCGATAGTTCTGACAGCTGTGTCCCGGTGAGCAGTTCTTGTCGGTGATGCAGCTTCCGCCACCTGCCGGTACCGCCTCGACACCTGGGAGCGGCGGAGCGACGAGACCGCGGCCTTCGTCGGCGGGTGTCGTGGTTGGCGGCGGGCCACCGGTCGCGCCCTGCACTCCGTCGGCCTGCTGCCACATCAGCGCGGAGCCGAGCGAAGCCGCGGCGCGACGCTGGAACTCGGCGTGTGCGCCGTGACGCGCGGCGATCCTCCGCACCTTCCCGGTGTACTCGGCGATCGCGGCGTCGGGTGATTGCTTGAGTCGCGAGACCGCCTGCGCGGAGAGCGCGCGCAGCTTCGTGCGCTGCTTGAACGAGACGCCCATCGCGGCCGCTTCCTGATCGAACGTCCCCATCATCCGCATCCCGAGCTCGGGATCGTCTCGCAGCGCCTTCGACACCGCCGCGCGATCGGTGGGAGACACGTTCTCGAGCAGCTCGGTCATTCCAAACATCGCGTCGTCGAACTCGCCCATCGAGCCACGCAGCCGCTGCTGCACGCCCTCATGCGCTTGCTGCTCCAGCGGGAGCTCGCCCACGGTGCCGATCATCAAGAGCGAGCGGAGCGTCTTGCGCGTGAGCTCTTCGCCGTGGCGAATTCGCGCCGCAAGCTCAGGGTTCGGACTGGAAGGAAAGAGCGCGTCGAAGGGCCGCCCGTGCATCACCTTCGCGAGCGCACCGTCGAGCGCGCTCAAGAAGTCGTTCATCTCTCCAGCGCCGAGCGAGCCCGGGTTGCTGAGCAAACTCGCGCAGCTCGAGCCGCTCACGCCTGCGAGTGCTCCGAACTTCAGCAGATCACGTCGATCCATTCGCCCACCTTTCCCCTGCCTGCCACCAGCATGCCCAGGACCGTGAGGTGGACCTTCCAGGAGGACATTGCCTCTGGAGACTACTCAGTCTTCAGCTGAGCGCCTTCTTCGCCTGCTTCACGTAGCTGCCCTCGGGGCAGAGCTCGAGGTAGCGCTGCGCGGCGGCCTTCTCTCCCTTCTTCACCAGCGCCTCGCAAGCCTCCCAGAGGTTGTCGTCCATCATCGACTCGTCGGCGCCGTTCTTCCTCGCTGACACGTAGGACTCGATCGCCTTGTGGAAGTCGCCGAGGAAGTAGTGCGCGGCGCCGATCTGCGAATCCGCATCGCCGCGGCGCTGGGGATACTTCGCAGCGAGCGCTTCGTAGGCAGCGATGCACTCCGCGTACTTGCGATCGAGCATCAGCCCGGAGGCGTGGTTGACCTCTGCCGTCTCGTTGTCGCCGGGGCCGGTCTGGTCGAGGAACTTCGCGCGCTCCGCTTTGGCAGCGTCGAAGTCAGCTTCGGTGGAGGTCTTCTTGAAGAGTGAGCCGAGGAATCCCATGGCGAGTGGACACTCGAGCCGTCGAACGAGTGCAGCAATTCTTTGGTAGGAGCGTGGCGCCGATGGACCTCACTGAGCTCAAGACCTTCGTCGCGGTCGCGCAGAGCGGAAGCATCACGCACGCCTCGAAGGTGGTGCACTTGAGCCAGCCGGCCGTGAGCGCGCACATCAAGACGCTCGAAGAGGAGCTCGGGCTCGCGCTCTTCGATCGCACCTCGCGTGGAATGACCCTCACGGCCGATGGGAAGCGATTGCTATTTCGCGCGGAGCAGACCATCGCGGCGCATCGCGAGCTGCTCGACGAGGCCGCACGCGCGAAGGGGCGCCTCACCGGGAAGCTGCGGATCGCCGCGGGGAACAGCTCGAATCACGAAGCCATCGGTCGCCTGCTCACGGGCCTCTCACAGCGTTGTCCCGACGTGCAGGTGACGCTCGAGCACCGGCCTTCTCGTGAGATCCTCGCGGGGCTTCGTGACGAGTCGATCGACGCGGGCTTCTACAACGAGGCGGGCGAGGTTGATCCTCAGCTCTCCACCGTCGAGCTGGCGACCTTCGGCATCTTCCTCGTGGCGCCGAAGGGCCAGAAGGCGAGCTGGAAGGCGAGCTGGACGGCGCTGGAGAAGCGCGTGTGGATCTTCCCGAAGGACAGCACGTGCTGCGCGGGCGCTGCCGAGCGGCTCTTCGAGAAGCACAAGCTGCGTCCTTCGAAGGTGATCAACGTCGATCGCGAGGAGCTCACGCGCACGTTGGTATCGAGTGGACTTGGCGTGGGGTTGCTCCACGAAGCCTCGGCGCGTGAAGCAGAGCGGCTCGGTGAACTCGAGGTGCTGGAGAATTCAGAGACGAAGGCGCGAACGCTCTTCGCTCAGCTCAAGCGGAGAGCGACGGAGCCGGTGCTTGCTGCAGCTGCCGAACTGGTGCGCGTCGTCGAATGATCACCTCGGCGAGCAGTGCGTTGAAGATCCAGGAGGTGAGCAACAGCACGTCTCGCGTGAAGCCGAGGATCTCTCCGCCCAGGAAGATCGCCGGCACTCCGAGGAAGAACACCTGCGCTCCTGCGCCTTGTCCCAGCGCGTAGGCGCGAATCATCCACGCTTCGTGTGAGGCGATATTGCGCCTGAGAATCGCGCGCCACGCGAGGATGATCCCCAGCACCGTCATCACGCCGACCACGGTTCGCGTCACCATCGTGAGCGGTCCCTGGAGCTCGCGCGGAATGTCGTACGCGAGCGTCATCCACAGTCCGGTCGCGCCTGCGACGATTCCAGCAGCGGCGAGCACCCGGCCGGCAATTCGATGCCAGCGCGGAGCGCGGCGTCGGAACTCATCGGAGAACTGGAACGCGCCAATGATGGAGAAGAGCGTGGCTGCGACGATGTGAAGAATGATCGGGAGCGGCGACGTGGTGAAGCGCACGTCCGCAGGAGCGTGCGAGCCGATCGAGGAGAGCCGCACGAAGCCACCGATCAACGGCACCACGCTGAGGAACACCAGTGCGACCGGAACGCGCCATTTCATGAGGCTGAGGTAGTGGCTTTCGTCGGGTCGCGGAATTCGTTTGTTCCGAGGGCAGGTCTCAGAGAATCCGAGGGCTCACTTCCACTGCCAGAGGTCCTTCGCCTCGAGCACGCTCTTCGCCCCTTTACCTTCGAGCCACTCACGCGCGGCCTTGTCGCCCTTGAGCGTGGAGTCGAAGAAGGCGGTGCTGATCGCCAACAGCGCGCGGTGATGGTTGGGATTGCGCGGGAGCGAATCGCCAGGGAGCGCGCGATCGGTGAACGCGGAGTGCTCTGCACCCTCGAGCACCAGCTGGTATTTCTGACCTGCCGGGAGCTCCGGATACACGGCGCGGCGTGTCTCGGGCGTCTGACCTCCGAGCAGCCCGACGTCGGCAGTGCCGGTCATCAGCAACCAGGGGATCGAGACCTTGCCGAACGCCGTGTTCGCCTTTCCCACCTTCGGGAGCGACGGGCTGAGCGCCATCGCCGACTTGATGCGCCCGTCGGTGAAGTTCTTCCCGAGGGGATACTGCTG
>CBIHPJ010000463.1:0-7330 GCA_966211295.1 uncultured Myxococcales bacterium | reverse complement strand
GCCCTCGTCTCTCTTTTCGCGAAGAGAGAGGACAACCGGAGCGACTTCACTCCGCACCGACAGGCAGGTCTCTGGCTTCCCGGTTTGAAACTTCAACCGGTCACAGTGGCGCGACCGCGCCGGAATTTCACCGGCTTCCCTTATGTGTGATGGCCCCCAACGGGCCACCTGTCGGCCCGGCGCTTCTACGCCTTTCCCTCGAGCGGTCAACCGGGGCCCGGACGAAGATCGGCGAGGCGCTTCTTCATGAAGTCGCGAAGCTGCCTGGTGAGCTTGTCTCCGAAGCCGATCTCCTCGAGGCGCGGAAGAAACGGCGTTGCCTTCTCGATCAAGCGACCGACCCGGCTCTCCACGGCAGCCGCAGGGACGCCGAAACGCCTTCCGAACTCGATGAGGTCCGACCGCTTGAGGTTGTCGTCTCGGCCCTCGAACTTGAGCGCAAGTTTCAGATCCTTGTAGGGGCGCGACGAGAGCAGGTCATAGGCGGGGCTGAGCTGAAGCGCGCCGCGCCCTGCGCTCACGCTGACGTTCTTCGCGTGGAGATCGCCGTTGCCGATGAGATAGCTGAACGCGATCAACTCGATCAGCCGTGCACATTCGGCCGGTGGAGAATCGCAACCGGCCAATGCACGCGCGAGGTCCCCGCTGTCGAGGCGATACTTTTCGCCCGGGTACCTGTTGAGGAGCTGACAGGCATCCTCCTGGTGGACGCCTCGCCAGCGCTTGCCGTCACGTTGACGGTCAAATCGTTCAACGAGGAGTCCCGCGGCACCGTCGCGATCATGAACGAGGTGCGTTCTGGCGACATCGAGTCCGCACTCGCGCGCCATGGTCATGAAGAAGGCCTCGTTCTCGACCAGGAGATCCTTGTCGGCGGGATTCAGTTTGAGGATCCATCGTTTTCCGCGGGCGGCGAATGGAAACGAGATCATCGAAGGCGAGAGCTTCTCTTGAACTCCGGCGACCGCGGGTTCCACGAAGGAACCAATGCTCTTCTTGAAGAGGTCCTCGAAGGAGACCTTGTCCAGATCGGCGGCCTCTTCGCGTGCTCCTGAGAACGGATCGAGACTCACGCCAGGCAAAATAGGGAAGAGGTCTCCGACGCAGTCCGGACCTGCAGCAACGAGCAGCGTGAAGAGATCGTCCTCCGAGGTCTTCGTTCGCGCGAGCAGCGCGCGCAACCGCATTCCCTCTGGAAGCAGTCCAGCGAAGTAGGCGTGAAGGTTCCCTTCTCGCGCTGGGATGATCCGCTGCGCAAAGGGCAGATGGGTGGCGATGCCTCCGGGCAGACTCTTGTGCGCCTCGAAGAAATCGCTCCTGTATTCGAAGACGGCGCCACCTTCCGGTGTGCGCCTCAGCTCGCCGACGCGAACAGCGTTGCGGAAGATGTCGACGATCTCGACGCTGCGTGGATCGCTGATGGTCACGTGGGACCAATCCAGTCGTTCGACGCAGGTGCCGCTGCGCGAGGCCCAACTTTGAACGTGAGTCCCAACATTTCGAGAACCGGCACCAACTTGTCGAGGCGAACGGACGCTTTGCCCCGCTCGAGGTCGTAGAGAAAGTCGGGGCCGCAACCCGCGAGGTCTGCGAGTTCCTTCTGCGTGAGGCGAAGGATCTTCCTCCTGTTCCGCACCGTGGCGCCGAGTTCTGCAGCCCACTGCGGTGGACCAGATCCAGCCGACCGGCGTGATTTTGACTTCGATGGAGCCTTCTGGCGCATTTGCGCCGGCATTTAATGCGAACGCCCTGATTTTGCCGACGCCTTGCAACAAATCCGGCCTATCGACAGGAAATGGCCCCTGCTTTCCAGTGCAGATAGAAGATGCAACCGATTCCAGCCGATCGCCTTGATTCTGCGCGAGGTGGCAGCCAGGCGTATGGTCCGCCCATGTGGCGCGAGTACCGAGCGATCTCCGAGTTCTACGGCGAGCGGCGCGCGAAGCGGAGCGATGTGCCACTGATGCATCACATCGACGAAGGGCTGGCGATCCTCGACGCGATCGGGGCGTCTGAGCGGGCGAAGCGCGCGTACTGCCTTCATCCCCTGGTGCAGGCGGATGCGGATCTCGCGGCGACCTTCCAAAAGGGGCTCGCCTCCTTCAGTGATGATCCGATCGTGATCGCGCTCGCGTTCGAATACCGCAACATCGCGAACACCACGCTCTCCGATCGGGTGATCGTGAAGCCCGAAGACATTCCGCTCAGTCCGCTGAACGAAGTGAACGACATGCTCCGCGCGGACAAGGTGCAGAACTGGAAGGACTTCGTGCTGCATCACCTGGGCTCGCATCCCCACAGCGCCGAGCTGGAGCGCTACTTCCGCCTCTGGCACGCCCGGTTGGGGCTCAGTGAAGAGCGGGTGCGGGAGCTGGTGACTCGCGCTGATCAGCGCGGGAAGTAACGAGGCGGCTTGCGCGCGTGCGTGAGCTCTTCGAACGCGTGACCGAGGGCGAGGATGGACGCGTCGTTTCCCGCGCCGCCCACGAAGCTCAGGCCGACGGGGAGCTCGCCCACGAAGCCCATGGGCACGGTGAGGTGGGGACAGCCGCCCACCGCGGCGGGCGTGGAGAACGAGCTGGTGAAGTGATCGCCGAGCGCGAAGTCCGTCTGCCACGCCGGTGCGTCCGTGGGCGCGATGATCGCGTCGAGCTTGTGCTTCTCGAGCAGTACGTGAATCGAAGTGCGAGCCGCGGCGCAGGCGGTGAGCGCTTTCGTGTACTCGGCGCTGGTGAGCGGACCTTTCTTCGCGGCGTCTTCGAAGAACTGCTGGCCGAAGAAGCCGAGCTCCTTCGCCGCGTTCGCCTTGTTGAACGCGATGAGATCTCCGAGCGACTTCATCGGACCGCCACGCGCGCTCAGGTACGCGTCAAGGTCTGCCTTCAGTTCGAAGAGCAGGACCTCCATCTCTGCGTCTTCGTAGGCGCGTGCGCCGAGCTCGACGTCGATCAACTCCGCGCCTGCACTGGTGAGCGCAGCGAGCGCTTCGTTCGCGACGCGCGCCTGGTTCCAGTTCGCGTCGACCAGTCGGCGCACCACGCCGAGGCGTTTGCCTTTGAGCGTGGCTCCGCTCAGTGCCGCGACGAAGTTCTTCGCAGCCCGCGGGATCTTCGTGGTGATCGGATCACGAGGATCGGGTCCGGCGATGGCATCGAGCACCAGGGCGGCGTCGTACACCGAGCGCGCCATCGGCCCCGCGGTGTCCTGGCTGTGCGCGAGCGGGATGATGCCCGCGCGAGAGACGAGTCCCAGCGTCGGCTTGAAGCCCACGATTCCGCAGACCGAGGCGGGCGAGACGATGGAGCCGTCGGTCTCGGTGCCGATCGCTGCTCCACACAGACTCGCGGCGACCGCGGCCGCTGAACCCGAGGAGGAGCCCGAGGTGTTGCGATTGAGGACGTAGGGATTCCTCGTGAGACCGCCGCGCGCGCTCCAGCCAGAGGTCGAGGCGTGGCCTCGCAGGTTCGCCCACTCGGAGAGATTGGTCTTTCCGAGGAGCACTGCTCCGGCTTCGCGCAGTCGCTGCACCACGAAGGAGTCGCGCGCGGGCGTGGGCGCATCGAGGAGCGCGAGCGAGCCGGCCGTGGTCTTCATCGCGTCGGCCGTGTCGAGGTTGTCTTTCACCAGGATCGGGAGGCCGTGGAGTGGACCGCGTGGGCCCTTCTTCGCGCGCTCTTCGTCGAGGGCGGCGGCGATCTTCAGCGCGTCGGGGTTTCGCTCGATGACGCTGTTGAGCCCGGGTCCTTTGACGTCGATCGCGTCGAGGCGGGCGAGGGAGGCCTCGACGAGCGCTTTGGCTGAAGTAGCTCCCAGTTCTCGAAGCGACTTCTCTTCGACTTCGGTTCGAGCTGTGGCTCCGAACGCGAGCGTGGATGCACTGGCGACGAGGAACGTTCGTCGATCGACGGTCAACGCTCGCCCCTCACCCCAACCCTCTCCCCGTTTCACAGGGAGAGGGAGACACGGAGCCGACCTTGGTGGGCCGTGAGCCGGGAAGCTTCGGCGTGGGGATGACGTCGAGGAGGACGAGCAGGCCGCCGATCGCCAGCAGGGCGAGCACGAGCAGCGCGATGATCAATCCGGTCCGCTTGGGCCGCACGGCCTCAAGGTTGTCGAACGAATCGACGGGCGGCATGTCCGGCACCGACGCGCCCTGATCAGACGGATCAGGCCTGAACGGTTCGGGCGACGGAGGAGGACGCCGCGCCGCGCGCGCCGCCACCAGCCCGGGGATCTCTTCGGGCTTCGCGATGGCGGTCTTCGCGCCCTCGTCGTCGTCGTCCCAGTCCATCGGGTTGCCCTTGCCCGTGATGGAGATCGTCTCGCCCGTGGTGGTGCGTGGCGGGAGCACCGGATTGTTGATCGGCACCGGCACCGCGGGATTCGCGACCGCGGGCGTGAGCTCCTGGCTCGCACCGTTGTCCGAGGCCGTGGTCGCGGCAGGCGCCACCCGATCGCGCGCGGTGGTCACCGCTTCGTTCATCGGCGGAGCGATGGCGGGCGACTTGTCCGACGAGTTCTTCCGAGCGGCGTTGAACTGCGCGCGCAGGTTCTTGATCTCCGCCGGCAACGCGGCCGCGGGGATCGTCTTGTCACCCGCGTCGTCATCGTCGTCGTCGTAGTTGAACTGCGCCTTGGGCTGGAGCGCCTGAGATGGGGCGGTCACGCCAGAAGGACTGGAGCCCGGAGCCCTGAGCGCGCGCGGGCGCGCAGGGGAAGTGCCTTCGCCCTGCCCCGGTTGTGCGTTCTGCGCGTTCTTGAGCTCAGCGGGCGTCACGCCCGGACGCGTCGACTCGCCATCGTCGCGAGGCATCGACATCTTCGGCGCAGTGACAGGAGGACCCTTCACGTCGCCCGGCATCACCCCGGGCCGGGTCATGTCGTCGCCTTCGCGCGGCATGCTCGCCTTGGGCGCGGTGATCAGCGACGGCCTGCGCGGAGTGTCTCCGGGCCTGCTCTCGAGCGCGGGCGTGGCATTCGCGGTGACCGCGCCCGAGGCCGCACCAGCGCGCACCCTGGCGAGCACGTTCTGCACCTTCACTTCGCCGGTGGTCTCGGCGCCGAACTCCGCGGACTCGAGCAGCCGCCGCGTCTCGGCGCGCCGCTCGGCGAAGTGCCGCGTCACCACTTCGCCCAGCTGCTCGGGATGCCAGATCAGCCCCGGCGCGGCCTTGTCGATCGCACGCGCGAACTCGAGCGCGGTGTTGAAGCGCTTCTCGCGATCGCGCTGCAGCGCCTTGAGCACCACCGCGTCGAGCTCGGGCGGTACTTCCTTGTTCCACCGCGAAGGCGGCTGCACCTCTTCGCGCAGCGCGGCCATCATTCCTTCTTCGGCGGTCTTGCCGTGGAAGAGCCGCAGACCGGTGAGGCACTCGTGCATCACCACCCCGAGCGCGAAGATGTCGCTGCGCGGGTCGAGCGGCTCTCCGCGAATCTGCTCGGGAGACATGTAGCCCGACGTGCCCTTCACCATGCCGATGCTGGTGCGGCCGCTGCGGCCGAGCGCCTTGGCGATGCCGAAGTCGAGCAGCTTGGTGACGCCGTCGTAGGTCACCATGATGTTCTTCTCGGCGACGTCGCGGTGAATCACGATCTGCTTGCGGCCGCGCGCGTCCGTGAAGTTGTGCGCGTAGTGAAGCGCCAGCGCGGTGTCGCGCGTGGAGGCGAGCGTGAAGCCGATGGGGATCGGCTCCTTCGCCTGGCGGCAGGCGCGCGCCATCTCGACGAGCGTGCAGCCCTGCACGAATTCCATCGCCATGAAGAGCTGACCCTCGTCGGTCTCCAGCTCGTACACCTGCGCGATGTTCGGGTGATTGAAGACGGCGGTGATGCGCGCCTCTTCGAGGAACATGCCGACGAAGTCTTCTTCGCCGCCGATGTCCGGAAGAATGGTCTTGAGCACCACCAGCTTCTTGAAGCCCGCCAGTCCGGTCTGGTGGGCGAGATAGATCGCGCTCATGCCTCCGGTGGAGAGGCGACAGAGCACCTCGTACTTACCCAGGTGCCTGCGGTCGAGCGGAGAGCTCGGCGCGATGAAGGAGTTGTTACCCACCCGATGACCTGAGGGTGGAGTGTACCCTTTTGGCTGAAATGGTCGCTGTTTGTCGCCGCGGGAAAATTCTGGCGACAGCGGAGGGCCGTTGGTCACCGGCGCCTTCTCCTCCAGTCGGCGATTGGGAGTCACGCGGAAGGGTGGAGAGTGTCACTCAGCCGTTACGCCCGGCTGGGGATACCTTCAGGCTGCGATGACGAGCGCGGCGGAGTGGTTCGAGAAGGGCGAAGCGGCGATTCGGCTGTCGTTCAGCGCGGACTACCAGTCGGAGCTGAAGGGTGACCTCGAGGACGCGATCGCGGCGTTCGACCAGGCGCTCGCACTCGAGCCGACACACCTCGGCGCGCTGCGGGAGCGGGGTCTGGCGCACGCGCGGTTGGGGAATCACGAGGCCGCACTCGATTCATTCGTGGCGGCGTCGGCCCGGGATCCGAAGGACGCGGCGTTGAGGCTCGCGGTCGCGCAATCGCTCGCGGAGTTGGGTCAGCACGAGGCGGCGTCAGACGCGTTCGATGAGGTGCTGCGGCTCGCGCCGGAGGACGGAGAGGCGCTCTATGGCCGCGCGGTGGAGTTGATGGCGCTGCGTCGCGACGAGGCGGCCGTGGCGGCGTGGAACGAAGTGCTGAAATTGAAGGACAACAAGACGCTCAACCTGCACGGCCGCACGGTGCGGGTGATCACCGATGATTTTCGCCGCGTGCGTGCGCTGGTCTCGCGCGCGTTGACCCTGGGGCGGCTCGGTCAGCCTGAAGCGCTCGGAGCGTTTCGTGAGGTGTTCGACGCGCATCCACTTCAGCTCGACGGTCCGGTCTTTCACGAGGCGCTGCGTGAGCTGGAGGTCGCGCGCACCGCGTATCGCGCGCATCTGAAGGCGAACGAAGGTGATCCGCATTCGTGGAGACGCGGCGCGGGCGTGTGGCAGGCGCTGGATCTCCATGATGAGGCGATCGCGGCGTGGGATCATTTGGTGAAGACCGCGCCGGATGCGCAGGTGTGGTTCGGGAAGGCTGAAGCGCACGCCCAGGCGGGGCAACTCGATGCGGCGATCACGGCGTACGAGCGCTCGCTCGAGTACTGGCCGGGATTTCTCGGAGCGTCAGCGAGGTTGAAAGTGATCAAGGCGCAGCGCGAAGAGGAGCAGGAGTGGCAGGTGTGGGGCCGCGACACGTTCGCCCGGGAAGATTTCCTGGTGGGGACGTTTCCGAACAAGGCCGCGGCGCAAAAGAAGCTCGATGAGCTCGACGCGCGCGCGGAGAAGCAGGACGCGTCGTTGCGCGA
>CBIHPJ010000462.1:0-7337 GCA_966211295.1 uncultured Myxococcales bacterium | reverse complement strand
GCGCGAAGACCGTGAACGATTGCGAATCGTCATCGAGTCGTTTGCCGAGGTCCGGTCCGGGCACCGCGCTGTCGGCCAACTCGATCGAGGAAGTGAAGTTCGCGAGCGTGCCCGTGGTGGTGAGCACGTCGGTGAGGCTGGGCAGCAGCACGCGATCGAGCACGTGGAGAATGCCGTTGGTCGCTTGCACGTCGGCTTTCGTGATCGAGGCGTGACCGTCGAGCTGCAGCGCTGCGTGCGCAACGCTCACCTTGATGCTCCCACCGATCGCCTTGAGCTTCGTCTGGTTGGCCGCGGCGAAGATCTCGTTCGCGGTGAGCTTCGTGGGAAGCACGTGGTACCGCAGAATCGTCTGCAGCTGCAGCGCGCTCAGGCCATCGAGGCCATTGGACAGCCCGAGCTCGGTGAGCATCGCCGCGAAGGCCGCGTTGTTTGGAGCGAAGACCGTCATGGTGCCGCTGGCGTCGTTGAGCACGGGCGTCAGGCCCGACATGTCGATGGCGCGCATGAAGAGCTCGAGGTCGGGATTGGCTCGCGCCAGCTCGGCGATCGTCCTGCTCACGCTGGTGCCGGGAACTCCCCCATGGTCGCGTTCGAACGTGATCCTGGGCTCGTTGGGATCGACGAGGCGTTCCTTTCCACCTTCGCCACCTGTCGGCTGCCCCAGCTGCTCGTCAGACGGACTGTCTGGATATGGCAACTTCTGCTCTGGGTAGTCGCAGCCAGCGAGCGCCAGACAAAGGACCACTGCGCTGAGCATCAGGCTTTTCATTGAGCTCCCCCGATCGCGGTGTGCTGTTTATCCCCGCTGTTCGATGCAGACCACTCTGGGGAATCGCAACGCGAGGAGTCCCACCGAACGGGTGAGACCCTCAGGTCAATCGGGGAGCGGGCAGTGATGGAGCGCGCGCAGGAACGGCACAGCGTGCGCCCACCCGCCTCAACGCGCGCGCGGTTTGCGGCCTCGAGAAGGGAGCGCCTTGAGCAGCTCGAGCGCTTCCTTCGTGTGCTGCCAGACCGTCATCGCCTTCACGCTGCCTTCGGAGTCACCCTGCAGCACGGTGCGTGCAGCGAGGGCAAGCTCGGACAGACGCTCTTGAATGAGCAGCATCTGCATCGCGACCTCTTCGCGGAAGGCACCTTCGGTCTCGGAGTTCTGAGACTGCGTCTTCGCGTTCGCCGCGAGCTGCTGGAGCACCGGGCCGAGATCCATCGGAGGCGCCTGCACGGGCACGCGCACCGCCTCGGAGAGCTTCTCGAGGTACGGCGTGAGATCGATCTGCGGCGCAGCCGGACCGGCGGAGGCCTTGCCCATCGACTTACCGAGCTCGAGCACCGCCACGCGGAGCGCTTCCAACTTGCTGCCGAGCTCTGGTGAAGGCTTGGAGACCGCCGCCACGAGCGCGTCGAGCTTGGGGCCGAGATCGCTCGGAGGAGGCGGCGGCGGCCTACTCACCGCGTGCACCACCGCGTCGAGCTTCGGCCCGAGGTCGTCAGCGGGCTCGTTCTTCGCCGCCTCGAGCACCGCCTGCTTGAGCTGACCGAGCTCTTCACCGAGCGCCGCGATCGATCCCGTGACGCGCACGACGGGATCATCCTCGGCCCCGCCCTGCACCTGGATTCGCTTGAAGCCGCGCTTCACTTCATCCCAACGCGCCTTCTGTTCCGGAGACTGACGCTTCCGCAGCTCGGCGAGCTTGAGCAGGTTCTGCTCCGCGGCCGCGGTGAGCGTCTGCGACTCGCTCGCGTAATGCGAGTCGAGCAGCTTCTCGAGCTCGTCGTTGGTCATCGCGGAGACGATCTTCTCCGCGAGCTTGCTCATGTTTCGGTAGCTGCCCTGCAGCTTGAACGGAGGCTCGGTACGGAAGCGATCGTCCTGCGACGCGCTCCGGATGTACTCCTGGTTCACCATCAACAGCGTCTTCTGCGCGTACGCGAAGCGCCGGGCGACCTCGACGATCTCGTTCAACTCCGCCGCGCTGTAGCCGTGCTCCATCTCGTTGACGGAGATCGGTCCACCCTGCGCCATCGCGAGCACGCGATGCAGGTCGGCCGTGGAGCGCGTGAGCAGCGGCGCGGTGACCGAGTTCGCGGTGAGCGCGTTCTCGAGGTAGCTGAGCGCGAAGAGGTCCTGCTTGCCGCCGAGGATGTCGCCCAGGTTGTAGGTGTCGGCGCGGTTCGCGAGCATGTCGGGAATGCGGAAGCGCTCGCCCGACTCGGTGTACGGGTTGCCCGCCATCACCACGCAGAACTTCTTGCCGCGAAGATCGTACGTGCGCGTGCGGCCATTCCACACGCCCTCGACCTTGCGGGTCGCGTCGCAGAGCGAGATGAACTTCTGCAGCAGCTCGGGGTTCGTGTGCTGGATGTCGTCGAGGTACAGCATGACGTTGTTACCCAGCTCGAAGCTGAAGTTGATGCGCTCGACCTCCTGGCGCGCGGTGGCGTTGGGCGCTTCGGTCGGGTCCACGCTCACCACTTCGTGACCGAGCGACGGGCCGTTCACCTTCACGAAGGTGAGGCCGAGGCGGCTCGCGACGTACTCCATGAGCGTCGTCTTGCCGTAGCCAGGAGGCGAGACGAGGAGCAGCAGGCCCATGCGATCGGTGCGCTTGTTCTCGCCCGCGACGCCGAGCTGCTTCGCGAGGTTCGCGCCGATCAGCGGGAGGTACACCTCGTCGATGAGTCGATTGCGAACGAAGCTCGAGAGCACCTTCGGCTTGAGCTCGTCGAGGCGGAGCTTGTGGCGCGCCTCGTCGAGCAAGGAACGCACCTTGGCGCGGTACTTCTGCCACGCGGGCGTGCGCTCTTCGCGGAACCAGGTGAGCCGCTGCTCGAGCTCGTCGAGACGAATGGTGAGCGATTGCGAGACGACGCGCGGGTGCTGACCGAGGAGCCCCTTCGCTTCGAACGAGAGCAGGGCCGAAGACACCTCGCGAGAGACCGCGCGTTCATCAGCCGCGATCAGCGCAGCAGCTTCGGGAACGGCGAGCGCCCAGGCCTCTGCACGAGGACCCGACTGCTTCGCATGTGCTTGCAGCCATTCACGCGCCAGCCTGAAGCGTCCGCCGAGATCTCCTTCGAGCGCGCGCAGGTCTTCGTCGAACATCGAGCGCTGTCCGGCGAGATCGAGCGCGGCGAGCAGGTCGTCGCGCAGCGCCATTGCTTCACCTGACACCACGAAGCGCAGCGGCTCCTGCGCGAGCTCTTCAGCGAGATAGCGCGACGCGACCACGAGCTCGGCCGCGGTCACCTGCAGGCGCGAGGTCTCGAGGAAGATCTTGATCGAGGGCTGGAGCTCCTGTGCGACCGACTCCATCGCATGGCTGCCCGGGTAGCGCGTGCGCAGCCGGCCGAGGCTCATCGCGCGGCGGTGGAACGCGTTCTTCTGCGCCTCGTCGCGCCAGCCGGCCCAGAACAGCGTGGCGATGGTGCGAGGCCACGCGGGGAAGCGGAGCAGATCCGCGCCCTCGTACACCTTGAGCAACTGCCCGAGGATGATCGCCGCGTCTGAGTCGTGAACGCCGCGCTCGTAGCCGTCGTCGAGCCGCTGCGCCGACCACTCACGGGTGATCGAGATCAGCCCGTTGCCGCGGTCCGCTGCATGAAGCGCCGCGAGCGTGAGGCCCTTCTCGCCGGACTCCGCCGCTTTGAGGATCAGGTGCGCGAGGAACTCGCCGCGATACACCTCGGGCGACTCGGACGGCAGGTTCTGATCCCAGTACGCCTTCGCGGCGTCGATGTCGGGATCGCTCAGGCGCTGCAGGAAGTCAGAGCCCGAGAGCTGCAGGTACAGGCCGTCTTCGCGCGGAATGACCGTCGCCTCGAGCGGCTGCGTGTTCACGTTGAAGCGATACGTGCCCAGCTTCACCACCGCGGTGCCGCCGTCGAAGAGATCCTTGCGATCGCGCAGCTGACGAAGCGCGTCCTGCTTCGCGGTCTTCAGCCGTGACTCGAGCTCGTCCGCCTTCACCGAGTCCTGCAGCTCGAGCAGCTGCTTGGTGAGTGAGCGCAGCTTCTGGATCATCGGGTCCGCTGCGAAGTACGTGTTGAGCTCTTCGTCGGCCCCGAACACCCGCCTCGTCACCGACTGGAGAATGCGATCGGCTGCGTCGAACAGGTTCTGCGCGCGACGGTTGCGCTCGTCGACCAGCACCTGCTTGCGCTTGCCGAACGCCTCGAGGAGTTCTTCACGGCGCGTGGTCAGTTCGGCCGCGAACTCGTCGAAGTCCGAGAAGCGGCCCTCCATCTCCTCGAGCTGCAAGGTGAGCTTGGTGAGCTGCTCGTCACACTTCTCCGGGGTGTCGACCAGCGAGAGCGCGCTGTCGATGCTCTGGGCGAAGAGCTTGAACTGCGATGCGAACTCGCCGCGCTTCTCGCTGCCGGTGAGCTCCTTCTTCTTCGCCTGCACCGTCGCGCGCGCGCGGTTCAGCTTGCTGAAGACCTCGGAGATGTCCTCGAGGATCTTCGCCTTCTGCGTCGGATCGCCGGCGTTGAGGCCGCCGACCACTTCACCGAGCAGCGTAAGGCCAAGGCTCAGTCGCTCGACCTCGGTGACGAGGGGCGCCAGCTCGATCGTCTTCGTGACCTTCTCGGTCTGCGCGGAGACGGTCTGCACGCCCTGATGCAGCGGCTCGAAGGCCTTGGGCGTCAGAAGGAACTCGACGCAGCGCTTCGAGACCGAGTCGAAGGCCTCGCGCACCGCGGTCTCCATCGCCTCGATCTTCGGCAGCTCGATGTAGCGAACCTCGCGCACCGTGATCAGGTGACCGAGCTGCTTGCGCAGCTCACCGAGCGTGTCCATGAACGCGTCGGTGGTGGAGAGCTCGTCGGTGGTGATCTTCGCGAGCAGCGCGGTCTGCGCCTCGGTGGCCTTCGCCAGCGCCTCGGCGGCGCGGCGCTGCATCGACAAGACCTTCTCGAACTCGTCGATGATGAGCTCGGCGTTCTTCTTGAGCTCCTGGACGATCGGCAGCAGCGCGATCTCGGCGTGGCCCAGCCAGTGGAACTGATCGGTCACGCGCGTACACGACCCGATCAGCGCCTCGTAGTTGCGGCGGGTGACCTGCTCGGCCTCGGCGAGCCGCTGCAGGGTGAGCACTTCACTGATGCCTCGCACCAGCTCGGCGTTGCCCAGCTTTCCGAGCGCGCCCTGCGGGGTGGGAGCGTTCGCCGCGAACTCCGCGGAGACGAACGGCGTCTGCCACACCTGCACCGGGTGCACGCGCGTCGGTTCGTCAGAGGCGGTGCGGAACACCACCATCTGGCCGTCGGGGAAGATCGAGTAGCCGTGGCAGGCGATCGGCGCGGCGATCTCCTTGCGCACCAGGTTGTACGGAAAGAGCACGTACTTGCCGTGTTCCCGCTCGAAGAAGACGTAGAGCACGTCTTCGCCGTTGGGGCTGACCACCTTGCGCTGGAAGACGAGCCCACCGGCCTCGGCGTCGAAGACCTTCGCTTCGCCCGTCTGCAGCACGAAGCCGCCGGGGAAGATCACGCCCTGCTCTTCGGGCAGCGAGACGCACGACTGGCCGATCGCATCTGCGCGGGTGACCTGCCGGGTGCGCGTGTTGAAGACGAGGTAGCGGTACTCGTCTTCGCGGAAGGGGAGGACCTTGAGGAGGATCAGCGCGCCGATGCGCACGAACCAGAACTCGGCGTCATCGAGCGCCTGGATGGCCTCGTGCACCGGCTCGGCGTAGATGCCCTGCCCCGTCTCGGTGTTGTTCTCGATCTTGATCGTCAGATCGCCGCCGACGGTCTCGATGAAGAGCTCGTCGAGAATGTTCACGTGCGGGTGGCGGCCCAGCACGAAGTTCTCGCGCGTGGCGCGCTTGTATTCGAAGTCGTGCGTGGGCGGCGTCACCACGTCCGCGTCGCCGCGGTTGTCGAGGTACGTCAGCCGATCAGACGTATCGACGCCGAAGCGCAGCACCTTCACGTCACGGAGCGTGTGCCCCGTCTTGAAGGTGATCAGCAGCCGCGCCTCGGACTTCTCCATGTGGTTGAGGCGCGCGTCTTTGTAGAAGCGATAGAGCTCCTCGAAGTCCTTCACGAAGCCGCGATCTTCGAGGAAGCCGCCGCCCGTGCTGCGCGGCACCTCGCCGAAGTCGAACGCTCCGTCAGCGCCCTTGCCGAACTTGTGCAGCGAGAACACGTCCTTCACGGAGCGGTCCTGCTTCAGCCCCATGAACACGTTGAAGCCGAGCAGCAGGTGCCCATTCACCGGCACGATGTCGCGCGGCACGCAGTTGTGCTCGGTGCGCACGCGCTCGGTGGCGAGCACAGTGAGCTCCTGCCCGCCGAATTCGTTTCGGCGGCGCGTGTTGAGCGCGTTCGTCTTCTCGCCAAGGGACTTCGCGGTGGTGAGGAGGCGGCTACGAATGACGTCGTAGCTGCCTCCCGCCATGGAGGCCCCCTGCCCGTTGTCGGCGGCCATTACTTCTTCTCGGGCTTATCCAGCTTGGCGAACTTCGCGAGCGCGGCGGCCGCGGCCAGGTTCTGCGCGTCCTGGGTGAGGCCCGGCTTGCTGAGGATGTCCTTCACGTCCTGCGGGAACTCACGCTCGCCGGTGAGGTACGGCTTGAGCAGCGTCTTCATGGTGTCCGTGGTGGTCGCGGTGGCCTCGACGCTGTGGGAGAGCGAGACCGCGCGCACGAACTGATCGAAGAAGGCGCCGTCGCCGCCCACGATGTTGATCTTCGCGTTGGTGAACGCAGCCGCGAGGGTCTGCGCCTGGCTCGACGCGATGTCCTTGCGCACGTGCAGGGTCTCCATCTCGATCGCCTTGTCCTTCTCGAGGCGCAGACGGAACTCCTCGTGCTCCTTGGTGGCGCCCTGCAGCTGCGCCATCGCCTTGGCCTTCTCGCTGAGGCCCTTCGCTTCGGCGAGCAGCTTCTCCTGGATGCCGACCGACTCGGCCTCGACGCGAGCGCGGATCGCCGCGCCTTCCGCTACGCCCTTCTTCTGGAGCGCGTCAGCCTCGGCCTCGAGCACCTTCGCGTGCGCGAGACCCTTCTGCTGTTCACCTTCGGACTCGGCGAGCAGCTTCTGGCGGAGCACGTTGGCCTGCGCCTGGCCGGTCTTGTCGAGCGCGACGGCGTCAGCTTCACGCACGCGCACCTGGGCGAGGCCCTGCTTCTCCTGCGCGAGCGCAGTGGCTTCGAGCACGCGCGCCTGGGCGAGACCTTCGGCGGCCGACTCGGCCTGCAGACCCTCGGCGAGGCGAATCTTCGCACGCGCTTCCTTGTCGGCGCTCTCGAGCGAGGCCTCGGCGGCGATCAGGCGCGTCTTCGCGTCGTGCTTGGCGACCTCTTCGTTGGCCTCGGCGGCCTTCA
>CBIHPJ010000461.1:0-7344 GCA_966211295.1 uncultured Myxococcales bacterium | reverse complement strand
TCGCTGGTGCCCACCAAGCGCGCACGCATGGTGCTCGGACTTGGAACTCGCAAGGTCTCCGACAACGGGATGATCGACGTTCCCCTGCTTGGCCGGGTCGCCGCAGGCGCGCCGATCCTCGCGGCGGAGAACGTCGAAGACACCGTGCGCATCGACAGCTTCCTGCTCGGCGGCAGCGGCAAGGAAGTCTTCGCGCTCCGCGTGAAGGGCAACTCGATGATCGACGATGGCATTCACGATGGTGACTTCATCTTCGTGAAGAAGGCTCCGAGCGCCGCGGTGGGCGAGATCGTGGTCGCGCTGATCGAGGACGAGGCCACGGTGAAGCGCTACTTCCCCGAGGGCGATCGCATTCGTTTCCAGCCCGCGAACAAGGACATGCAGCCGATCTACGTGAGCAAGGCGGAGTTCCGGCAGACTTTGTTCCGCGGGGGGGTCGGGGGGGTTTACCTCAATATGATTTGCGCTCCCCGCCCCCCTCCCCCGCCGGCGGGGGGTGTGGGTGGGTGTGCGGGCCCCACTTCTGATCATTTGCAGTGACGGACTTCGTACGCCGTCGACTCGCCGTGGGGGCAACTCGGGCGCTCGGGTCGATACGCTTCGGGCGGCGGCGCAGGAGGAGGCGGCGTTCTCCGCACGATCTGGAACTCCACTCGCCGATTTTTCGCGCGACCTTCTTCCGTCGAGTTCATGGCGATCGGCTTCGCGTCGCCCTCCCCCGCGACCTCCAGTCGTTCAGGTGCGACGCCGCGTTGCACCAGCAGCTCGCGCACCGCCTCGGCGCGCTTGAGAGAAAGCGCGGTCGCGTTCCTCTCCGGAACTGAGGTGTGCCCGGCGATGCGCACGAGCTCGAGATCGGGGAACGAGACCATGGTCTTCGCGACGTCGTCGATGATCGGCAGCGAGAGCTCCAGCACGCTCGCGGAGTTCTGGCGGAAGAGCACCTGCGGAAGGATTCGAAGCTCTTCGCGGATGATGATCACGCGGCGATCGGGGCAGCCGTCATCGTCCTGGTAGCCGTTCCAGTCCTCCGGCTCCTGCGGGCACTTGTCGCACGCGTCGAAGATCTGATCGTGATCGTTGTCGAGGTCGGGGCAACCGTCTTCATCTTCGAACCCGTCGCAGTCTTCAGCGAGATCCGGACACTGATCGACGGACGCCTCAATGCCGTCTCCATCACGATCGAGGACAGGCGGAGGAACGGAGGCTGGCGGCTCCACGACGACCTGCTTCACGCACCCGGCCAACACCAGCAGCGTGACGAAGATTCTGAGTCGAGATCTGCTGGGCAAGATGGATGCGAGTCTCTTCCTGACGCGCCAGAGTGTCGAACAGGGATGAGTGGATCTCTGAAGAGAGCGGTGGTTCTGCTGGCCTTGGCGTCATGCAGTTCGCTGCAGCCAGGTGACGACGCGGGGTCAGCCCCTCTCCCCTGCCCCTCTTCCCGCTGGCGCAGGGAGAGGGAATTAGGTGAGTGAAGCGAGCTCGCTGCTTGCGGCTTCCCAGCGCGCCATCGCCGCTTCGAGTTCCTCGGCCGCTTCACGATGCGCCTCGAGCACGGGCCGCGACTTCGCGAAGTCCGAAGTGAAGGCGGGATCGACGAGCTGGGCTTCACGTTCCTTCTGCGCCGCTTCCAACTCAGCGATCCGCGCCTCGAGCTTCGCGATCTCCTTCTTCAGCGGAGTGCTCTTCGCGCTCTTCGCCTGACGCGCTTCCGCCTCCAGCCGCTTCCGATCCTTCTCGGAGATCTTCTCGGCGCCCTTCTCGGCAGCCGACGAAACGTCTTCGCCCTTGGCGCGCGCGGCGGCCTCCGCATCGAGGTGCGTGAGGTACTCGGCCAGATTCCCCGGGTACGGCACCACGGTGCGATCGCGCACGTCCCACACGTGCGTCGCGAGCGCGTCGAGGAAGCTGCGGTTGTGCGACACGAACATCAGCGTGCCCGTGTAGCCCTCGAGCGCCTCGATCAGCGCCTCCGCCGAGTCGAGATCGAGATGGTTCGTCGGCTCGTCCATCACCAGCAGGTTCGCCGGCTTCAGGAGCAGCTTCGCGAGTGCGACGCGCGCGCGCTCACCACCTGAGAGCACGCCGATCTTCTTCTCCACGTCGTCGCCCGAGAACAAGAACGACCCGAGCACGCTGCGCACGAAGGACTGTGGCTTGTCGGGCACCAGCTCCATCATCTCTTGCAGGATCGTGTGATCCCGCTCGAGCGTGTCCGCGTGGTGCTGCGCGTAATACCCGAGCACCACGTTGTGACCGAGCGTGGCCGTGCCGGCGTCCGCCTCGAGCTCACCCGCGAGGATCTTGAGCAGCGTGGTCTTGCCCGCGCCGTTCATGCCGACGATCGCGATGCGCTGCCCGCGGAGCACCTGCGCGTTGAGCTTGTCGTAGATGACGTTGTCGCCGAACGCCTTGCGAATGCCCTCGAACTTCACGACCTCGCGGCCGCTCTGCGCGACCATGGGGAACTTGAACGAGACCACCTGGCGCTCTTCGTGGAGCTGCACCGACTCGAGCTTCGCCAGCTGCTTCATCTTCGACTGCGCCTGCGAAGCCTTGCTCGCCTTGGCCTTGAAGCGGTTGATGAAGGTCTCGAGTTCCTTGCGGCGCGCATCGACCTTTTCCGCCTGCACCAACAACCGCTCGTATTCCTCGGCGCGCTGGCGCCGGTAGTCCTCGTAGTTCCCCGACCACGTGCGCACGCCCTCGGTCTCGAGCGAGATCACCTTGTTGATCTGCCGATTGAGGAACCCGCGGTCGTGGCTGATCAGCACCATCGCCTTGCGCGAGCGCTTCAGGAACGCGTCGAACCACGCGAGCGTCGGAAGATCCAAATGGTTGGTCGGCTCATCGAGCAGCAGCAGATCAGGGTCCTGCAGCAGCAGCCCCGCCAGCGCCGCGCGCATGCGCCAGCCACCCGAGAACTCCGTGGTCACGCGGCCGAAGTCAGACACCTTGAAGCCGAGGCCGAGGAGGATCTGCTCCGCGCGGTGCTTGCCGAAGTGTGCGTCGAAGTGATCTCGCTCCTCGTGCAGCTCGGCCAGCTCGGCCGCGAGCTCCATCTGCTCGTCGGCGTCCGACGTCGCGCCCAGCTGCTGCTCGGTCGAGACCAGCCGCTCATCGAGCACGTCGCGCCCCGGCACCGTCGACATCACCGCGTCCACCAGCGAGCCCGGCGGCAAGGCTTGCAGGTCCTGGGGCAAGTACCCCACGCGAGATTTCCGACGGAACGTCAGGGTCCCGTGATCAGGGGTCACCTGACCGATCAGAATTTTCAGGAGAGTGGACTTGCCGGTGCCATTCGCCCCCACCAGACCAATTCGATCGGTCGGCCCGAGGGTGAAGGCACTCGAATCGAACAGGGTCTTCTTCCCGTACGAGAGCGACAACCCGTTGACGATGACGAGACTCACGACGGCGCCGCGAATACCACGTAAAGTCTGGAGCGCGCATGGCGAAGGAACCCTTCGAAGCCGTCAACGCCAACGAACTGATCGGCAAGGTCCTCGACGGCCGGTACAAGGTCGAGTCCGTGCTGGGCCAGGGCGGCATGGGCATGGTCTTCAAGGGCCTGCAGACCAGCGTCCAACGCCCGGTCGCCCTCAAGACGCTGCACCCGCAGCTGGCGATGGCGCCCACCTTCTTCGAGCGCTTCAAGCGCGAAGCAGAAATGGCGAGCCGTCTTCACCACCCGAACATCATCACCATCTACGACTTCGGGAAGACCGCCGACGGGCTCTGCTACTACGTGATGGAGATGCTCGCGGGCGAGTCGCTGCGTGAGCGCATCAAGCGCGACGGCCCGTTCAGCCTCCGCGAAGCCGCGGCGATCATCGAGCAGGCCGCCGCGGGCCTCGCCCACGCGCACCACGCGAACGTCATTCACCGCGACATCAAGCCGCACAACATCATGCTCACGTCGGTCGACGGGAACGAGTACGTGAAGGTGCTCGACTTCGGCCTCGTGAAGGCGATGGAGCAGGAGGAGGAAGAGCAGCTCACCTCCACCGGCCAGGTGCTCGGCACGCCGCAGTACATGCCGCCCGAGCAGGCCGGCGGCGAGGTCGTCGATCAGCGCTCCGACCTCTTCTCCCTCACGGGCGTCTTCTATTACTGCCTCACCGGTCACTCGCCGTACGGCGCCAACTCGGTGCGCAAGGCGCTCACGCTCGCGCTCGCGGGCAACGTTCCGCCCATCGAGACGTACCGCAAGAGCTCGCCCGTCCCGAAGTCGATCGACGAGTTCGTGGTGCGCGGGCTGCGCCCCGAGAAGGAAGACCGCTTCCAGTCCGCCGAGGAATTCGTGCAGTCGCTGCAGGCTGCGCTTTCCGGCACGCCTGACTCGGTGCTCGACGCGGTGCCGCTCTTCACGCCCGAGGGCGACAAGAAGGACAGCGGGAGCGGCTCGTCGTCAGCCTCGAGGAAGACCGGACTCAGCCGCGCGAAGCAGCCCTCCAAGGCCATCTCGTCGGTCTCGAAACCCCTGCCGAAGCAGGCGTCGCGAATCGAGGACAAACCCTCGAAGGAAGTGACGCCAGCGCCGGCTCCGCAGTCCCAGGGCGTGCCGCTCGGCGTGCTCGTCGGCATCGCCGCCGTGCTGGTGGTGATCATCGGAGGCGCGGTGCTCTGGAAGATCACCAGCGCTCCTCCGCCCCAGGTCGAGACCGAACCGAAGAAGATCGCCGCGGTGGAGGAGAATCCCACGCCGCCCCAGCCCACGAAGGTCGATCCCGGTCCCGCGAAGGTCGTGCTCAAGACCACACCCGACGGTGCCGAGGTGCTCGAAGGCGGCGTGATGATCGGCAACACGCCGCTGACGATCGATTGGCAGCGCGGTGCGACGCGCGAGCTCACCTTCAAGCTCGCCGGGTACAAAGACCTCGTGAAAAACCTGCGCTCCGAAGCTGATCAGTCGTTCGACTTTCAGCTCGAGTCCTCCGCCGCGCCGAAGTCTGGTGGCGGGGGCAAGAAGCAACCCCCCAAGAAGGGGCCCGACATCGGCGCGTTTGACTGATCAGCCGGGTGGGTCGTTTCTGACGAAGGCCCTGACGTAGTCGATTTTCATCAAACAAATCAGGCCTTTGGGTGCTTGAACACCCGAGGAGCTTTGCGCGTTGCTTCTGTCGGTTATGGTCGCCGCGACCGTCGAGAAGCCGCCAATGACTACCGCACTCGCTCAGCCCGCTGCCTTCCGAGAGAAGGCTCCAGAACCGCTCTTCGGAGAAGGTCTGCCGCCCGCCTCTGCGCAGCTCCTGCAGGCGAAGATCAAAGACCTCAAGCTCCACCTCTCAGGCACGCGCCTCGAGAAGTTCATCCACCAGCTCTACGAAGAGATGGAGAACGCCGGCATCTCGCATCGACCCGAGTGCTACCTCTCTGATCAATGGGGATGCCCTTCAGGCGTTCCCGTCATCGGCATCCCTTTCTACCTGGCTGATCAGAACCTCCTTCACATCGAAGACGCGCTCGGCGCCGGTGCGGAGAGTGAACGCGAGATCATGATGTACCTGCGCCACGAGGCCGGGCACGCGTTCAACTACGCCTACAAGCTCTACGAGACCGACGAGTGGAAGAAGCTCTTCGGCGACTTCGGCAAGCCGTACCTCGACACGTACAAGCCGCACCCGTTCAGCCGGAAGTACGTCGCGCACTTGTCCGGCTGGTACGCGCAGAAGCACCCCGATGAAGATTTCGCGGAGACCTTCGCGGTGCTGCTGACGCCCGGCTCGAACTGGGCCGAGCGCTACAAGGGTTGGGCTGCGCTCAAGAAGCTCCAGTACGTGCAGGAGACGATCACCAAAGTCGGCCGTACTGCGCCGCCCGTCACCCTCGATGAGCGGGACATGGACGTGGCGCAGATGGAAGAGACGGTGCTCGATCACTATCGGCAGCGCGCGCTCGAGGAGAAGATCGATCTCTCCATCGGTGAGCAGCTCGATCAGGATCTCGTCGCGCTCTTCGAGGCCGAGTCGATCGGAGCCACCGGTGCCGACACCCTGCTCCGCGCCGAACGCACTGGGCTCATTCACGCGGTCACTCAGTACTCAGGTGTCTCGCGCGCGGTGGTGAAGTCGGTGCTCGATCACTTGATCGATCGCGTTACCGTTTTGAAAGTCACCGTGCATCGCGACAAGGCGCGCGACTACACGACGAAGCTCACGTCGCTGCTGACCACGCTGGCGATGAACTATTTGTACACGGACAAGTTCTTCGACGCCGATTGAGAGGTTCGGGGTTACGATGGTGGTGAATGGCAGCCGCCACCGTTCCGCCGCTGAAGATCTCAGTCCTGCACTATCAACCGCAGGGCGATCCGATGGATCCCGTGGTGCAGGACGTGAGCGACGCGCTCACCTCGCTCGGTCACACCACCAGCTTCATCGCCGTGCACGATCGAGTCTTCGATCTGCTCAAGGCGATCGAGAAGCAGAAGCCTGATCTCGTCTTCAACGTCTGCGAGACCTTCGCTGACGATTACCGCCTCGAAGTGAACGTCGCCGCCGTGCTCGAGCTGGCGCGCGTGCAGTTCACCGGGTCGGGCACCGCGGGCCTCCTGCTCGCGCAGGACAAGATCCTCACCAAGCAGCTGCTCGAGTACCACGAGGTGATCACGCCCAACTTCCTCACCTTCGACGGCGAGGCGTTCGAGGCGTTCGGTCGCATGAACTTCCCGCTGATCGTGAAGCCTGCCCGCAGCGACGCTTCGATCGGCATCGGTCAGCACTCGGTGGTGAAGGACTGGGACGAGCTCACCAAGCGCGTGCGCGAGATCCGGAAGAACCTGAACGACGAAGCGCTCGCCGAGGAGTTCATCGACGGCCGCGAGGTCTACGTCGGAGTGATCGGTACGCCCACGCGTCCTGAGATCCTCCCGATCGTCGAGCTCAACTGGGGCACCTGGAATCCCGACGTGCCCAAGGTGAGCGACCGCGAGGTGAAGTTCGGAGACACCGGTGAAGATCACCCTCATCTCGTGATCGCCGAGGACATCTCGGCCGAGCTCAAGGCGCGCATCGAGCGCAGCGCGCTGCTCGCCTACCGCGCCCTCAAGATCCGCGACTACGCGCGCGTCGACTTCCGCATCTCTTCGAAGACCGGCGAGCCGTTCGTGCTCGAGGTGAACCCGAACCCGTACCTCGAGAAAGACAGCGAGCTCGCGATGGCTGCCGAGCACCGCGGGCTCAACTACGCGCAGCTGATCGAGCAGATCATCGAGTCGGCGGCGAACCGGTACGGACTGAAGGTGAAGTCCGAGAAGCCTGAGAAGACGACCACCGGAGAGACTCCGCAGTCGCCCGAGCCTGCTGCCACCAAAGAGGCGAGCAAAGAGTCCGGCAAAGA
>CBIHPJ010000460.1:0-7355 GCA_966211295.1 uncultured Myxococcales bacterium | reverse complement strand
GATCAAACTCAGGGCTTCACGTCAATGCGGGCCCCCGCTTCTTCAACAGCCTCCGCAGCGGGGAGAGGGGCAGGGGTGAGGGGCGAACTTCGCTTACGGAGTCGCAGGACCCGGCGTCGTCTCCGGAGCCGGAGCAGGCACGGGCGACGGCACCGTCGCGGGCTCACTCGCCGGAGTGAGCGCAGGCGCCACCTCAGGCTCCTTCGGCGCGACGAGCGGCTTCTTCGCCGGAGCGTCCGCTCCGAAGTGCGCGCGCAGGCCGAAGTTCATGCCCCACGCACCCGAGGTGTAGATGCCGTTGCCGACCGCCGGAGCGATCTCCGGGTTGGTCTGGCCGCGCGCCACGATGCTGTCGGTGACCACGGTGGTCACGGTGGGCGTGTAGAGCGCGCCGACGATCACATCGATCGGCCCGAGGTGACCGGTGACGCCGCCAGTGAGGATCACGCGCGTGGGATGCGTCCAGTCCACCGAGTACGTGGAGGTCGGCGCCGCTCCCGTCTCGAACAACACGCCCGCGCTCACCGAGAGGTACTTGATGATCTGGTACGTGCCGCCCAGGCGCGCGCTGAAGGTGGGCATCCAGTTCTTCTTCACGCCGAACGCCGCGATGGGCTGCGGGGTCGCGTTCATGCCGCTCGCCAGCGTCACGCTTTGCGGCGTGAGCAGCAGCTGATCGATCGAGTTCCACCCCTGGTAGACGAAGTCGAGGTTGATCCCGAGCCGCTCAATCGGGAGCAGCCGCGCACCCAGACGAATCTCGAGCGGCAGGGTCATCACCAGCTCGGCCTCGCAGTTGGTCGTGGTGGCCTGCGCCGCGCTCGCGCACGAGCCGCCGCCCGCTCCGACGACGGTCGCGCCAGCGTTGGTGAAGAACTCAGGCAGGTCGACGGAGATCTTCCCGCGGCCCTTGAACGGAATCGGGGGACGCACCGAGGCGCCGATCGCGAGCCAGTCGGTGGGCCGCGCCATCAAGCCGAGGATGCCGGTGAAGCCCACCTGGCCCTGGAGATCGATCGCCACTGTCGCGTCGTAGTTGGGGTTCTCCAGCAGCTGACGGTTGGGGTTGTCGCCGAGCGCATCGCCTCCGTACATCGTCTGGCTCTGCTTGAAGGTCGAGAGCGTGAGCTGCGCCGAGATGCCGACCTGGAAGCGCGGGTGAATGTCGTACGCGAGCGAGAGCGTCGGGTACGCGATCACGATGTCGTTGCTGATCAGCGCGTACCGCTGCGGCGCGTACTTGTTGGGCCGCTGATCGAACGCGGGCGGCATCGCGTCCTTCGCGTAGTTCGGCACGGGGTAGTCGTACTTGCCCTGCGACGGCGGCGCGAAGAGCCCGAGGCCGACGGTGAAGGTGCGGCCCGCGATCGGGAAGCCGTAGGACGCCGCGAAGAACGGCAGCAGGAACGCCGCCGGATTGTTGTTCACCCGGTTGATCACCGTCGACGGGTTGGCGGGATCGAAGCCCGGGTCCTGCCTCAGGTACGTCACGTCGTGACGGATCACCTGAAGGTCGACCAGCAGTGAAACGCCGGGCTGCTGCGCGAGACCCGCGGGGTTGTACTGCATCGCGGTGGCGTCATCGGCCTGCGCGGTGAACGCTCCGCCCTGGAGCATCGACTTCGCGCCGTTGTCACCCAGGTAGAAGCCTGATGCCTGAGCCACTCCGGCCGCGCAGAGCGCGCACAGCTTGATGAAACGAGCGAGCGTCCCCGGACGCGGCAGGCGTCGCTGGGGGTTTACAGCGAGCGCATCAAGATGATTCACGATGGGTCCCCTCGGAAAGAGCGGCGGACCTAGCGGACACCCCGGAAAAAGGGAACTGTCTCCCGGCAACTGTCGCCCGCAAGACAAAACGCCGACTCCGTGAGGAATCGGCGCTTCGTCACTTCAGGAAAATTTCAGCTCAGCGGCGCGGGGGCGGAGGAGGCGGGGGCGGACGACCTCCCATACCGCCGCCCGGCGCGGGCGGCGCCGTGGGGCCAGGCATCGGCTGCGGACGCTTGCTCGGCGGAGGCGGCGGGCTGGCCTGCGGGAGCGACGGGTTCACCGTGTACGGCAGGTCACGCTTGATGTCGCCGTAGTACGGGCGCGGCGGCACGTTCAGCTGCGCGTTGCCGTTGTTGCCGCTCGGCGCCGGAGGAGGAACGTAGGTGTTGGTCTGCGCCGTGTTCGCGTTGACCGCGGTGCCCATCGGGGTACGCGGAGGCGGCGCGTAGGTGTTGTTGGTGTTCACGTTCGCCGGCACGTAGCTGCCGCTCGGATTCGCCGCCGGAGGAGGCGGAGGCGCGTAGGTGTTGTTCGACGCGGTGTTCGCCGGGACGTAGGTGTTCGAGGGCGGCGGGGGCGCGACACCACCGACGGGGGGGCGATAGCCCGTGGCCGGAGGAGGAGCGACGTTGCCGTACGAGTTGCCGGTGTTGGGCGGCGGGACCGTGTAGCCACCACCGGTGTTGCCGGAGCTCGGAGGAGGCGGGGGCGCGTTGCCGTACGACGAGCCGGTGTTCGGAGGCGGGACCGTGTATCCACCACCGCTGCTGGGAGGCGGAGGCGGGGGCGCGCTGCTGCCGTAACCGCCGCTGTTCGGAGGAGGAACCGTGTATCCACCACCGCTGCTCGGGGGCGGAGGCGGCGGGCGCGAGCCATAGCCGCTGTTCGGAGGCGGAGGCGACCCATAGCCGCTGTTCGGAGGAGGAGGCGAGTTGTAGCCACCACCGCTCGAGTAGCCGCTGTTCGGAGGCGGAGGGCTGCCGTAGTTGTTGCCGTAGCCGTTGTTCGGCGGCGGCGGCGAGTACTGCGCCGCGGGAGGCTGCGACTGCCAGCCCACGGGGATCGCCGTGTGGTACCCGCGCGGAGGCGGCACGTAGCGCGACGGAGGCGAGTACGTATTGCGCGGCGGCACGTAATACGAGGGCGGCACGTAGCTCGACGGCGGGTACGTGACGACGATGTTCTGCGGAGGCAGCGGGTACGTGCCCGGCGTGCCGAGCGCGTCGTAGTACCGGTAGCCGTCGTAGAAGACGTAACAGGCGCGCCACTCGTCCCAGTAATACGTGTTGGCGCAGGGGTACCGAGGGTCACACGAGGCGGTGGTGGTCACCACTCGGGTCGCCGGATACGTCCGCACGTAGCAGCCGCTGGCGAGCAAGGCGAAACCGGTGAGAGCAGCGATGATTGGGAGGCGCATGGCGTCTTCCTTCTTGTGAGTGACGGGCGATCAGACGCGACCGCTTTGGATTCATTCAATCCCAACGGGGCTTCTATGCCCATGATCTGTCACGCCACAGCTCTCCAAACCCCTGGATTCTAAGGTAGCGTCCGTCGCCCATGGCTCTGGATCAGATGACGGAAGTGCTGCAGGCCGACGTGGCAAGGTTTCCCCGTGCCCGTCTGACGGTCACCAAGGGCCCAGATAAGGGTCTCGAGGTCGTGCTCGAGGGCCAGCCGGTGGTGGTCGGAACCGACGAGTCCTGCCAGCTGAAACTCACCGACACCTCGGTCTCGCGCCGGCACTTTGAGCTCACGGGTGGCCCGGGTGGTTATCGACTGCGCGATCTCCGCAGCACCAACGGCGTGCGCATCGAAGGCGTGCAGGTGATGGACGCGAAGCTCTCGGACAAGGTGCGGCTGTCGGTCGGCCGCACCGAGCTGCGCTTCGAGCCTGAGCGCCACGAGATTCAGTGGCCGCTCTCCCCGCACGAGCGCTTCGGTGAAGTGCTGGGCCGAAGCCTGGTGATGCGCCGCCTGTTCGCGTTGCTGGAGCGCGCCGCGCCCACGGACTCTCCGGTGATCCTCGAGGGTGATCCCGGCACGGGGAAAGAGGTGCTCGCGCGCGCCATTCACGAGAAGAGCGGCCGCCGCGAAGGCCCCTTCGTGGTGGTGGAGTTCGGCGCCTCGAGCGAGCCGCTGATGGAGGCCGATCTCTTCGGTCACGACGTCTCCGCGGCACGTCCCTCGGCGAGGCCCGGTGGTTTCGAAGAGGCTGAAGGCGGCACGCTGTATCTCGACGAGATCTCCGAGCTGCCCAACGGACTGCAGGCGAAGTTGCTGCGCGCGCTCGAGACGAAGGAGATCAAACGTCCCGGCGTGGTCGGCGGCACCGCGAAGGTCGACGTGCGCGTGATCGCCTCGACGCAGAAGGATCTCGAGGCCGAGGTGAAGGCCGGCCGCTTCCGCGAAGATCTCTACTTCAAGCTCTCCGTGTTCCGCGTGCGCGTGCCGCCGCTGCGTGAGCGCCCCGAAGACGTGCCGCAGCTGGTGCGTCACTTCGAGCTGAAGAACAAGGGTGGGCAGGCGCTGAGCGACGAGACGCTCGAGATGCTCTCGCGCCACGACTGGCCGGGGAACGTGCGCGAGCTGCGCAACGTGCTCGAGCGGCTGGCGGCGTTTCCTGATCTGGGTGCCGGCGCGATCGCGCGTGCGCTGGGAAAGAACCTCGAGCCGGGTGACGAAGAGTCGTCAGGCGCGAAGCTGCGCGCCGAGATGTCGAACCAGCTCCTCTCGTTGCCGTACCACGACGCGAAGGATCGAGTGCTCGAGAGCTTCGAGAAGACGTACCTGCTCGAGCACCTCAAGGCGGCGAATGGAGTGGTGACGCGCGCCGCACAGCGCGCCGGTCTGCCTCGCCAATCAGTCCACCGCATGCTCCGCCGCCTGGGCATCAACACCAGCGACGAGTGACCCCTTATCTCCCTCTCCCTTCGGGAGAGGGTCGGGGTGAGGGTGAGAATCCGAGTGGAGCGACCACGCACCATCCAAAGGAACACGAGAGCTGTTCGATAACCCATCGCGCTCACTGATCAGCGACTCGGCACCATCGCTGCTCTCCCGGCGCGCATGCGAATCCCAACCGAAGCAGCACCGATCATCCCCGCCGTCGAAGAAGATCAACCTCTCGCTCCCGGCTCGAAGGGCGACGCGGTCACCGACGCGCAACGCCAGCTCCTGCGCGCCGGCTACTCGCTGCCTCGCTACGGAGCCGACGGCGACTACGGCTCAGAGACCGCGAACGCCGTCAGACGATTCCAGAAAGCGAACGCACTTCCTGAGACGGGCGTGTTCGACATCGCGACGTTCTACGCGCTCGAGAACGCGCCCTCCCCTTCGCCCGAGTACGAGCGCCTCTTCAAAGATCATCTCCTGCGCGGAGTGGTCGCGATCGGTCACGACGAGACCGGCGCGCACGAGCCCGAGAATCAGAAGCTGATCGAAGGCCTCGGCTTCCGCGGCTACTCCGAAGTCACCGCTGATCAGCGCGCGAAGTACGGCCTCGATCCCTCCGGCCGCTACGTGACGAAGACGATGCCGTACGGCGACGTGGTGCTCGAACTGATCAACTCTTCCACTCCGAACGCGAAGACGCGCTTCGCGAACGCGCTGCGAAACTCAGAGCTCGTGCTCTACGGAGGTCACGGCCGCTACGGCTCGGGCCCCGACTTCGACGACATCCACTCGCCCGCGGGAAACTTCGTGATCGGTCAGCCGTACGAGGCCGGCCACGTGACGCTTGGACCCAGTGACCTGCAGGCAGCTCCGCTCACCGAGAACTACCAGCTGATGTTCTTCGACGGCTGCAGCACCTTCCGCTACTTCGACGATCTGCGCGCCAGGAAAGGCAACGACGGGCTCGACGTGATCGGATCCAGCACCGAGCTGTTCTGGAACGTCACCGCGGCCAATCTGCTCGCGATGCTCGACGGAGTGACCGACGAGAAGAACCTCGAGCAGCTCCAGGAAGCGCTCGACGCGGTAAATCGGCACGGCCCGGATGATCAGACGGGCTACTTCCGCGGAGACGGCTTCGAGGACAACTGAGGGACGCCGCGTCAGGAAGTGGGGACTGCGACGTCCCTGTTCTGGAAGTGGCGGTCCTGATCAGGACGTGCCATAAGGAAGTCGGTCGGTGCGATGCATGTCTGCTAGTCGCAGCGAGGAGCGCGGGGGGATTCTCAGCGTTCCCTGTGTCACACCGCACCGAACTCCGTTTTTTCCTCAACGCAGTACCGCTGGTCGAAGTCTGCTCAGGCGCCGGTAAATCGCGGCGCGCGGCGTTCGATCACGGCCAGCAACCCTTCACCGAGATCTGCGCTGCCGTAGCTCTCGGCCTGCGCGCGAGCCTCGTGTTCGAGCGCCGCCTGGAGCGCCGCCCGGTCCACTCCGAGGCCCTTCTTCAAAGCGCGGAGCGCGAGGGGCGCTCCGGAGGCGATCTGCGCGGCCATCGCCTGCGCCCTCGCCAGAGCCGTTCCGGCGGTCACCGCCTCGAGCGCCATCCCGAGCTTCTGCGCCTCACGTCCATCGAAGCGACGCCCGCTGAACATCAACTCAGCCGCGCGCTGGGGGCCGACTCTTCTCGGCGCGAGGTACGTCGCGCCCATGCCGGGATGAAGCCCGAGTTGCACGAAGTTGAGCGCGAGCTTCGCGTCTTCACTCACGATGATCAGATCGCACGCCAGCGCGACGCACAGGCCCGCGCCGATCGCCGGCCCTTCCACCGCCGCGATCACCGGCACCTGCAGCTCGAGCAACGAGAGGTAGCGCCCGTAGAACGCGAGCATGTGCTGGCGAGCCTCTTCGAAGCCCAGCGTGCGCAACTGCGCCAACATCCCCAGATCGCCGCCTGCCGAGAACGATCCCGCGGCTCCGGTGAGCACGGCGGCGCGCACGTCTGATCGCCCGGCGAGCACCTTGATCTGCGCCTGGAGCGCGTCGCCCAATTCGACCGACATCGCGTTTTTCCGCGCCGGATCTGTGAGCGTCAGAGTCGCCACGCCACCTTCGATGCTCAGCTCAACCGTTGGAGAAGACATGAAAACGCTCTTCCTTCACCTTCCCTCTGCACTCCACGGGAAATTGTGGTGTCAGGCGGTGGACATCTCTCGACGAACATGGTGAGGCGCCGCACAACTTATGACGACAACTTTCAAGTGGATGGCCCTGGGAGCCGCGCTCGGCTTCTCGGTGGCGATGGGTGTTTCCTGCGGTCCGGCCAAGTGCAACGCACAGAACTGTGCGTTCGGCTGCTGCGACAACGCGGGCACCTGCCAGCTGGGCTCGAACGACACGCAGTGCGGCTCCGCAGGTAACTCGTGCATGCAGTGCACACTCGGCCAGAGCTGCCAGCTCGGCGTCTGTACGCTCGGCGGTGTGGGCGGCAACGGCGGCGGTAACTCCGGAGGCGGCAGCGGCGGCGGATCTGGCGGCGGCACCTCGGGCGGCGGCATGGGCGGCGGCGGCGGCACGGTCGACCCGCTCTGCAACCGCATCGCGAACGGCTCGCTCTCGTTCTTCATGGGCCGCTCGAGTTGCACCGACGGCACCATCACGGTGAACAGCAACCCGAACCTCGGCTCGCAGTG
>CBIHPJ010000459.1:0-7367 GCA_966211295.1 uncultured Myxococcales bacterium | reverse complement strand
GGTCAGGCGGTGGACGGGAAGCTCACCGACGCGCAGGTCGAGGGCATGTTGAAGACCCAGAAGAGGACCGGTCAGCCCGCGGCCTTCATCGTTCGGTACGATCTGCTCACGGACTCCGCGATCAAGAAGCTGAGCGCGGCGGCGCCCGTCAGTGTCTGGAATGATCCCGGACTTCCCGGTGCCGAGAATCCTCAGCGCGTTGCGACTTCACTTCGCGCGCGCGGAGTGAACGGCGTGATCGATATCCGGAAGAGTGAGTCGCTCTTGGATAAGGCGAAGAACGTGCTCGATAGGAAGGAGTACGTGGTCGAGCGGAAGGTCAAGGAGCTCTTTTGACGTGCCCTCACCCCGACCCTCTCCCGAAGGGAGAGGGAGACATCCGTCACTCGACGCGGAACTCGATCTCGTGGCGCGTACTCGCGCTCAACGTCGACCCCGAGACTCCGCCGGCGAGTGAGACCTGGCTGCTGCGCTCGACGCGGACGTTCTCCTTGTCGCTCACCACCAGCTCACTCGGCTCGATCGACACCTGGTACACGCCGGGCGCGAGCGTGCGATCGATCTTCGCCTTGTCGAGCCGCAGCTGCGTGGTGTCCGCCGGCTGACCGTTCGCGTCCTTCCAGCGAATCATCAGGGGAGGGCCATCACCGCGGCGATAGGTCGAACCCGCGATCGGGTCCGTGATCAACGTGGGGCCCGGCGCCGTGATGGATCCATCCAACTGATCGCGCCCGCGAATCACTTCGAGGCGGAACCCTTCGACCCACGTGAAGCTGTCGAGCCGATAGTCCTCACGATTGTCGTCGAACGGAACGATCGTCCGTCCCAAAGCGCCGCCACGAATCGCGACCTCCGCGTCGCGCACGATGTCTCCGTTGGACGAGCCCTGCCGCACAGTGACCCGCGCGGTGCTTCCAGCGGTGCTGCCATCGGAGCTCAAACGAGCCGTGACGAAGAGCGTCTGCGTGCCGCCTCCCGGCGAGGTGTAGCCGCACGACGAAGCCACCAGAGCGACGATCAGAAGAGTGCGCGTCATGACGACTGAGTACGCCTGACCCACCCTCGAACGCCAATTTTTCCTGATACGAGGCGCGCCAATGCGTGCCTGGCTGCTGTGTCTGGCGTTGACGACTTCGGTGGCAGTGCGCGCCGAGCATTTCGTCAGCGCGACGTTCTTCCAACACCACGAGCTCCGCTCCATCAGCGCGGGCTCCGCCATCGGTCCCGCGGTGGGTTGGACCTGGTTCTTCCACGAGCACTTCGGAGTCGGCGCCGGCGTTCGCTTCGACGTCCCGATGCTGAACATGCGGCCCTCCATCGAGGGTTACGTGCGCGGAGTTCTCACGGTGCCCGTGAAGTTCTGGTCGCCCTCGTTGGCCGCGGAGTTCGGCTTCATCGCCGGCTGGGGCGAAATCCGCTCCATTCGCCCCAGCGAACAGGTGCACGACGAGCTCAACACCGAAGGCCCGGTCTACTTCGCGATGCACACTGAGCTGCTGCGCTTCATCTTCGGCCGCATCCTCGTGAGCGTGATGGGTCTGCAGGTCGGCACTGCCATTCCTCCCGGCTCGGCGCTGCGCGTGCAGTTCGACTTCCTCACCGTGGGGGTGAAGCTGTGAGGCCCGCACTCTTGCTGGCGCTGTTGGCGGGCTGCGCGCCTTCCGTGGACGAGGCGACGAAGGCCGCCGCGTGGGAGCTCGCCGCACAGGTCGATCAGGATCGCGTGTGGAACGATGTGTTGTCGCTCGCGCAGCTCCACCGCAACGACGTGAAGTTCGAGTGCAACACGCTCACGCGTCCACCGGAGCACTGGTGCGATCTCAGTCACGACGCCGCGCGCGCGTTCATCGAGCAGCGTTTCCTCATGTTGGGTCTCGAGCCGACGTTGGATCCGAACGACACCAACCCTCCGACCACCAACGTGTTCGCTGAGGTGCGCGGCACTTCGCGTCCCGACGAGATCATCACCCTCGGCGCGCACTTCGACGCGTTCTTCGAAGGCGCCGACGACAACAGCAGCTCGGTGGCGGCGATGCTCGAGGTGGCGCGGCTCGTCTCTCAGTCTCCGCGTGCGCGGACGGTGCGCTTCGTGGGCTACGACCTCGAAGAGTTCGGTCTGCTCGGCAGCACGCGCATGACCCGCAGCCAGTCCATCGCGGAGAAGACGCTGGTGCTCGATTGCGTGGGCTACTCCGATTCCGCGCCAGGTTCGCAGCACGGTCTCCCCGGCTTCCCGCTGCCCGACGTGGCCGACTTTCTCGCGGTGATCGGCAACGAGAACTCGCGCGCCTCGGTCGAGACCGCCCTGCAGATCGCGCGCGGTGCGCCTGACATTCCGAAAGTGTTGAGCGTGGTCGCCGCGGGGCGTGGAGATGGTCCTCTCGTCGGCAACCTGATGCGCAGCGATCACGCCCCGCTCTGGCTCTCGGGACACGACGCGGTCTTCTTCACCGACACCGCGAACTTCAGGAACCCGAACTACCATCTGGAGACCGACACTCCCGACACGCTGAACGAAGATTTCCTCGCGGGCGTCACGCGCGTCATCACCATGACCATCTCAGCCTGGAGCGACGCGCGATGAGATCGCTCTGGTTGATCTGCGCGTTGTCGACGGCCGCCATCGCGGAGTCGGAGCAGGAGCCGCGCCTCTCAGTCGGCCTCAAGACCCTCGGAGGTCTCTCGCTCACGCAGGCGCGCACGCAAGGAGGTCTTGGCGGTGCGATCTCCGCGGGGTGGAGGCTGGACCGCCACTGGCAACTCAACGCCGACTTCGCGTGGCTGGTGGGGCTCGGCTCGAACACCATGCTGCGCGTGGGCGGCGGTTGGCATCCCGACAACCCGATGTGGCTGCCGATGCTGCGCGTCGATCTCGAGCTGGGCTTCGGCGGCTCGCTCGACTTCTCGGTCGGAGATCACCTTCCACCTCGTGGACCCACCGTGGGCCTCACCGCCGGCATCGCACCGCTGAGGTGGAAGTTCGACTGGTGCATCGTCTCGCTGATGGAGCTGCACGGAGGCCTCAGCACCGAGTTCGTCGCGGTCGGCGGCCGCTTCAGCCTCACGCTGCTCGCGCTCTCAGTGCCTCTCTCTTTCTAGATCGCTCGGAGCGCCTGTCCCACTCTCTGGGCAGCTGTCGGAATCGCTTCTCCCGCCAACCCGACCAAGAGAGTGGCAGACTCCACCCCGCATGGCGCCGCCCAAGAAGCCCGGAGACGAGACCATCAGAGCGACCCCGAACTTCGACGCTCGCGCTGAGGACTCCTTCGTCGGCGGCAAGTCGAAGGTCTCGCTCAACGATCTCAAGAAGGCCGCCGAAGCCGCACCGGAAGTGAGCCAGGGGGCGTGGCGCGAGCGCGTGTTCACTCCGCGCGCGGTGATGTCGCGTGAAGAGGTGAAGGCCGGTCTCCAGTCCGCGCTGCGCGTGGTGCTCGGCACTGCGAATCAGCCGCGGGTGGCGATGGAGAAGCTGAAGCCGGGTTGGCTCCCGATCCTTCGGCAGGCGCTCGAGCAGGCGGGCGGCGACGGCATCGACGCGTGGCTGCAGGTCCTCTTTCAGCCGGCGCCGAAGACCCCGAAGACTCCGCTCTTCGTCGATCTCTCCGACGCGCTCCTGCGCATGCGTAATGCGAAGGACCTCGCCGGCTTCGAGGAAGAGTCGCTCAAGATCGTCGAAGCCATCGACGTCGCGCTCACGAACGCGCCCAGCAAGCTCTCCTTCAAGCAGACCGAGCGTGAGCTCGAGGGCAAGCTCGAGGTCGATGAGCTGCTCGGCATTCGCAGCGGCGCCGACGACGATCTCAACCGCCGCCTCGAAGAGATCGGCAACACCATGAACATGCTCCGCGAGCAAATTCGCAAGATGCCGGGAAAGCAGCCCGACGGCATGTACGCCAACTTCGTGCGGCTGAAGGCTGAGCTCCGAGTGCTCGACGCTGAGATCAAGCGGCGCGCTGGGAAGCTCGCGAAGTAAGGCGCAGTCACTCTTCTTGCGCTTGATGCGCAGCAAGACCCCGGTGCTCTCGCGCTCCTCTGAAAACGCGGGTTCACATGTGGGCACTGCATACACACCGGGTTAACTCCACGAGATCAGTGCGGAACCGCTGCGTACGCAGATTTCGCACGAGTAGGCACATGGGTTGCTCAAGCGCACTCCCGGAATTCACCGAGGAGCGTGCATGCGAGCACTCATCGCAGTGGCAGTGGTGGTGGCGGGACAAGCACTGGCGCAGACGCAGGTGGGCGGCCCCGTCGATCCCCAGCGCGCTGAACGCTGCGCGGTGCGCGTCGCGATCGCGCTCACCGGCAAGAGCCCCAGCGCCGCGCTCCTCTCGTCGGGCAATCCGCAAGTCGAAGTGCCCGCGCTGCTCGAGTCGGAGGCCTTCGTCGAGCGCTTCGCCCGCTTCATCAACACCACGTTCAATGACGCGCCGGGCGCGACGTCCGAGGCCGACACCGCGTACCACCTCGCGCGCTACGTGCTGGTGAACGGCAAGCCGTGGCGCGATCTCTTCGTCGGTCCGTACGACGTCACCACGGTCAACGGACAGGTCACGGTGCGCGACGATCCGGAAGGGCTCGGCATCTACCGCACCAAGGCGTGGTTAGAGCGGTACGCGGGCAACGAAGAGAACGGCGTGAAGCTGTCCACTGCGTACCGCATGTTGAACAACACCACGGGCCTCAAGCTCACCGCCGCGGTGCAGACGCCGGGCGTCGACTTCACGGCGACGGGGCGCCAGAACGCGAACTGCCGCGGCTGCCACTACGACGGCTGGTTCGCGCTCGACCGCGTGGCGAGCGTGCTCACCAGGAAGGTGACCAATCCGGACATGACCGTGACCTTCACGCCGCCCACCGCGGGGCCGCAGCAGCTGCTCGGCACCACCGTTCGTGACGACAAGGAGCTGATGACCGCGCTGGTGAGCAGCATGGACTTCGACTTCCGCGTGTGTCGCCTCGCGTTCCAGTTTCTCTACGGCCGC
The DNA here is from genome assembly GCA_966211295.1 of uncultured Myxococcales bacterium. Taxonomy (GTDB): domain Bacteria; phylum Myxococcota; class Myxococcia; order Myxococcales; family Myxococcaceae; genus Archangium_A. The sequence continues at coordinate 2,382 of CBIHPJ010000459.1, read as the reverse complement.
AACGAGCTCTCCTGCGAGGGCCCGCTCTTCGACCGCTGCATCGACACCTTCCGGTCGGAGGGGACCATTCAGGCCGCGCTCTCCACCGTCGCCACCGATCCTTCGTACTGCCAGTGAGGAGCCGCGCCATGACGAACAAGAGCCTGCTGGTGAAAGTCGGAGTGGTGATGGCGCTGACCGCATTCACCGGCTGCGAGGCCGAGATCGAAGCGGTGCAGACCTCGAAGGAAGACCTCAAGCCGATCGACGCGATCCCCGAGGTGAGCCCGAAGGTGATCGCTCCCGAGGTGGCGCTGTGTGACTCGGGCAAGAGCTACGTGGGCTTTGGCGGCACGCAGCTCACGCAGGATCGCAAGGAAGCCGACGTGGGCCTCGAGCGCGCTCGTGCCAAGCCCTTCACCGCGCTGCAGACCGAGTACACGCGCGTGCTGGGCACCACACCGGTGCTGCTGGGTGAATCGGAGAGCACCTTCGGCCTCACTCCGCCGCGCTGGTACCCGAAGACCGATCCGAACGCGGTGAGCCTCTACCAGGCGTACCGCATCGCGTTTCAGGGCTGCCTCACGCTCACCGCGTCGGGCGCTCAGTACAACCAGCTGCCGAGCATCGACACCGCGCGCACCGAGTGCACCGCGTGGGCGAAGAAGTTCTGGAGCCGCACCGCGATGGGCCCGGAGATCGAGGCCTGCACCAACGTCATCGGCATGTACGCGAACAGCGAGAGCAACCTCCGCCGCCGCTGGGCGCACGGCTGTGCGTCGGTGCTGACTTCGTCTGACTTCCTGACCTTCTGAGCTTTCGAAAGGCGATCACCATGAGCCGTTTGTCTCGTCGTCAGTGGTTGCAGGGAATGGCCGGCCTGGCTGGTGCCGGAGCGGCCGCGCGCCTGGGCCTGATGCCCAACACCGCCTTCGCGCAGGAAGTCCCCGAGAAGGCCGCGGTGCTCGTGGTGTTCTTGAACGGTGGTTACAACGCGCTCTTCGGCAGCGCGGACAGCTTCGCGGGCGAGGGCACGTTCGGGGTGACCGGATCGAATCAGCGCGTGCTCGGGAATGGACTCGTGGTGGATGGGCCCACGTTCGGAAATCTTCCTGCGTTCGCGCTCGGTCACATGGCGACCGTGGGCATTCGCCACGGGATCACCTCGCACGAGGCCGCGCAGGATCACTGCTTCACCGCGGGCAACTCGAACGCGGCGATCAAGCTGGCGGCGGCGATGGGCGGGGAGGGCGCGATCAAGTGCGTGCAGCTCGGCGGCCAGGGTATCCCGGGCGGGCGTGATCCCGAGAACGGCGTCACCCTGCAGACCATCAACGACATGAAGAGCACCATCGCGGCGCTGGGCGGCATCACGGATCCGACCGTGCCTGATCGGGCGATCGCCGAGCGCGCGATCGGCGCGTCACGTTTCATGTCCGCGAAGACGATGGTGAACAGCCCGCGCCTCACCAAGACGTTGAGCGAGGGCTACGGCGCGGCGGTGGAGACCCTGCAGAAGCCGGTGAAGACCTACGACTACGTGAGCCTCGCGAATGCGTATGGCTTCGCGCCGAGCACCACTGCGGTGACGAACTTCACCACGCAGATCGCGGCGGCCGAGGTGATGATCGAAGCGGGCGCGAATGTCTGCACCGCGGTGAATGGCGGCTGGGACACGCACGGCGATCGCGACGGCTCGAACGTGCGCGACATGATGAACGAGCGGATCCTCCCGGCGCTGAAGGTGTTCATCAACCGCATGGTCGCGGACCCGCGGAAGAACGTGAACATCGTGATCATGGGCGACTTCTCTCGCTCGCTCCCCGGCTCCGATCACGCGGCGGGAGTGTCAGCCACGGTGATCGGCAAGAACGTGCGCGTGGGCACCACCGGCCGAGTGGACAACGAGGTGCGGTTGTCGATGGGCACTCCGCAGGGGCTCGGGTTGTGGGCGTACCTCGGGCGGCTCACGAACCTCTCGTACCAGCCCTTCGGCACCAACCCGCACACGGGGCTGGTGCTCTGAGGTTCAGAACGTCGCGATGATCAGACGGTCCGGACAGTGCCGCCGTCGATGACGAACTCGGCGCCGTGGATCGCGGCGGCGCGATCCGAGGCGAGGTAGGCGATCAGATCGGCGACCTCTTCGGGCTCGGCTGCACGCCCGATCGAGATCCCGCCGAGGGCATCGAGGACGACCTGCCGCGCCTGCTCGACCGTGCCGCCGTTGGCCTGCTGCAGACGCTTCAGGAGGTCGCCGGAAGACTCGGTCATGATCCAACCTGGAGAGACGCGGTTGACCCGCACGCCTTTCGGCCCCAGCTCCTTGGAGATCGACTTGCTGTACGTCCTGAGCGCGGCCTTTGCGGCGGCGTAGGCCGTGGTCGATTCGGGAAGCGGCAG
>CBIHPJ010000458.1:0-7368 GCA_966211295.1 uncultured Myxococcales bacterium | reverse complement strand
GAGGGAGACAATTTGGGAATTGTGGGCAGCGGCTGAATCCGTCACTCGCAGTGATACATGGCTCGCGTGGGGTTCCGGCAGACCGTATTTCTCGCGCTCTTCGCGCTTCCTTCATGGGGCGCGTCGGTCGCGTTGCGCTACGAGGCTCCGGCCGGGTGTCCTGATGAGCCCGCGCTCAGACAGCTCGTCGCCGCGCGACTGGGAGTGGACCCGTTTCTTCCCGAAGCGCCCTCCGTCGTCACCGTGAAGGTCTCGCCTGGAGCGCCGCTGCAAGCCGAAGTGGCGCTCGAGAGTCCGAATGCGCCGATTCGCCGCAAGACGCTCACCGGTCGCGATTGCACCGAGTTGATGCAGTCCGTCGCGGTGACCGTCGCCCTCGTGGTGGATCCGGTGCTGAAGCGAGTCGAGCCGGAGCCCGCGCCCGCGCCGCCAGTGGTCGAAGAGAAGAAGCCCGAACCAGCGCCTCCTGCGGCGCCTGTTCAAGATCCACCTGAGCCACCAGCGGAGCCGCTTCACTGGATCCTCTCCGTCGGAGGCTCAGCGAATTTCGGCCAGGCGATCACGGCTCAGCCGACCGTTCGCTTCGAGACGCGCCTTCGCGCGGGAACGCTCTTCTCCATCGGGCTCGAAGGACGCATCGCGTTCCCGGTGACGGGCTCGCTGACTCAAGGACAGCTCACGACTTCGGCGTTGCTCGGATCCGTCGTCCCGTGCCTCCACTACAAGTGGCTCGCGGGCTGTGCGGACTTCACTGCGGGATCCCTGAGACTCGAAGGTCAGGCGCTCGCTGGCGCTCGAGCAGCTTCGGTGTTCCACGCGATGGTCGGTCTGCGCGCGAAGTTCACCGTGCCCATCTACGACTTCTTCGCAGTGGGCGCGTTTCTCGAGGGACAAGTGCCACTCACTCGCGCGAGCGCTCTCGTTGGGACTGAGCGGGTGTGGACCGTTCCTCCTGTTGGTGGAGGTCTTGGTCTGTACGTCTCGTTGTTGCTTTGAGGAGCGCTCGCCCCTCTCCCCGCTGTCGCAGGGAGAGGGAGAACAGGTCACTTGATCAGACCGATCTCACGCAGCCGCTGCTGCAGGAAGCCGTCAGCCGTGATGTCCGGATAGCGCTTCGGATTCTCGGGCGTGACGCACTGATCGAAGATCTTCAGCATGCACTCCGGGAACGGGTGCACGAAGAACGGCATCGAGTAGCGCTCCACGTCCTCCGCGCTGCTCGGCGGATTCACCACGCGATGAGTCGTGGAAGGAACGACCTCGTTCGTGATGCGCGAGAGCATGTCGCCTGAGTCGACGACGATCTGCCCCTTGTTCGCCTCCACCGCGAGCCAATCTCCCTGGCGCGTGAGGATCTCGAGACCCGAGCTGGTCGACTCGCAGAGCAGGGTGATCAAGTTGATGTCTTCGTGCTCCGCCGCGCGCACCGCTCCGGGGACGAACATGTCCTTCAGCGGCGGGTAATGAATGATGCGGAGGATCGAATTCCCGTCGTGCGCCATGTCGGCGAACGTCTCGGTGGGCAGCTTGAAGTAGTCCGCCAGCGCGCGGAGCATCACCGCCGCCGCCACGTCGAGCGCCTTGTAGAGCGAGACCGCGTTCGGGTGGAACGAGGGCAACTCCGAAGGAATCTGGTTGTCGCCGTAGGTCGCCTTCTTCGGGCTGCCCGCGGGGAGCTCGCGGCCGACGTGCCAGAACTCCTTCAGGTCGCCGACCTTGCGGTTCTTCGCGTGCTCCTTGCCGAAGCTGGTGTAGCCGCGCTGACCGCCGCCGCCGGGGACTTCGTATTTCTGCTTCACGTTCGCCGGCAGGTCGAAGAGCCGCTCAGCGTCCGCGTACGTGCGCGCGATGACGTCGGGATCGACGCCGTGGTTGATGATGGAGACGAAGCCGAACTCCTTGAGGCCGTCACCCCATGACTTGATGAAGGTGTCGCGCTCCTGGGAGGTGCCGCGGGTGTAATGCGAGAGATCGAGAAGGGGGATACGTCGAGACATGGCGTGCGCAGTGTAAGGCTCAACGCGCTTCCTCGCTTCTTTTGACGGATCGGTCAGTCGGTCACAATCAGGACACAAGGGATGCCGGAACCTGCCCGACAGGACTTTGCGACCGCTTACCGAGACCATCTCGGGTGGATGCTGCATGCCGTGCGGCGGCTCGGGGTGTCCTCCACCGATTTGGAGGACGTGGCGCACGACGTCTTCTCCACTGCCTGGAAGAAATACGACGACTACACGCCAGATCGACCGCTGCGGCCCTGGTTGTTCGGCATCGCGTTTCGCATCGTGAGCAATCGGAAGGCGTCTCGCTCGGGCAGCGAGGAGCTGCAGTCCGAGCTCGATGATCGCGCGGGCGGGGCGCACCGGCCTGACGAGGTGCTGGAAGGCGAGGTCACCCGGAGGCACGTGATGAAGGCCCTCGACTCGCTCCCGATGGATCAACGCGCGGTCTTCGTGGGGCACGACATCGAGCACACGCCCATCGTCGAGCTCGCGCGGGAGCTCGAGGTGCCGCTCAACACGGCGTACTCGCGGCTGCGCCTGGCGCGGCAGAAGTTTCAGAGCACCTTCGCGGCGCTCCAGAACGAGGTGAGAGCATGACTGACGAACTCGAACCGCTCCCGCCTGAGATGTACTTCGCGCTCGAGGTCGAGCGTGCGCGTCCGCCTCCGTCGGCTGAGCAGCTGGCGCGGTTGCAGGCGCGCCTCGACGCGACGATGACGCCTCCGACTCCGAGCGCGGCGGGTCCTGCGGGGAATGCGGTGTCGGCGGGGCTCGCGACCAAGGTGGGTCTGCTCGCGGCGGGTTTGTTGATTGGCACCGTGGCGGGATCGCAGCTGCAGCTGCACTTCGGTCCTCCGCGAGAGGTGATCGTGGAGAAGGTGGTCCAGGTTCCGGTGCGCGTGGAGGTGCAGGTGCCGGTGGTGGTGCCGAGTGAGCCTCCGCCTCCGCCGCCGGTCGTTGCGAAAGCCCCGCCCGTCGCGAAAGAGACTGCACGCGCGCCGATCGAGTTGGAGCGATTGCTCGTCGAGCAGGCGACCGCGGCACTCGGGAGAGGGAAGGGCGAAGACGCGCTCGCAGCGTGTGGTGAGCACGCGCGGCGCTTCCCTTCAGGTCAGCTCGCGGAAGAGCGGGAGATCGTCGCGATTCGTGCGCTCATGCTGCTCGGTCGTCGCGCGGAAGCAGAGACGCGTGCGGCGGAGTTCCGCGCGAAGTTCCCCGAGAGCTTGTTGATCGACGTGGTGAACGAAGCGGTGCGCTAACGGCCTCGAGGGTGAGCGGTCGTTCAGGGCTCGTCCTGGTGGTCGACGCGTGCGGGCCTCTCGATTTGGACTCTCTTTGACTCGTTAAGCGTCGCTTCGTGATGTTGACGAGCACGTGGTGCGGCAGCGGACAGCCGGCTGTTCTGTGGCGCACCACGTGGAGAGGTCGAGTCAAAGCTTCGTACTCGGAGCCCCCTGTGGCGGCACTCGATCCGCACTTGTTGTCACTGAAGCAGCAGGCGGGGGAAGGTCTCCCCCGTTTCGCGTTCCACTGGCGGCAGTCCCGCACCGTCGGGTCCGCCCCCCACCGCGCTCACAACTTCGCGAGAGATGCTGGCGCGCGTTCTCGAAACCGTGAATCGCTCGAGAGCGACTTCCACGAAGCCAGGTCACGTGAAGTTCAGATGTGTCGTGCGGAGAGGCCTGCACGCACGAGCGCGGACGCGAGACCCTTCGCCACCGCTCACCTTCAGGCGGTGTTGCGCAACTTGCACTCGCTTCAGTCTTCGACCGGCGCCGCTTCCTTCGAGAGCTGTGCAGCAATCTGCACACGGTGAGTTCAACTTCACACCACCGCGCGCCCAACGCCGCCAACTCGCTCGCACGTTCACTGCCGCGCGAATTGCAGCGCGCCGCGCCTCCATGCACGGACGAACGGTAGTCAGCGTGATCATCCTGACGTTGTGCAGCTCACTTAGCGCACGCGCCGAAGAGGGCATCGCGAAAGAAGGCCCACCACCAACACCGACGTGGGACGTCGCAGGTGAAGGGCAGCTCGGCTTTTCGCTCGGCCGCCTCGGCGCGCTCGCAGACCTGAAGCTGCGCGCGAAACGAGGTCTCTACCTCTCCGACTCCGAGTTCTTTCAGGACAACTCAGTCACCCTCGCGCTCAGCGGCCAGGTCTCTCCGATCTTCGGTCACGCCGGCGCGCAGCTCGACTTCCAGCCCGCGTCCTTCGTGAAGCTCAGCGGCGGCTATCACTTCGTCGGCTACTTCGGCGCGATGGGCAGCCTCCGCCAGCCCACGGGCTGCAGCGGCTTGAGCTCGATCGACTCCGCGGAGACGCGCTGCGACTTCCATCCCATCGGCTTCGAAGACAATCCCGAGGGCATCGCGTCCACCGGTCACCGCCTCTGGGCCGAAGCGACGCTGATGGGCCGCGTGGGACCGATCATCGTGGTCGGGGGCACGCGCCTCGAGCGCTGGCTGATGAGCTCGCCCGGAGAATTCTGGGTGAACGAGCTCTACGGACTCGCGCAGGCGAAGGCTGACACCACCATCACTGGAGGGGGAGCGCTGCTCTACGCCGTGCTCGACGCCGAAGGACGCCGCCCCGAGCTGCTCCTCGGCGCCGCGGACGAGCTCGCGTGGGCGCTGAAGTCCGACGCGTTCTACAACCGCGTGGGTCCGGTGGTGAGCCTGCGCGCTCCGAAGTGGGGCCCGTGGCGCGAGGTCACGGCGCAGCTCGCCGTCTTGTTCTATACGCACGAGCGCTACCTCTCTGGGTTGCCCTACGTCGCGCTCGCTGTCTCTGCAGCCACCCCCAACTTCATCCGGAGCACGCCATGACGCGACTCATCCTCTGCAGCGCTCTCCTTCTCTCTTCGCGCGCCTTCGCCGACGCGTTCCCGTGGGCCGATGGAGAGCACGTGCTCACCGACGCGAAGGGCCAGAAGCTCACGTGGACGATCACGCGCACCGAGGGCCAGGTGAAGATCGTCGGCGTGCATCCCAAGTGGCAGGTGGAGCACGTGGCGAAGCCCGACGGCACTCCGGTGAGCACCGTGCGCAAGGCGGGCGGCAACACGGTGAAGGTGACCTACTCCGCGGAAGGCGCGCAGCTCGAGCGCACCGACGCGAAGGGCAAGACGAGCAGCGCGACCATCAAAGAGAAGGGCTTGTGGGACAGTGACACGCTCGACGCGCGCCTCGCGGGCATCACGTGGACCGCCGGCAAGAAAGTGAAGATGCGCGTGCCCGACGTCGACGGCGCTGACGGCACCGTGTACCCGCTGGTCGCGGAGTACCAGGGCGAGAAAAAATGTGGCGAAGCGCCGTGCCACCACGTCCTGCTCGCGCTCGATGATTTTCGCCGGCTATTCGCCCCGACTTTCGAGTACCGCTACTCCACTTCTTCGGGGGCGAAGTATCTGCAGCACGATGGGGATGGGCTGACCTTCAAGTCGTCTGGGCAGTGAGGCACCTCGACTCGCCGCGCTGACGCAGGTATTGGTCATCGCGTGCCTCCTATCCACGTTCATGAAGCTCTCCATGCAGTGAAGCACTCCAGCGTTCTCGACTGGGCCGCGAAGTTTCCGCGCCTGTCCGTCGTCGAACTCGCCAAGCAGCTCTCAGGTCGCATCGCGCCCATCGCGCTGCAAGAAGCGATGGTGAAGGAGGCCCGCGAGCGCGGCTGCTTCCCCGAGCTCGCGCGCGCGTTGATGGTGCGTTTGCTCCACCGCGATTTCCCCCGCGGCATGGGCTCGATGAACGTCGAAGAGGCGCAGGCCGCGCACGCGTCGGGCATGTCGGTGTGGATGCTCATCTTCGATCCCGATCAGCGCGCCACCGCCGAGCTGGTGTGGAACTCCGTCGCGAAGGAGATGGAGAAGGACACTGAGTGGGTGCCGCAGAGCGCCGACGAGTCGAAGCTGGTGAAGCTCTTCGCGGGTCACAACCTCACGCGCTCGAAGCGGGCCACCCTGGTCGCGCGCGCGAACGAGCGCATCGGGAACGCGCTCGTCGGTCAGCGCACCAACCAGGCCGCGCTCGACGCGCTTGCGTCGCTGCCCCCTGGTCACGGCTTCATTCACTCGGCCGGTCACGTCGACGCGGAAGTGCGCAACGGCGGCTTCCTGCAGTACCTGAAGAACAGCGGCGGCGTTGAGCTCCCGCTCGCGATCGCGGCGCTGAAGGCGATGGATCGCAGCGAGTTCTCGTTGTTGCTCGAAGAGGCGCTCGCCGTCGCGCGTGAGCACCACCGTCACCTGCTCTCTCCGTCGATCTTCAGCGAGCCCAAGCTTTCGGTGACCGACACCACGCGCACGCTCGGTCAGCTCGACAAGACGTACTTCGCGCTGCCGCAGGATCTCTTCGAGTCGTTCGCCTCGCTCATCGAGGCGCAGCCGACGTTGTTCGAGCCGCCCTTCCGCCAGCTGCAGCACAAGGACGACGGCCGGAAGTGGCGCGTGCGTCTGAGCGGCGCGGCGATCGAGATCGAGATCGAGCTCGATGACGGCACCTCCATCACCCGGACTCGTCAGTGCGCTACCTCGTCGCGCGCCGAGACCGAGATGCAGACGCTGATCAACGAGCAGCTCGCCGACGGCTTCGTCGACGTGGCGTGATCATCGTTTGAGGGAAGGAGGGCCCCAGGTGCCCTCCTTCTCCAGGACGAGCTCGGGAAGTGCGCCGCCCACGAGTGACGCCGCGAGCATCTCCATCGACTCGGGATCCTTCGCGCCCGTCATCAGCATCGCCTTCCCGCCGGTGATCGGCTCCATCACGATCGGCGCCGATCCCACCTCGTCATCGAGCTTGATGATCAACCGCTTTCCCACGGTCTCGGTGGTGAGCGCGCCGAACTCCTTCGCACCGGTGCGATCGAACTCGAGGCTGAGGCTCTTTCCTTCGGCGTGCGGCTCCGCGGCGACGATGCGGGGGCTGATGCACTTCCACACCGAGTACGCCGCGGACGGTCCGAAGGCGAACTGAGTCCCCGCGTCCGCGAGCGCCGCCTCCAGCGCTGTCCTGGGGCCCTGCAGCGCGCAGGTCTTCCCCGCGGAGTCAGCGGTGATTCCTTCGGGCCACTTCGCGTCGCACCACCGCTCGGCGACGGTGACGTCTTCCGCGCAGAACTCGAGATGCGCGCGCTGCGCGAAGAGCGCCTTGATGCGCGAAGCATCTGCTCCTTCCGCGAGTCGCACGGTGAGCGTGCTGTCGTCTTCGCTCAGGTTCGCCTTCAACTTCAGCTGCGCGAGCCGGCGATCGACGGTGGAGCGAAGCGGCGTCGAGTCGGGCTTCTTGTAGACCAGCAGCAGTCCACGCTCGGGCGGCCGACGCTCGGGACACGCGGTCAGGAGCAGCAGCAACGACAGGCATCGCAG
>CBIHPJ010000457.1:0-7398 GCA_966211295.1 uncultured Myxococcales bacterium | reverse complement strand
GTGTACGAGGCGTCGGTCTGCAGCGGCACCAGCACCCTGCCCTTCGGCCCCACCAGCTCCACGCCCATCAGCTCGTCGTCTTCGATGAAGGGCACGATGTTCGCTTCGAGCTGAGTGGCCGCCACGCGCAGGCCCAGCGAAGGGAACAAACCCGCAGGCTCCTTCAGCTTCACCAGGATCGGCGAACGGCGAATGGTGCCATCGAGATCGGGATCGGCGCCGAAGTGCCCGTAGTGCGAGCCCAGCTCTGCGAAGCGCGGCAGCGGAGCCTGCACGCCGGAGTGGAGGCGCGCCGCGAGCACGTCGAGCTTGATGGGCTTGGTCGAGCCCTTCACCGAGCCGGGCGTCGAGGTGATCACCTCGGACATGACCGACTTCGCGTAACGCGCGCGGACCTCCTCGGAGATCGCTGCGACGTCCTTCGGCTCGAAGGGGATCACGCCCTGCACGACCCGCGGGCCGCCTTTGCGCAAGACCGCCTCGAGCACCGCGTCCGGCGAGAGCGCGGCGCGTTGCTCCAGCTCGGTGGCGAGTGGCTGCAGCTGTTCGGGGATCGCGCTCGTGCTGCGAAACGCCGCGAGCCACGCCTGCTCACGTGCGTTGGCCGGAGTCTCGTCGGTGAACACCATATCCAGCCCGATCACCCGGGCATCCGCGTCGAGCACGCCCTCGATCGCCTTACCGACCACGTCGCGCGGCCACGGCCACAACCCGTACCGCTGAGCTCCGCGCTCGTCGAACTCGAGCACCACCACGTCGGGATGCGCCGGTTGCTCTCCGCGCGTGCGGAAGAAGACCGTCGAGACGCGCCCTTCGATGTTCTGAACGAAGCGGTGCAGGAAACCGCCATCGTTCACGTTGCGAATGATGGGAGCGCTGGTCCCCAGATGCAGAACGGCGAAGAGAACGAAAGTAGCGACCGCAAGCAGCTCATACCGGCGCCGCGACAGGAAGTTCTTCATTTCAGGCCCATGAGCCTACCGGTGAGCAGCCTCTCTGTCCGAGCGAAGTCGAGCCCCTTTGGTGCCCGATCCGTGTAAGAGCCGCCGCGTGGGAACCACGTACAAACAGGCTGGTGTCGACATCGAGGCGGGCGACGCGCTCGTCGAACGGATCAAGCCTCACGCAGCCAGGACTCGGCGCAGCGAGGTGCTCTCGGGCGTCGGCGGTTTTGGCGGCCTCTTCGCGATCCCTCCCGGCAAGTACAAGGAGCCGATCCTCGTCAGCGGCACCGACGGCGTGGGCACCAAGCTCAAGCTCGCGTTCGCGATGGACAAGCACGAGACCGTGGGCATCGACCTCGTCGCGATGAGCGTGAACGACGTGCTCACCAGCGGCGCCGAGCCGCTCTTCTTCCTCGACTACTTCGCCACTGCGCGCCTCGACGTGGAGCGTGCCGAGAAGGTGATCGCCGGCGTCGCGAAGGGCTGCGAGCAGTCCGGCTGCACGTTGCTCGGTGGTGAGACCGCGGAGCTGCCCGGTTTCTACACGCCCGGTGAATACGAGCTCGCAGGCTTCGCGGTGGGCATCGTCGAGAAGTCGCAGATCATCGACGGCAAGAAGATCGTCCCCGGTGACCGCGTGATCGGCATCGCCTCTTCCGGTCTGCACTCGAACGGCTTCTCACTGGCGCGCCGGATCCTCGAAGACGCGCGCCTCGCGCTCACCGATTCGGTCGATGGGCTCAAGCTCGGAGAGACGCTCCTCGAGCCCACGCGCATCTACGTGAAGGACATCCTCGCGCTGAACGCGGCCGTCCCGGTGAAGGGCCTCGCGCACATCACGGGCAGCGGTCTGCCGGGCAACGTTCCGCGCTGCATCCCCGATGGACTGCGTGCGGTGCTCGAGGAATCGAGCTGGAAGCGCCCGCCGATCTTCGACGTGCTTCAGCGCCTCGGTGAAGTGGAGCGCAACGAGATGTTCAGCACCTTCAACATGGGGCTGGGCATGACGGTGGTGGTCGCTCCCGAGCAGGTGAAGCCGGCGCTCGAGCTGCTCAAAGCGCGCGGTCTCTCCGCGTGGGACGTCGGCGTCATCGAGGCCGGCAAGCCCGGAGCCGAGGCCGAGGCCATCGTCGAGCCATGATTCGTGTCGGAGTTTTGGCGTCGGGGAGCGGGTCGAATTTCTCAGCGCTCACGGAGGCGCTGAACGTCGAGGGCAGCCCCGCTCGCGTCGAGCTCCTGATCTGCAACGTGCCCGGGGCGAAGGTCCTCGAGCGCGCGCAGAAGGCCGGTGTCGAGGCGGTGTTGCTCGATCACAAGTCGCACTCGAGCCGCGATACCTTCGACGAGGCGGTGGCGCAGACGATCATCGATCGAAAAATCGAGCTGATCTGTCTCGCGGGCTACATGCGCCTGGTGACGCCTGCGTTTCTCCGTCGCTTCCCGGGCAAGGTGATCAACATTCACCCTGCGCTGCTCCCTGCGTTCCCCGGCATGCACGGCGTGCGTCAGGCGATCGCGGCCGGAGTGAAGGTCGCGGGCTGCACCGTGCACTTCGTCGACGAAGGTACGGACACCGGGCCGATCATCGCGCAGGCTGCGGTGCCAGTGCTTCCCAGTGACGACGAAGCGAGCCTCGCGCAGCGCATTCATGCCGAAGAGCACCGCCTCTATCCCGCCGTGGTGCGAGCGATCGCGCGCGGTGAGGTGCAGCTCGAGGGCAGGCGCGTGCGTGTGAAGGAGCTGATCTAAGTGGGAGCACACAGCGAGCGACCACCGACGGCGAAGGCGGAGGGGGGCTTGAGCGAGCGAGTCAAACTGGTGCGCAAGGGCGCGGCCCCGAGCCGGCACGTCTACGACGTCATCGTGGTGGGAGGTCAGCTCAGCGGCATTCTCTCCACCGCGATGTTCGCGAAGCGGGGCGTGCAGGTGCTGCACGTGCCGCACGACGGGCTCGCCGAGCCGTACACGCATGGGGAGCACAAGCTCCCTCACGCGCCGTTCTTTCTGCCTCCGCTCAAGGCCGTGCCGGCGTTCGACGAGGTGCTGCAGGAGCTCGGGATCACCACGACGGTCGCGCGCGCCTTGCAACTGGTGCCCCTGCAGCTGCTCGAGCAGGACCGCTGGTTCGAACTGTCGCACGACGAAAAGCGGCGCGGCCCTGAGCTCGCCCGCGCGTTCGGAAGCTCCGCCGAAGAGTTCGACGAGCTGATGCGCAAGGCGCAAGCCGCCGGCGACGCGAGTGACTCGTTCTTCCAGAGCCACCCCGATCTTCCGCCCGAAGGGTTCTTCGCGCGCTGGAAATTCAAGCGACACCTCAACCGATTCCCGGGCCTCGGGCTCGACACTCCGCTCGGCAACGACGCGCTCGTGCGCAAGTTGATGAACTTCGTCAGCTCGACGGAAAACGCCTCGACGTTGACTCGCGCTCGCACGCTTGGCCGTGCCCTTGCCGGTCCCGCGATCTTCCAGGGCGGACGCGAAGGCCTCTGGCAGGTGATCGCCGAGCGCGCACGTGACCTCGGCGCCGACGTGCTCGCGGGTGACGAGGCGGTCGAGCGGTTGGTGCTCGAGGGTTCCACCACGGGCGTGCGGCTCACGAAGAACGACACCACTTACCGCGCAGGCTTCGTGGTGGCCGCGACCGATCTCGACGTGCTCACTCGGCTGATGCCCGAGAAACAGCGCAAGGCGTCGGCGAAGCTGCTGCCGACGGTGGCGGCGACGAAGGCGCTCCTCACGCTCAACCTCGTGGTGCCTGAGAAATCGCTCCCGCGCGGACTGGGGACGCTCGCGCTGCTCGACGCTCCTTCGATCGACGGCGGCGCGATGTTGTTGCAGGTCGGCCCTTCGTCGAAGCCCGAGGATCGCGTGCTCACCGTGGCGGTGACGGCACCCATCGGCCTGCGCGCCGGTGGAGAGCCCGCGATCCGCGCGTTGATCGCCCAGGTACACCAGGCCCTCGCGCGCGTGATGCCCTTCACCAAGCCGCACGTGACGCTCGAGTCCACTCCGTGGATCGACGCCGCGCACGTGGTCGCGGGCCGCGCCGAAGTGGCGCCGCTCTTCCAACTTTCCCCCGAGGCCTGGCTGGGCGCCGCGGGGCTGACGACGAACTCTCCGTGGAAGCGGGTGCTGATGGCCGGGCGCCAAATCTTGCCGGGGCTCGGTTTCGAGGGTGAGGTGCTGGCTGCGCAGCGCGCCGTGAAGCTGGTGGAGACGAGCCTCAAGAAGAACGACCCGCTCAAGAAGGGGAAGCCCGCATGAGTACGGTGAATGTGATGGCGCGGGAGATCGCCGCGAAGATCGTGTTCTACGGCCCCGGGCTGTCCGGCAAGACGACCACGCTCAAGCGCATCTACGAGACCGTGAAGCCGTCACTGCGCGGTGAGCTGATGACGCTCCCCACCGAGGCGGATCGCACGCTCTTCTTCGACTTCCTTCCCGTGCGCGTGGAGCGCGTGGGCGACTACGCGCTGCGCCTCGCGCTGTACACGGTGCCCGGCCAGGTCTTCTACAACGCGACCCGCAAGCTGGTGCTGCAGGGCTCTGATGGCGTGGTCTTCGTCGCCGATTCGAATCCCGGAGCGCAGGACTCGAACCGCGAGTCGATGGCGAACCTCGAGGAGAATCTCGCTGAGCAAGGCATCGCGCTCGACTCGTTCCCGCTGGTGATTCAGTACAACAAGCGCGACCTCGCCAACGCGGTGCCGATCGAGCAGATGCGCTCGATGCTCAATCGCCGCAAGGTGCCCGACTTCGAGACCGTCGCGATGAGCGGTGACGGCGTGCTCGACGCGATGAAGGCGATGATTCGCCTGGTCATCAAAGATCTGCGCGCGCGGAAGATCGTGCCCTCGGCCAAGCCGAGGCCTTCTGCGCCGCAGGGGCCCTCGATCGAGAAGGACAGTGGGTCGTCGCTCGAATCTCAGCTGCAGGAGCACCTGGTGCAGCAGCCCGCTCCAGATCCCCTGCCCCCTCCTGCGCTCGTGAAGCCGTCGATTGGCCACGTGGCTGCGCTCGCTCCGGCGGCGTTGATCGATCCCGCGCGCGTCGCGGAGCTGGCGTTCACTTCGGGTGACTACGAGGCGTGCGTGCGCACCTGCATCGAGACCATGCAGCGCGGGCTCGCCTTCGCCGGTGAATCGTCGATCGCGCACCAGGCGTTCCTGCTTGGGCTCAACGGCCGCGACGTGCTCGATGCGTACACGCGCAGTCAGCGAGGCGCGGCGAACATCGAGGACGCGTCGTTCACGCTCTTCGTGCTGGCGCAGGTGTTCGTGCGCCTGACCCAGGCCGGTCTCCCCACGCCTGAGCAGTAAGTGAACAAATTATCTCCCTCTCCCTGCGGGAGAGGGTCGGGGTGAGGGTGGGCCCCGCGCGCGTCCTTCCGAGCAGCATCACGGCCGTTCGCAGTACGCGAGGCCGAAGAACGGCACGCAGTTGAAGCCGCACGGGCACGAGAGGTAGCACTCGGCCGAGCAGTACTCCTGGTTGTCGATCCTGCGGCAAACCCCGTTCTGACAACTCCCACCGCTGAGGCCGCACGAGGCGCCAAGCCCGCCCTGCGGCCCACAGATCGGAGGCCGCGGCGTGGCCCATCCGCAGCTGCACGCCCAGTGAGCCTCGAGCACTCCGGGAATTGCGCAGTGACCCGCCGGCAAGGTGAAGGTGTTGGTCACCGTCGTACCAACCTTGCAGCTGCACGTGCCTCCGACACAGCTGAGGCTGCGAATCGTGGTGAGCATGTCGCAGCGACCGGAGAGCGTGCAGGTGCCGGTGCGCCCGTTGGTGCACGAGCCGGGCGGTGGAGAGCAGACGGGGATGACGGGCGGACCTGCATCCGGCTCTCCGGCATCGGGTTCACCCGCATCGGGACTTCCAGCGTCGACCTCCCCTGCGTCCTCTTCCGGAGGGGAACCGGCATCGGGCACGCCCGCATCGGGTCGCCCCCCATCGGGAACTCCGGCGTCGATCGTGGGAATCCCGGAGTCAGTCACTCCAGCGTCTCGTCGCGGAGGCGTCAGGAAGTCTTCGTCGCCCTCGGGCTCATCGACCGGAGCGAAACAACCGGCGACGAGGAGCGAGAGGATGAGCCCGTGCCGCTTCACGCGGACTGCCGCGGATCGATCAGCGCACCCATACGAACGAGGCGCATCACGGTCTTGAGGGTCTCCAGCTCACGCTGGGGACTCGCCAGCACGGCGGCCGAGAGATCCCAACCCGCCTGGAACCAGCGCACGAGGGTCCGCTCTTCGGGGCGCAGCGAACTGAGGATCGCGGGATTGTCGGTCACGGTGAAGCGCGCGAGCGGAGGGAGGTCTCGGTACATCGCCGCCACGTGTTCGCGCTCGACCATGCGGGCGAATTCGCGCACGCGACGATCTCCGGGATCACTCTGGAGCAGCGACGCGAAGATCAGCGCGGCCGCGTCGAACTGACGCTCACGCACCAGGATCGCACCCTTCTCCAGCATGTCCGCGATCGGATCCTGCTCCACCGCTGCTGCGCCGATCACCACCGCGCGACCGGCGCGCAGCATGTCGAACACCGCGCGGGCCGCCACCGAACGAGCCAGCCCCAGTGCGAGACGAACGCGACTCAGGGTGACGTCGTCACCCGCCGCGACCACTCCGAGGATCGCGCGATGCAGAGCATGCGAAGGCTTCGCTCCCGGAGTTCCACGCAGCACCAGCTGCTCATGAGGAAGCGCACGCTCGACGTCGAGCACCTCGTCCATGCGCCGCAACGTCTCGAAGAGCACGTGGCGCAGCGGGAGCTCGAGCGAGACCCACTCGTCCTCGCCGCGATCGGAATCTTCAGACCAGTGAAAGCGGCCTTGCGCGGGAATCAGATCGACCAGGCTGCCGACCAATTCCTCTTCTGCGATCTGCCGGATCGATCCATCGAGCGCCGGACCGAGCGACTCGGCCCGCTTGAGCGCCGCCAGCACGCGATCTCCGCGCGCTTCGCCGGTCTGCTCGATCACCCGCGAGAGTCGCTCCCACAGGCCCGGCGACGAAGACGCGATGATCTGGCCCGAGAGCAGGAAGACCTTGCGCTGATCGGACTCCCACGAGAGCGAGAGCGCGCCGCTCTTCTTTGACGCGTCGAGCCACTGCAGGAGATCCGGCAACGGGTAACTCGAAAGGTCTCCATGAAAGGCCATGTGCTTCCCGAACGTTACCGTTCGACGCGGCGCGAAAGATCCATTTTCGCCCTCCCCGCCAATCCTGTGAGTGCGCACCCACACGACGCTGCTCGCGCTGGTGCTGTTCGGAGCCGGTTGCTGCTTTCAACTTCCCCCTGACGAGCCTGAGTTCGACGCAGGCACAGGAGGAGTCTCGACTGGCGGCGGTAGCGACGTCGGTGGCGGGGGCGGCACTACGACAGGCGGTGGGTCAGGCGGCGGTGTCTTCTCAGGTGGAGGAACAGGGGGATCGAACGGGGGCGGAGT
>CBIHPJ010000456.1:0-7402 GCA_966211295.1 uncultured Myxococcales bacterium | reverse complement strand
GCCGTCGATCGAGATCGGCAGCTCTGGCTCAGAGAACGGATCGGCGGAGTCCTTCGGCCGGACTCGCGCCGTCCAATGTCCCTCCCCGTGCCGCACGAGCTGGTCGCCGCGAGTCACGCCGATCAGCCCATCTCGGAGCTCAAAGCCATGCGTCTCGGGCACCGAGCGGCGAAGCTGCGCCTTCGCGGTGATCACTCCGCTTCTCCGCTGAAGCTGCTCGACGTCGGTGCGCCGCAACAACACCATCGCTCCGCTGGCCTCGTGAACGAGTGCGGCGTCATCACGCGAACCAACGATCGCATACGGCCTCAGTCGTTCGAGCGAGTCTCTGCCTCTCACGGAACCAAGGCGCACGCGGACGCTTGGGTTGACTCCGAGCCGCTGCGCCAGCGCCTGGGCGAGGTTGAGATCGATCGTGATCCTTCGAAGATCGAGCTCCTCGAAACGACCATCGACGAGGAAGGGAGCTGCCCAACGATCGCGCGCGCCGCACTCGATCCGCTTTACCTGGGGAGGAAGCGTGTCGAGGAAGCGCTTCACGTCGTCGGCGGTCCAGAAATATTGAAACGGCGTGATGCCCACCTGCGTGCAGGAAGGCGGTAGCGCTCGCATGACCTCCGTCCATCTCCCGTCGAGCGCGCGGGGATGGATGAGGAAGGAGATCGACTCGAGCGCCGAGCAACTCGGAGTCGCCAGGAAATTTCGAAGCGGAATGAGGTGAAAACCCTCGGAGATCATCTCCGGAGGCAGGCGCGTCAGCACGCGACGCTCGCCGGAGATCACCTCGAGGGTTCTCGCGTGACCGAGCATCCAGCCCACGCGGAAAGGCCGCGGTGCTCGGCAGAGACGGTGGGTGTGTTGGTGAAACGCGGCGAACTCCGTCTTGCTCGGTGAATCACCGAGCGAGAGTTCGTAAGCGAGCAACGTTCCTCGTGGGTCGCCGCGCTCGATCAGTCGATCGGCGTAGACCCGCCATGGCGCGAGGTCTCCGATGGTTTTCGGCAACGGAGGCGACACGGACGAGCCCCTCACCCCGACAACGATTCACTTCTTGGCGGTGACGACCTTCACCACCGCGGTCGAGCCCGCGATCTTGCCTTCCTTCGGCAGCGCCTCAGCGCGACCACCAAGACATTTCGACAAGAAGCCCTCGGCGCGTGCGTAGAAGTCGATGCGGTTGTCAGGACGCGCGAAGCCGTGGCCCTCGTCGGGGTACAGCACGTACGTCACCGGCAGACCGTTCTTCTCCATCGCAGACACGATCTGCTCCGACTCGGCCGGCTTCACGCGCGGATCATTCGCGCCCTGGCCGATGAGCAGCGGCGCTTTGATCTTGTCAGCCGAGAACAGCGGAGACGCCTTGGTGAGCATCTCCTTGTCCGCCGGATTCTCAGGATCGCCGATGCGCGAGACGAGCTGCCTGCGGAACGCCGCCCAGTACGGAGGCACCGTGGCGAGCAGCGTGAAGATGTTCGACGGACCGACGATGTCGACGCCGCACGCGAACGTCTCGGGGGTGAACGCGAGACCCGCGAGCGTGGCGTAGCCGCCGTAGCTGCCGCCCATCACCGCCACCTTCTTCTGATCCGCGATGCCTTCCTTCACCGCCCACGACACCGCGTCGAGCAGGTCATCGTGCATCGCCAGCGCCCACTGCCGATTGCCCGCGTTCAGGAACTTCTTCCCGTAACCCGTCGACGCGCGGAAGTTCACCTGCAGCACCGCGTAGCCACGATTCGCGAGCCACTGCGCCTGCGAGTTCTGACCCCACGTGTCGCGGCCCCACGGACCGCCGTGCACCAGCAACACCATCGGCAGCTTCTTCGGCTCCTTCCCCGGGGGCAGCGAGAGATACGCAGGCAGCGTGAGCCCATCGCGCGCGGCGATGTTGAGCGGCTTCATCACCGCGAGCGGGAGCCCCTCGAGCTTCGGCTTCGACGTGAAGAGGATGTCGAGCTTCTTCGCCTTGCGATCGTAGAGCCAAAAGCGGCCGGGCCCGAGATCGCGCGTCTCGCCGACGATCCACTTCCCGTCCGCAGCGTCCATGCTGATCACCTCGTAGTCGCCCTGCAGCCCCGCCTTGAGCGCCTCGAGGTCGCCCTTCATCGACGGCTCCACCGGCACCCAGCTGTCGCGGCCGTCGACGTCGAACGACGCGGCACGAATGCCGTGGCGGCCCGGGTAACCCATCACGTTGCCGATATCGCTCTTGTCACTCGACGCGAGCACGCGCTCGGCGCCCGACTTGAGGCTCTTCTCGATCAGCCGCGCGGTGTCGGCGTTGATCGAGCTCTGAATGATGATCGACTTCCCGTCCTCGGTGAAGTCGACGAACTGGAGGATCTCCTCGAGGCCGACGGTGATGAGCGGCTTCCACGGAGCCTTCACCGTGTCACGCACGCGGATCTCGGTGCCGCCTTCCTTGGTGGAAGCGGTCGCCTCGCGCACCTGCAGCGCGGAGTCGACGCCCCAGTCGAGCACGTCGCCGGGGTTCTCGGTGTCGAGCACCGCGGCGCCCGTGTCGAGCGAGAGGCGGTACACATCCATCGACTTGCGATCGCGCACGTTGGCGGTGACGAGGATCACGTTCGGCTGCTTGGGCGAGGTCGCGACCACCGCGGCGCGCACGCCCTGCCACGGAGTGAGATCGCGCACGTTCTTCGACGCGAGCTCGACCTGGAACACGTGGAAGTTCTCGTCGCCGTCGGCGTCCTGCATGTAGAGGATCGACTTCGAGTCCTCCGTCCAGAAGTACTGCCGAATGCCGCGCTTCTTGTCGGCGGTGACGGTGACGGCGCCGTCCTTCGCGTTGAGCGCGCGCACCCAGACCTGCAGCACGTCCTTCTCGTCGGGCGCGAGCCACGCGATCTGCTCACCGTTGGGCGAGAGATTCGGGCGCGTGCGCTCCGGATTTCCGAAGAGCAGGTCGCGCGAGATGAGCGGAATGCCCGCGTCTTGGGCAGCGGCTGGAGCGGCGAACATCAGACACAGCAAGAGGAGAGATCGGCGCATGCGCGCTTCGTACTCAGTCTGGCTAGATTGCGCCCTCTCAAATGCGCTGCCTCGTCGCTCTCTCGTTGCTGTCGTTGACCGCGTGTCCTCCGAGCATTCGCAAGCCCGAGTCGTCGCAGCTCGTGCTCACGGGTACGGCGTACGCGGGAGGATTCGCGCGACGCGGAGAGCCTTTGCCGAACGTGGCGCTCTCGCTGCGCAAGGCGAGCACCGGCGAAGAGCTGGCGATGAACACCACTTCGTCCGCGGGTGGGTATCGAATCGCGGTCACCGTCGCGAAGGGAACGCGCGTGGTGTTGATCGCGCGCGTCGAGAACTTCGCGCCCTTCGCCAAGGCGTTCGTCGTGGGGCCGTACACGGAGATCACGGAGTCGTTCTCACTCGAGCCCCTCACCCCATTGGAGTGCGTGGACACGAGCTGCTCGGCGCCCGCGCTCGATCTCGAGTGGCTCGCTCCGCCGCAGGGAGCAGCGGGCACCGCGGCAGGTTTCGAGCTCGACCTCGAGCCTCCGGTGCAAGTCGATGTGAACGCCGATCGCCCACTCACCCTCGCGATGGCGTGGACCCAGCTGAGTGGAAACGCAGAGGGAATCCTCGCGTTGCGAGTTCCGCTCACTGCGTGGAGCTCGCTCACCGACGCGCTGCCGGGCACTGGTTTCATCGAAGTCGCAGCAGCGACGTTCGATCCCAGGACCGGCACGTGGACCAGCATCGCGCCGGTGCCGCTCCACTCCGAGTCCGGGCTGCAGATTCCCGAGAGCGCGCTGAGCTCACTGCAACGCGCCGAGTATTCCGGCGGTGCCGTCGCTCAGTTTCCTTTCTCCAACGAGCGCTTCCTCGCGGTGCTCGCGCCCCGACCTCTGGAAGGCTGCGTGACCGGAACGCTCGTCGCCGAAGACAAGCCCGCCCCCGGAGCGACGATCGCACTGACAGGTACCGAGCCCGTGGCCGCGGATGAGAGTGGAGCGTTCTGCGCGATCGCCTCCACCGGAGACGCGCTGCTCAAAGCTCAAGGTCAGTACGCCGGACTTCCCTACTCCCTCGGCGCTCTCCCCCGCCCCACCACTGCAGCGAAGTGTGGAGGCGATTGCCGATCCGCCGGGAAGGTCGCGGTGATCAGCGACGCGCTGCAGCTCTCCGCGCTCTGCAAATTCTCCGGCAAGGTGATCGACGTGCAGGGAAATCCCATCGCGAACGCCGAGGTGGTCGCGTTCGACGACTCGCTCGCCGGCAACGCGGTGAAAGCCTTCTGTGGAGATCTGGGAACGCGCTGCAGCCTCGCCACTCCGTCTGCCGCTGATGGAGCCTTCACGCTCAAGGTGCCTCTGCTCTCCTCCGTCTACTTCGGTGCACGCGCGAGCAGCTCGAACGCGAATGGCGACGTGAATCGCCGCGGCGGTCAGCGCTTCGTCACCTGTCCCAACGAGCCGCTCACCTTGAAGCTCCAGCGCGGAGAAGATCGGGTCGAAGTCAGCGCCACGTACGTCGGCACTTCGCTCACCTGGCTGCCTCCTCGAGCCGCCGCACGCGTGACCGTTCTCGACGGCGCGGGCGTGACGAAATGGGAGCTCACGGCACCTGGCGGCATCACGCCTCCGGTGACTTTTGGAACGGTGCCGAGCGGTGCGACCGAGCTGATCGCGCCTACCGGAACGTCGGGCAGCGGCGACAATCTGGTGGTGGAATTAGAGGGAATGGGCAGGGACGGTGTCGCGTATGTCGGCGTAGGCACTGCAATTCGACCGTGATCCGGTTGCGCATTACGCCCCCATGGGGTTATCTGCCCCGTGATGGTCGGCACTTACCGACAGAGCGTCAATCGCCACAAGAAGACGCGCCTCGCGCTCTTCGTCGTGTTCGCGATCATGGCTTGGCCAGTTGGCCAACCGATGCCTGTGGTGCCGGGCACGAAGGAAGCGAACACCTCGAAGATGGCTCCGGTGAACTACGCCGCGATGTTCGGCGCGATGACCGAAGATGATCTCGAGGTCGAGCACCACGACTTCGTCATCCACGCCGACTTCGTGCGCGAGGCGCCGCTCGGCAGTGAAGGCTGGCTGATCTCGTTCCTGTGGACCGAACGGCTTCACCGCCCTCCGATAGCCGCGGTCTGAACGCGACCGCAGCACTCTTACGCACGCAGCAGTGACGCAGGCAGCGGCGAGGCCGAAAGGCCCGGCTGCGATCCGTCCTTCTCTTCAAACCATCACACGTGCGCTTTCGCTCGGACATGAGTCCGGAGCGGACGGCGCGCGATCCACGACTTCACTCGAGGTTCATCCAATGCAGAAGCTGATCGACGGCATCCACAAATTCCAGAACGACGTGGTGCGCCCCGAACGAGAGTTCTTCGGGCGTCTCGCGCAGGGCCAGAACCCTGAGACGCTCTTCATCACCTGCTCAGACTCGCGCATCAATCCCAACCTGATCACCCAGACCGACCCGGGCGATCTCTTCATCATTCGCAACGCCGGCAACATCGTGCCTCCCAACGGGGCCCCGATCGGCGGAGAAGCGGCCACCATCGAGTACGCGGTGTCTGCGTTGAAGGTGCGCGAGATCATCATCTGCGGTCACACCCACTGCGGGGCGGTCGACGGCTTGATGAACCCGAAAAAGCTCGAGAGCCTCCCTCGGACCAGCCAGTGGCTCGCGCACGCCGACGGGACTCGCCAGGTGATGCTGCAGAGCTACTCGCACCTCACTGGCGCCTCGCTCCTCAACGCGGCCGTACAGGAGAACGTGCTCATTCAGATCGACAACCTGCGCACGCACCCGACCGTGGCCGCGGGGCTGTCGGGGGGCACGCTGCGTCTGCACGCGTGGGTCTACAAGATCGACACGGGCGAGGTGTTCGCGTTCGATCCTTCAGAGCGCCAGTTCCTGCCGCTGAGCAAGTTCGCCGGGGCCGCGGTCGAGGCGGATGAGCAGCCCAAGCAGCTTCGCGCGATCTGACTCATGAAGATTCCTGCGACTGTCGGTGCAGACGCGCTCGCGTCTGTCGTGGTGTTTCTCGTGGCGTTGCCGTTGTGCATGGGCATCGCCATCGCCTCAGGTGCGCCTCCCGCTGCCGGTCTGATCACCGGCATCGTGGGTGGCTTGATCGTCGGCGGCATTCAAGGGTCGGCGCTCCAGGTCAGCGGTCCTGCCGCCGGCCTGGCGGTGATCGTCTTCGACCTGATTCAGCGCTACGGCCTCAACGGGCTCTCGGTGCTGATCGTCGCCGCGGGAGGCGTGCAGATGATCGCGGGCCTCGCGCGCGGAGGCCGCTGGTTCCGCGCCGTTCCTCCCTCGGTGATCAACGGCATGCTGGGAGGCATCGGCGTGCTGATCTTCGCGAGCCAGGTGCACGTGATGGTCGATGACAAGCCGCGCAGCAGCGGCTTGCAGAACCTGCTCTCCATTCCCGAAGCGGTGTGGAAGGGCATCCGTCCGCAGGAGAACCTCCCTCACGAAGAAGCCGCGCTGATCGGCGTGCTCACCATCGTGGTGCTGGTGCTGTGGAACAAGGCACCCAAGAAGTTGAAGCTGGTGCCCGCTCCTCTGATGGGCGTGCTCGCAGGAACCATCGTCGCCAACCTCTTCAACTTTCCGATCGCGCACGTGAACGTGCCCGACTCGCTCGTCTCGGTGGTGAAGCTGCCGAGCCTCGCTGACTTCGAGCTACTGCTGCAGCCCGCGGCCTGGGGCTCAGTGGCCGTGCTCGCGATCGTCGCCAGCGCGGAGACGTTGTTGTCGGCGGCGGCGGTGGACCGCATGCATTCCGGAGCGCGCACCAACTTCAACCGCGAGCTCTTCGGACAAGGCGTGGGCAACAGCCTGGCTGGTCTCTTCGGTGGCTTGCCGATGACCGGAGTGATCGTTCGCTCCACGGCGAACGTGCAGGCCGGAGGGAAGACGCGGCTCTCCACCATTCTCCACGGCGCGTGGATGCTCTTGCTCGTCGCCTTCCTGCCCATGGTGCTGCGGTGGGTGCCGGTCTCGAGCCTCGCGGCGGTGCTGGTGTTCACGGGGTACAAGCTGGTGAACCCCGCGGTGATCAAACAGCTGGCGAAGTACGGCAAAAGCGAAGTGCTGATCTACGCAGCCACGGTGATCGCCATCGTCGCCACCGACCTGCTCAAGGGCGTGCTGATCGGCCTCGGTCTCGCCGTCGCCAAGATGCTGTACGTGATGTCGCAGCTCGAGATTCGGATGGAGGACGATCCGACGAACAAGATCACGAAGCTGCACCTCAAGGGCTCGGCGACCTTTCTGCGCCTGCCCGACATCGCCGAGGCGCTGGAGAGCGTGCCCGCCGATCGCACGCTGCACGTGCGGCTCGAACAGCTGGAGCACCTCGATCACGCGACGCTGGAGCTGCTCAAGACGTGGGAAGAGCAGTGCAAGA
>CBIHPJ010000455.1:0-7434 GCA_966211295.1 uncultured Myxococcales bacterium | reverse complement strand
CGGTGTCGAACTTCGCTGCGCTCCTCGATCGCTTCTTCTACCGGCCCGACGAAGACGTCGGCTCCTTCCTCGAGCAAGCGCCCGAGAGCGATCGCCACGCCGATTCCATCCCCGAAGAAGAGCCCGAAGAGTTCCTCGCCTTCGTCCTCGAGAACGAGACCTACGCAGTCCCCATCGCCGCGGTCCGCGAGATCCTCAAAGTCACCGACGTCACCGAGATCCCTCGAGCCGCGAAGAACATCATCGGCCTCATCAACGTGCGCGGAGAGATGCTCCCTCTCTACGACGTGAAGGTCCGCCTCCGTCTCGCGACCGAGCCGCCTACCATCCGTACCGGCAAGGACGTCGGCCGCGCCGCGCGGATCCTCCTGTTGAAAGATCCCGAAGGTGACGCGGGCGTCCTCGTCGATCGCGTGGACGGCGTGGTGAGGATCCAACTCTCCCGCCTCGAAGAAGCCCCCGGCCTCGGCATCGATCGCAACGCCATCGCGGGACTCGGCCGCCGCGATGGCCGGCTCTTCATTCTCCTCGACGTCGAACAGGCGCTCTCGTGAACGGCGAAGCCGGAGTCGTTCAGCTCTGCGTGGTGCGAATCGGCGCCGAGTCGTACGCGGTCGATCTGAAGCGGGTGGACGAGATCCTCCCGGTTCCCGCGGTCACGCCGCTTCCTCGCGCGCCGCGATTCCTCGAGGGTGTGGTTCATTTGCGCGGAGAAGTCCTTCCCGTCGTCGATGCGCGCAAGCGACTCGAGGTCACCTCGTCAGCGACCCAAATGCTGAAGCCGTCTGGCAAGCCAAAGCGGACCGAGCGGCTGGTGGTGTGTCGCATCGGTAACCGCCGGCTCGGCGTGCTCGTCGACGGCGTGTCTGCGGTGCAGCGGGTGCAGCGCAGCTCGCTGCGGCCTGCGCCGTTGGCGAATCGACCGGGCTCCGCTCCGCACATTCTCGGTGTTACTGGTGAGGGCGAACACCTGACGTTGCTGCTCGATGTGAAGGCGTTGTTGTCGGAGGATCCGTGGTGATGCAATTGCGCCCCTCACCCCGACCCTCTCCCCGCTGGCGCAGGGAGAGGGAGCTCAAGTGACCTGGTTACAAGCGGACGCAGACGCTGAAGGTCGCTACCGCGCGCTCGACGCCTTGCCCGTCGTGCCTTCGTCGATCCCCGCGCTCCTCACCGCCCTGCACGACGAGAGCTGGCGGGTGCGACGTCTCGCCGCCGATCGTCTCGGTGCCCTCGAGCCCACGCCCGCCACCGTGAAGCAATTGGTCGCGATGCTCGGCCAGCGCGACGACACCGGAGCCCGCAACGCCGCCGCCGCGGTCCTCGCCCAACTCGGAGCCCCCGCCGTCCCCGCGATCGTCGAGCTCCTCGGTCACTCCGATCCTGATCAGCGAAAGTTCGCCGCCGACATCCTCGGTTCGCTCCGAAGAACCGAAGCAGTCGAGCCGCTCGTCGCCGCGCTCCAGGACGCCGATCCCAACGTGCGCACTTCCGCCGCCGAAGCGCTCGGTCACGTCGGTGGATCAGAAGCGAGGCGCGCCCTCGAGAAACTCCTCTCCTCGCGCGACGTGCTCCTCCGCGTCTGCGCGCTCGAAGGCCTCGCCGAGCTCCGGCTCCCGGTCCCGCTCCCGATGCTGGTGCCGCTGCTGAACGATCCGCTCACGCGCCGCAGTGCCTGGCGTCTGCTCGGCCACGTGCATCACCCCACGGCCTCGATGATCACCGTGCGCGGACTCGCCCTCCGCGACGCTCGTGACTCCGCGCTCGTTTCCATTGGAGCCTCAGGCGCCACGCTCTCGAGTGAAGCCGAAGCCGAGCTGCGCATCGCGCTGCGTCCGGTGCTCGACGTGATCCCCTGGCTCGAAGCGGGCCTCTCCTCCGGAGATCAAGAACGCCACCTCGGCGCACTCATGGTCGCGCGAGCGATCGGAGATCCGCGCCTCGCGCTCGCCGTCGCCGGCTCGGTGCGTGGAAGCAGCGACGGAGAGGTCGCGTTGCAAACCCTCCTTCGTCTCGGCCTCGACGGAGCCCGCGCACTGCTCTCCTCCATCCCCGCGCTCGCAGATCTCACCGCCGAAGCGCGCGCCGTCGCCGCGGACGCGATCGTCCGACTCGCCGAGCCGCCGCTCTGCGACGCGCTGGTCGCCCTGATGGACAGCGGAGATCCCGAGCTCGCCGAGGTGGGAGCCCGCGCCCTCGGAAAGACGCGCGCGCGTGAAGCCATCGCTCCGCTGGTTCGATCCTTCGACGACGACACCCTCGCGATGCACGTGGGCCGCTCGCTGGTGCAGATCGCCCAGAGCTGGCCCGACGACGTGCGCACCGCGCTCGCTCCCCTCGTCTCGGGAAAGCTCCGTCCCCACGCCGTCCGCGCGTGGGCCGAGATCATGGGACCGCTCGCGCACGACGTGCTCAAGCGCGCGCTCCACGACTCGCAGGAGACCGTGCGCGCGGCGGCGGCTGAAGCCTCACTCTTCACGCCGAAGGACTCTCTCACCGCGCTGCAGGCCGCACTGATGGATGAGTCCGCGCTCGTGCGCCGCGCCGCGACGCGCACCATCGGCAAACTTCAACCCGCGCAGGGACAACCGCTGCTCGCGCGCGCACTCAAGGACTCCGATCCCACCGTGCTCGCGCTGGCGTGCGCCGCGGCCGGTGCACTCGCCGCGCGAGAGTCGATCCCTCGCGTCGAAGAACTCTGTCGTCATCCAGATCCCGCAGTCGTCCTCGCCGCGCTCGAGGGGCTGGTGCTGATGACGCGCCTGTCTGACGAGCTCCTCCTCCGCGCCGCGGGTCACGTCGACGCCGAGGTGCTCAAGCTGGTCTTCAGCCTCGGCGCCGATCGCTCCTTGCTCCTCGACAAGGCGCTCGCTGCGCTCAATCACGGGCGCTGGGATGTCCGCGTAGCAGCAGCACGATTCCTCGCGGTCTCGGCGGGGCGCGAAGCCCTCGGACCGCTGCAAGACGCAGTGGCGCGAGAGACCAGCGACAGCGTGGCGCACGAGCTGCTCGACGAAGCCGTGGAGACGCTCGCCCGGCGAGTGTGACGCGATGGGTTTCAACGATCCCCGCCTGGAGATGAGCGCCGAGGAGCTGCACCTCCTGCGCGACCTCTTCTCGCAGGCCAGCGGCTTCCTCCTCCGCGAGGACTTGAAGTTCATCGCCGAGCGAAGACTCGCGCCGCGCCTCGAGCTGCTCGGCCTGCGCGACTTCACCGGCTACGCGCGCTACCTCCGCTTCGACGCGCGCGGACCAGAGGAGCTCGAGTCAGCGATCGATCTCCTCGTGCCGCACGAGACGTACTTCTTCCGCGAGCCCACCCAGCTGAAGTGTTTCGAGCAAGAGCTGATGCCGCTCGTCGAGAAGAAGAACGAACGCCTGCGCTCGCTGCAGCTCTGGTCCGCCGGCTGCTCGACGGGAGAAGAGCCGTACACGCTCTCGATGTTGCTGCACGGCCGCTCGAGCATTCAGGGCTGGGACATCGACATCCTCGGCACCGATCTCTCGCGCAAGGCGCTCACCTCCGCGCGCAAGGCGGAGTACGGACCGATGGCCCTGCGCGCCACCACGCCCGAGCAGAAGACGCAGTTCTTCGAGGACATCGAAGGCGGTCGCGTACGCTTGCAGCAGAAGTTCCGCGATCCCGTCCGCTTCGGTCAGCTGAACCTGCTCGATACCACCGCGGCCTCGCTGCTCCCGCGCTTCGACGTGATCTTCTGCCGCAACGTCCTCATCTATTTCGATCCCGCGACGCGCCGCCGGGTGGTGGAGCTCTTCTTCGAGCGCCTCAACCACGGCGGCTACCTGTTGCTGGGCCACTCGGAGAACCTCCTCCAACTCTCCACGCGCTTCGAGCTGGTGCAGCTGGAGGGCGATTTGGTGTACCGGAGGCCGCTATGACGCGCGAGAAGCCCCAGCGACCGATCAAAGTGTTGATCGTCGACGACTCCGCGGCGACGCGGCGGGCGCTCTCGAAGTTGCTCGAGACCGCGCCGGGGCTCGAGGTGATCGGCCGCGCGGTCGACGGAGAAGATGGGCTCAAGAAGGCGCTCCAGCTCAAGCCCGATGTGATCACCCTCGATCTCGAGATGCCGAAGATGGATGGCTACGCCTTCCTCCGGCTCTTGATGGCGCGGCAGCCCACCCCGGTGATCGTGGTGTCCTCGTACGGTCACTCCTCCGACGTGTTCAAGGCGCTGCAGCTGGGCGCGTTCGACTTCGTGGCGCGCCCCACGGAGAGCGACGACGCGAGCTTCGCCACGGTGCGCGGGGAGCTGATCGAGAAGCTGCGCTCCGCTCCCTTCATGCGGCGCGAAGAGAAGACGCCGCCGCCTTCCCCGAAGCTCAAGGCGCCCGCTCCGAAGGTCGTCGAGCCTGAGTCCGCGAAGCTGGTGCTCATCGGCGCGTCCACGGGAGGTCCGCCCGCCGTTCAGAAATTGCTCGAGGCGCTCGTCGGCTTGCCCGTGTGCGTGGTGGTCGCGCAGCACATGCCCGCGCGGTTCACCCAGGCCTTCGCGGAGCGCCTCGATCAATCGCTTGGCTTCCGCGTGATGGAGGCGAAGTCGGGCGACCCGATCGTCCCCGGCCGGGTCTACGTCGCCCCCGGCGGCGAGCAGCTCGAGCTGGAAGAACGGGCGGCGGGCGGACTGTCACTTGTCGTCAAGATGAACACGGCGACCGATGCGCACGCGCCCTCGGTGGATCGACTCTTCTCCTCCGCGGCGAAGGTCGCCCCGCCGGGCACTCGCGCGCTCGTCCTCACCGGCATGGGCGTCGATGGAGCCAAGGGCGCCCTCGCGCTCAAGAAGGCCGGAGTTGAAGTCTGGGCGGAAGACGAGTCCACCGCGGTGGTGTTCGGCATGCCCGAGGCCGCGATCAAGGCGGGAGCGGTAACGAAAGTGATGCCGCTGGAGCAGCTGGGGCCCGCGCTCGCGAAGGCGCTCAGAGAGCAGAAGTGAAACTCCAGGCGATTCGGAATACCTTTCGCGCGTCATGACGATCCGTGCGTTGGTAGTCGACGACTCGATGCAGCTGCGCCGCAGCGTGATGTACGCGCTCCAGCGCATTGGCGACATCGTGTGCGTCGAGGCGGGCGATGGGGCCGAGGCGATCAAGAAGTTCCAGGCAAGCCACTTCGACATCGTGTTGACCGACATCAACATGCCGGTGCTCGACGGGCTCAAGCTGACTGCGCATCTCCGCAGCACGAACCCCGACCTCCCCATCGTGATCATCACCACCGAGTCTGCCGAGGAAGATCGCGAGCGGGCTCTCAAGCTGGGCGCGAGCGCGTACCTCATCAAGCCGGTGAAGGCGCAAGAGGTGCTCGACACCGTTCAGCAACTCTTGAAGCTCAGCTAACGCCCTCGGGGTGAGGGGCCCCACCTCATGTTCTTGATCGTCACTCTGCTCGCCGCCGTCCCGATGACGGACGTGTCACCCTTCGCGGTCAAACACCTCCCCGACGGCTCGCTCGAGTACTCGTACGATCTCACCGGAGTGAAAGCCGCGGGCGGAAGCCCCGACGCGATCGCCACGCACGGTGAAGACAAGGTGAAGGCCTTCATCAAGGGCCTCCCGCGCTCGATGAAGCTGATCGTCGCCCCGGGCGCGCCCGTGGAGATCGGCTCAGGCCGCGCGGTCGAATCAGGAAAGCTCACCACCGCGTTCGCCACGATCGGCGACGGGCCGATGGCGTCCGACAATCCGCTCTCGGACAAATCAGGCTCGAAGCTGCGAGCCCCGCTCGATCCCGCGGAGCCGCACCTGCTGCTCTCCGCCGAAGCGATCGCCTGGCAGGTCCGTCAGATCGAACTAACCGCGCTTGCCGCGGAGGAGGTCGACACCGAAGCCCTGCGTCGCGATCTCTGGAACAAGGTTCTCGAGCGCGCGCTGGCGAAGCATCAGCAAGGGCAGGGTGACGCGCGTGAAGGAGCCCTCGCCCTCGTCGCTCGTGTCGCCGCCGCCAGTGCGTGCCTCGACAAGTCGAAGGTCGCGCCAGCGGTGCGCGCGGACTCCGAAGCAACGACGGCGGTGGACGCGGAGATCTCGAGGCTGAGTGAATCACCCGACTCCATGCTCCCTCCGGTGCCCTGGAACTGGAACCCGCAGCTGCAGTGCGCGTGGATTCGCGCGCGCGCGATCTCCTCTCCATTCGAGCGAACGCGTGCGGGTACGGCCGCGGTGCTGCTCTTCCTCGATCTGCTCGCGAAGGATCCGAAGCTCTCGGCGAATTGGGATCGCGTGCGATCGCGTCGCGATCGTTTCCTCGGTGCTCCAGCGAGCGAGCCGATCCTCGCGTGGAAGGAGAAGGCCGCGGGGAAGCCCGACGAGGCGATCGAGAATCTGAACGACTTCATCGAGTCGCTCCCGATGGACGCGCGAATCCCGCCTCCGTTGGTCGCTCCCTCGGTGACTCCGTTCGGCAAATTCCTCGCGGAGCTCTCTGGTGCGGAGCGCGCGCATGCTTTCGCCGAGCTCGCCGCCGCCGTGCAGGACGGACGCGTGCAGGCCGCGTCGACCAACTGGCCCACCGCGCGCGACGCGGCGATGTCGGCGCTGTGCATGCCCGAGGGAAACAAGAGCGTGCGCTTCGACGGCGCGTGGACTGATCGCTTGCAGGGATCGTTCGCGGCGCTGCTCGGGAGCAACGGCGAAGCGCGTGGTGACAACAACCCGCCCGAGCGCGAAGACGGAGAGAAGAGCGAGTTGAAGGTGCGTCTACTCGTTCCTCCTGCGCTCGAAGTGGAACCGTTGCCCGAGCTCTTCACGCGCAGCGCGACGGCGCTCGAGAAATTGGTGGAAGCGCTCCAGGCTGAGCATCTCGGTGGACTTGCTTCACTCGGTCCCGACGGCGCACGTGGTGGCCCGGTGCTCGCCACCGCGAAGACCTGGATTCCTCGCCTGAAGGGACTCGCCGCGTTGGCGAATCCCGAGACGACCACCGCGAAGGAGCTCGCTGAGGGCCGCCGACTCGCGGCTGGCTGGCGTTCGGAGCCCGCGTTCTCGAAAGAAGTGCGTGAGGCCTCTGCGTCACCGGTGGCGATGCCGGGTGAGCGTCAGCACGCGGCCATCGTCGGCGTTTCTCGTCGCGAGCTCACAGTGGAGTACGCGAAGCCGCCGAAGATCTCGGTCGCTCCGGGAAGCACGGCTGATGGGTTCGTCTTCGCGCCCTCACAGCAGCGCTACATCGTCCCCGTGCTCGTGACTGTTGGCGCAAGTACCGCGGCAACGAAGAAGCCGCTCGAACTCAGAGCCCTGAAGTCACTGATCGACGGAGCAGGCCGCGACGCCGCGCAGTGCGAAGGCTCATTCGCCGAAGCCGTGAAGTAATCCCTCTCCCTTCGGGAGAGGGTCGGGGTGAGGGT
The DNA here is from genome assembly GCA_966211295.1 of uncultured Myxococcales bacterium. GTDB lineage: Bacteria > Myxococcota > Myxococcia > Myxococcales > Myxococcaceae > Archangium_A. Next base: position 67 of record CBIHPJ010000455.1, on the reverse strand, counting down.
GAGTCAGCTGCCGCACCCATAACGAACAACCCGAGGACCAGTCGCTGTTCTCTCGAGAAACAACACG
>CBIHPJ010000454.1:0-7435 GCA_966211295.1 uncultured Myxococcales bacterium | reverse complement strand
TTTCGCTCAGAAGGGCGTGCCGCTGCCGGGGCAGGTGGTGAGCGAGCCGCAGCTCATGGTGCAGACGCCGTTCGCGCAGACTTCTCCCGATTCGCAGGTGGTGCCGCAGGCGCCTCAGTTCGCGTTGTCCGTCTGGGTGTTCGCGCAATATGGCGTGCCGCCGCCGGGGCAGGTGGTGAGCGAGCCGCAGCTCAAGGTGCAGGCGCCGTTCGCGCAGACTTCCCCGGAGTCGCAGGTGTTGCCGCACGCGCCGCAGTTCGCGTTGTCCGTCGTGGTGTTCGCGCAATACGGCGTGCCGTTGCCGGCGCAGGTGGTGAGCGATCCGCAGCTCAGTGCGCAGGCGCCGTTCGCGCAGACCTCGCCCGCACCACAGGTGGTGCCGCAAGAGCCACAGTTGGCGTTGTCGGTGCGCGTGTTCGTGCAGAACTCAGCGCCGTTGACCGAGCAGAGAGTCGACGTCCCGCAGTTCAGCCCCGCATCGGGCTGCGTGGGCATCGTGGGGGAGCAAGCGGCAAGCAGCGAGAGGACGGCGGCGAAGCGATAGTTCATGGGCGCAGCAAGTGTCTCACTGCTGCAGGGCTCAACGCCTGCGATTTCGCGCGATGACGAGGAAGGACCTGCTCTCGAGCTCTGCCTGGGTCAGGCCCGTTGCCGATGCGTCCTGCGGAGTGAGCGCGCCACACGCGATGCCGCGGAGGAAGAAGTTGAGCAGGCCCTGCCCCGTCGCCGCGTCGTCGAAGGTGTCTCCTGACAACGTGGCCTGACCGAGCGTCTTCACGAAGTTCGCGAGGCGCTCCGTCGCGGCCGCGAGGCTCTCGTGGAAGAACGCGAAGATCGTTCCGTAACGAGGGATGAGCTGCGCGGGATGCAGATCCCAGCCCTGGTAGAAGCCGTTCGCGAGCGAGTGGCGGATGTCGTGCGCCGACGCGCGCCACGCTCCGTGCACCACCGCGCGGTTCTCTTCGCGCTGCGCCTCGGTCAACGGCGAGCCCTTGTGAGGAGCGACGGGCATGCGCGTGGTCGCTCCGTCACTCAGGAACACTCCGGTGCCGGCGAAGGCGAGCTTCATCTGCGTGCGCGCGAAGTCACACGCGGGATGACGGAGGGCCTGCTGCGCGGCCGTGATGTCGAGCGACGCGGTGTAGTCGTACGCACCGAAGTGCGCGGCCTGCAGTCGTCCCTGTGCCGCCGTATGGAGTTGGGGGAGCACCGCACGTCCCTCTCCGTCGATCAGCCCCTGCGCGGCCTCGACCATGAACTCCACCCGGATCGATCCCGCGGGGAAGTGGAGCTTCTTCTCGAGCTGCTCGAGCGCGGAGACGAACACCTTCACCTGCCGCACCGAGACGACCTTCGGCAGCGTGACGAGCACCGGTTGCTTCAGCTCAGTGAGGAAGAGATCGAGCGTGCGAAGGCCGCGCGCGCCGAGCTCAGCGGACATCGGCTTGATGCGAATTCCGAAGAACGGCGGGAGGAGCTTCTGCTCTTGAGCCTTCTTCACTTCGCGCGCGACGGAGATCGCGTGACCGTCTTCTTCTTCGTCGGTGCGATGGCCGTAGCCATCTTCGAAGTCGATCCGGAAATCTTCGACAGGCTCATGCGCGAGCTTCGCGAACAACCGGGGATGCACGCGCTCGGCGATCTCCGCGGAAAACCCGAGCGCTTCACCCAGCGACTTCGCATCCGGCGCGTAGGCAGCGAGCGACCGGCGCGCGAGATCTCCCAGCTTCTGTACCGTCTCGGCCTTGAAGAGATGCGCTCCGCCGTAGACGACGTGCACCGGCTGCCGCGCGCTCGACTCGCCCGGAAAACGTGCCGCCAGCTCGGCCTGCGCCGACGTCAAACCTTCTTGCAGCGTTCTCATGGCCTGAGAGTCGAGGCTGATCATTATTCTCCTTCTACTTGTTGCGCGCTTTCACCGCCCGGGGTGTCTTCGTGAGCACCACCCACGCCGTTTTTCGGAGCCAGCAATGCCCAAGGTCAGTCGCAACAACGCCCCCGCAGTCACGCAGCAGACCACCCCGAAGCCGGCGACCACGCCTGCGAAGCCGCAGCCCGCGACGTCGAGCGCTGGCTGGGTGAAGCCGACCACCACGGGCGGCATCGGCGGCGCGTCGATCGACAGCAAGCAGGCGCGCACCGCGTTCTGGCACTCGCCGTACACCAACGCTGACGCCAAGGCGGCGAAGAAGGCGTTCGATCTTCCGAGCATCGACGCGGCGAAGGAGCTGATCGGCCGCGCGGTGATCACCCGCAACGAAGGCCCGCTGAACGCGAAGGGCATCAGCCGCGCGCGCTACGACGATCACGACTGCATGGTCGCGTTCCAGCGCAGCCCGTACAGCGAGGCCGACGCGAAGGCGGCGCTCAAGAAGCTCCCCTTCCTCGAGAACCTCGGCCAGGCGAAGGAGTACATCGGCCTCAAGATCGTCAACAAGACGGAAGACATCTTGAACGAGGTCGGCGTCACCCGTTCTCCGTTCGACAGCCAGGACATGCTCGCGGCGTTCAAGCGCTCGGGCTACTCGGCGGCTGACGTGGACCAGGCGAAGAAGAAGTTCGACTTCCTCAAGGGCGCCTCCACCCAGGAAGTGAAGGAGTACATGGGCCTCAAGGTGCTCAACAACTACACCGAGATGATGACCGAGAAGGGCATCACCGCTGGCCGCGATCGTCACGAGATTCCGTGACGCGTTCGCCGGTCGGGCTCGAGTTGGAGCTGCTGGCCCCTCCGGGAAAGACTCGTATTGACCTGGCGCGCGCTCTCGCGAAACAAGCGGGAGGCGCGCTTCGTCTTTCGTTCAAGTACCACGGGCAGGGCGTCCTCCCCGATGGTCGGCCCGACTGTCATCTCACGCCGGCCGCGCGAGTGATGGTGAAGGGGAAGTGGTTCGCGTCAGTGGTCGATGATCCGACGATCGTCGATGACCTCGATGCTGCGGGAGAGCCGCTTCGCATCGCGCGCACCGATGACGTGCGGATTGCGCTGTGGATCGAGCGCCACTGCGCCGGGAATTTCGAAGCGCTGAAGAAGACGTTCGAAGCGACGGAGGAAGAAGACGGGTTCGTCGATCCGTGGGGGCAGCCGCTGGTGCGGTGGCACGAGGTGTCCGCGGAGCGACTGCGCGTGGCTGAAGTGGTGCTGCGTCCGCTCGATCGGAAGGAGCTCGCTCCGACGTTGAAGCGCGTGATGAAGCTTGCGAACTCGGAAGGATTCACCGTTCCGGCCGAAGGAGCGATTCACGCGCACTACGACGCGGAGCCATTTCGAACGACGCCTGCGTTGCGACGTCTGGTTTTGAAATGGAGCGAAGAGCGCGATCGTTGGATCAAGAAGCTGAAGCCGAATCCTCGCTGCAGGAAGTTGGGACCGTTCCCTCCCGACGTGGTGCGAGTGGCACGCGAAGCGACGGATGATCTTCCGTTCTCCACGCTCGCCGCGGGAATGATCCTCGGTGGACTGCACCGCGCGATCGACGTGAACGTGCTCGGAGTGGTGGAGCGGTATCCCAAGCAACCGACCGTCGAGGTGCGTTGTCTCCCCGGTTCACTCGATGCGGCTGAGACGCTCGAGCGTCTCGCCGTGGTCGATCAATTCCTCGAGAGCCGCTGACAATTTGTCGGGGAATGACGCTGAGGCCGCGCTTGTAGGTGGCGCGTGATTCCACGCGCACTCGGGCTGGCCTTCGTCGCGCTGTCCACGGTTGCCCCTCTGACTGCACTCCACGCCGGAGCGAAGTTGCTGAAGATCTTCGACGACATGAAGGTAAACCTTCCCTGGCCAGCGTGGCTCGTCGTCCAGGGACACGATGGATTGTACGTACTCGTGCTCATGATTCCCGTCGTTGCTCTCGTGTTGCAGCGACATGAACGAGCTGCCGCCTTCATGGGCGTGCTCGGGATTCTTCAGCTGCTGATCGCTGCCGAGTACGGCTTCGCGGTTTGGTTCTCCGCTCGTCTCCTTCTGCACTGAACGCCTTGCGTGCGATCCGCCAGGCAGCGAAGGTCTGCGCGTGTCGTCGCTCTCAAAGGTGTGCATCGCCCTCGGAGTCGTTGCGACGTCGTGCGCACCTGAGGTACGCGGACCGACACCGATCGCCTGGGATCGACTGACGAATCCGGTGCTGCGGCTCGACGACTTCGCGATCAAGGACGCGTACGCCGCGCGCGACGATGCGGGACGCTGGCACCTCGGGTTCAGCCAGATCACGCAGACTCCGTTTCGATTTCGGCTCGGCTTCGCGGACACGAGTGACTGGAGCGCTTTCGAAGTGAAGGACACGCTCGACCAGGACGAGGTGGGCGGTCTCGCCTCGCCCAACGTGGTGCGCATGCCGGATGGTCGCTGGGTGATGACGTACAACTCACACACGCGCGACGTGGGAACGGCGCTCAACAAGCTCTACTTCCGCGTCTCGGATGATCTGCGCACCTGGTCCGAGCCGCAGCGCATTCATTTCGAGGGCGCTGACGCCGACACGGATCGGATCATCGACGCGGCGATCGCATTTCCGGGCGACGGTCTCGGTGCCTTCCTCTTCTTCAAGCGCGAGCAGGAGGCTGCGGTCGCTCACTCTCCGAGCGGCGAGCTGGAGGGGCCGTGGCGACTGCTGGGGACGATGACTCCGTCGAACTTCGAGAACCTGCAGGCGCTGAAGATCGACGGCACGTGGCACCTCGTCGGAACGAAGCTCCCCGTCGGGCACACGCCGACTCTGCTGCGGCTCGACGGCGCGCCCACCGATCCTCTCTCGTGGCTCACGTGGACCGAGGTCCGGCCCTTCGTCATTCGCGAGCAGTCGTGGAACACCGGCCCGAACGAGCTGAGCTACGAGCGCGCGAACTCCAGCTACGTGATCGATGAGCGCGAAGTCGACGGGTTCTTCTACCTGCTCTATGCGGGCAGCACCGAGGTGACGACGTACTCGGGGCGAGGGCACTCTGCGCTGGGACTCGCGCGCAGCACGGATCTCAAGCGGTGGGAGGTCGCGCCTGAGCCGCCATGAGCTCTTTCAGCGCGTGAACCAGAAGACGATCTGAGGAGCGACGCAGATCAACAACGCACCGCCGGTGATCAGCGTGAGCTTGAGCGAGAAGAGGTCCTCGAGTTGTCCCACGGCGATGTGCTCGAGCTTCGCGAGCCCGAGCTTCTCCACTTCGGCGGCCGCTTCTTCACGGGTCTTCGCGCGTGCGACGTGCGTGACCAGGGTAAGCGCGAGCACGCGACGTGAATGAAGCGTGAGGAACTGCGCAACTCGCTCGGCGAGTGTTGAGGGCGTCTCGACCGCCTCGTCACTGGTGACCAACTCACGCTGCACCTCGGCGGCGAGATCTTCGGCGCTGCCACCCTTCGCTTTCGCGAGCGCGGCAACCGCGGCCGGCTTGACCTGCGCGTAGACGTAAGCGACCAGCTTCTTCTCGACCAGTTGCCGCGCGAGCGCGAAGAGGAAGCCACGCACTCCGCCGACGTACGTGCCCGCGATCGCGAGCACGATCGGCGTCACGAAGAGCGACGCCGACAACCACGTGGGCAACTCAGTGCCGCGCCAGAGCATCGCGGAGAGGAACGCGAGCAGCGCGCCCAGGCCGAGCATCGACACCAGACCGATGGTGGCACCCGCGAGAGCGCCGAGTGCGACGTGTGGAATCGCGGTGACGAAGGCGATCGTCCCCTGCGCGGCGAGCGCCTTGAGCTTCTCCTTGTTCATCGCAGCAGCTCGTCGATCTCAGCTTCGCTCGGCGGCGGCGCCGGTGGAGTGCCCTTGCGCCTGAAGGCCAACCACAACCCACCGACGAGGCTCACCAACACCACGCCGATCAACTTCAATGCGCTCCGCAGCGCGGCTCGCTCCGCCCGTCGCTTCCGCTCGGCGATGAAGTGTCCGATCAAGGCGACCAATGCGATCGCGACCGCCAGGAAGAAGTAGAGACTGGCTTCCGATCGCGCGGTGATCGCGCTCAACGTCAGCCACGCGGCGATGAACCACAGCACCACACGGCCCACGCTGAACTTCGCGAGCTGCACGACGCCCTGCCCCGCGGCGACGATGACCTGCGCACCTCCGTCACTCATGCGCGGGAGGGTACGCGAAGTCGCCGAACAGACGAGAGCGTCTCCGCGCGCACTGAAATGCACATCGCGGGGCACACCCTGCGAGGACGAGCAGGAAGATGCGGATAGGCCGAACATGAGAGGGTCGAATCGTGACGAGCCGTCTTCGCTCCCTGATTGATGAAGCGTCTGCGTGCACTCACTGCGCGGCGTTTCTTCCTCACGGCTGCCGGCCGGTGTTCCGCGTTCATCGTGACGCGAGGGTGCTGATCATCGGCCAGGCGCCGGGCTCGAAAGTCCACGCATCGGGAACGCCGTGGGACGACGACTCCGGAGATCACCTTCGTGAATGGCTCGGAGTGGATCGCGCGACGTTCGACGATCCCCGACTCTTCGGAATCGTGCCGATGGGGTTCTGCTGGCCAGGGCGCCGCAAGGGCGGTGATCTTCCTCCGCGTCCCGAGTGCGCGCCGAAGTGGCACGCTCCGCTCCTCGCTTTGCTTCCGCGCGTCGAGCTCACGCTGCTCGTCGGCCAGTACGCGCAGGACCACTATCTCGAAGGACGCGACTCACTCACCGAGCGAGTGAGGAACTTCGAGCGCTACTTGCCTCGCCAGTTGCCACTCCCGCACCCGAGTTGGCGCAGCAAGTTGTGGATGAAGAAGAACCCGTGGTTCGAGCGGAAGGTTCTGCCGCTGCTCCGCGAACGGATCGCGGAACTGAGGATCACTGACGCCGTCGCCACCAGAAGTAGCCACGCACACCGAGGATGAGCAGCACGATCCCGGCTCCGAGGAGTCGCTCGGTGGTGCTCTGCCCGTTGAAGAAGCGACCACCGGCGCCGGGAAGCAATGCGAGAACCGACATCACTTCTTCCTCCGGGCGTAGATCGTCCAGCCGACGAACGCGCCAACCGCGAGCAGCGCTCCGATCAGGAGCATCGTCTCCTGTTGATTGCGCGCGGAGGTGAAGCGGCCCAGCGCGGCATCGACGTCGGCGCCGCTCGCCAGCGCGAGCGCTGACCACAGGACAATGAGGGAGCAGAGCCGCCGCATCACTGCGCGAGCGTAGTGCATCAGTCGCGTCCTGCGGTTAGAGGGCGAGCGTGGCGACAGTCCTCGACGAATTGGTGAAGCTGCTGTCCCTCGAGAAGATCGAGGAGAACCTCTACCGCGGGCAGAGTCAGGACCTCGGCTGGGGCACGGTCTACGGCGGGCAGGTGATCGGCCAGGCGCTCTTCGCGGCGCAGAACACGGTGCCGGCGGATCGACAGGTGCACTCGCTCCACGCGTACTTCCTGCGGCCCGGAGACGTGAGCGCGCCCATCGTCTACGACGTCGATCGTTCTCGCGATGGCTCGTCGTTCACCACGCGGCGCGTGAA
>CBIHPJ010000453.1:0-7441 GCA_966211295.1 uncultured Myxococcales bacterium | reverse complement strand
GAGAATGCGGAGATCTCCGCGGTGCAACTAGGAGTGAGTCTCGTTGATGACTCAGCGCTCGCTGGTGGCGTGGTCGCGAGGGCGATCGATCGCGGAGTGACGGTGATCTGTCACTCGCCGCTCGGTGGTCCGCGGAAGTTTCATGAGCTCTCGAGACAGAGCTGGCTGCATGAGCGCGCGAAGCTCGATGGATGCACGCTGCATGAGTGGGCGCTCGCGGCGTTGATGGCGCTTCACGAGAACGTCGTGGTGATTCCTGGAGCGAAGCGGCCGGAGACTGTGGCTTCATGTCGGCGCGCGGTTGAGGTGCGGTTGCCCGATGAGGCGGCGATGGTGCTCCGCAGATTTCTGGCACCGCCGAAGACCTCTGCCCTCACCCCGACCCTCTCCCGCGGGGCGTGGGAGGTACTTATCCTGATGGGGCTGCAGGGCTCGGGGAAGACCACTCGCGTCCAACACGCCGTGAGCGAGGGCTATCAGCGACTCAATCGGGACGATGAAGGCGGCACGCTCGCGAAGCTGCACGACAAGCTCGGCCTCATGCTGCGCTCAGGCGTACAGCGCGTCGTGCTCGACAACACGTACACCACTCGCGAACAGCGCCGCGGAGTCATCGACGTCGCAGCGAAGGCAGGCATTCCGATCCGCGGTGTGTGGCACGAGATCGAGCTCGCTCAAGCGCAAGTGAACGTCGTGCTCCGCATGCTCGATGCGCACGGCAGGTTGCTCGAACCCAATGAGCTCAAGGGCAAGACGCCCGACACCATCGGCCCGCTCGTGCTCCCTCGCACCTTGAAAGCCCTCGAAGAACCTTCTGACGATGAGGGATTCACCAAGCTCACTCGCCTCCCTTTCGAGCGCCGCCCCTGGCCGGATGGATCGCCTGCGCTCTTCATCGGACTCGATCAACTGAAGAGCGACGGCACCCTGCTCCCCGAGGCAGTGAACGCGATGTCGGCCAATCCCGACGCGGTGATGGTGCTGCTCGGCTGGAAGGAGGGCGGCATCACCACGCCTTCTGGTTTCCTCAACGCCGTCTGCCCGCATGCCGGTGGTCCACCCACCTGTTGGTGCAGACCGTCACTCCCCGGCCTCGTGCTGTGGCACGCGCGCAACTCGAAACTCGGGCTCGCGAAGAGCCGCGTGGTGAGCGCCTCGCAGTCGCTGCTCACGCTGGCGCGCACGCTGGGAATCGCGTCACCAGAATCCGCTTTTCCTGCTAACTGAAGCCCCGTGAATCCCATCCTCGTATCGGTCTTTCTGTTCTGCGGCCTGAGCTTCTTCGCCGTCACCATGTGGGGGCGCCTCAAGGGTTTCCGCGCGCTGCAAGGCGTGCCCGGTAACCGGATGGATCGCGTCGGTGAACGCGTCGGCGCGCTGCTGAAGTTCGGCTTCGGTCAGAAGCGCATGGTCGACCCCGAGGAGTTCGTGCCCGGCTTCATGCACGTGCTCATCTTCGCGGCGTTCCTCGCCGTGCAGGCGCGTAGCGGCATGCTCTTCGTGATGGGCTTCTCGACCGACGCGGCCCACGTGCTCAACGATCTCTCGGCGCCATTCTGGACCGACGCTCCCGCGCTCGCCACCGTCTACAAGGCGTACCTCTTCGTGAAGGACATCATCGCGGGCCTCTCGGTGATCGCGGTCCTCTACTTCTTCTGGCTGCGCCTCGTGGTGCAGCCCAAGCGCCTCACCGAGTCAGGCGAAGCGCTCCTCATTCTCGGCTTCATCGGCGGCCTGATGGTCACCGAGTTCACCTTCGGCGCCTCGCACTTCCGCGAGCAGGGCATCACCTGGAGCGCCTACGAGCCGGTCACCTCGTTGTGGATGAAGCTCTTCTCCGGAGCGAGCAACGAGCAGCTGCACAACCTCGGGCTCCTCGGCTTCTGGACTCACCTCGGCATCATCATGGTGTTCCTGAACTTCCTTCCGTACGGAAAGCACTTCCACGTCATCGTCGGTCTGCCGAACGTGTTCATGAAGCCGCTTCCGCCGCTCGAGAAGCCGAAGCTGTCTTCGAGCGCGAAGCTCTCCACTCCGAACCTCGAGAAAGAAGAGTACGGCGCGAAGGTCATCACCCAGCTGAACTGGAAGCAGGCGCTCGACGTCAACACCTGCACCGAGTGCGGCCGCTGCCAGACGCACTGTCCCACGTACATCACCAACAAGCCGCTGACCCACAAGGGCGTGAACCAGTCGATCAAGCACTTCCTCTGGGATCACGAGGCCGAGCTGGCCACGGCGGTGACCAAGAAGTCGGAAGACGGCTCCACCTCGTACGAGTGGCAGAACGCGGAAGGCGCGATGGTGCCGATGCCGCCGCTCGTCGCTTCCGAAGGTGGCGTGCTCAAGCCCGAGACCGTGTGGGCCTGCACCACCTGCGGCTGGTGCGAGACCGCGTGCCCCGTGTTCATCGAGAACGTTCCGCGCCTGATCGACATGCGCCGCTACAAGGTGCAGGTCGAGGCCGATTTCCCGCCCGAACTGCAGCGCGTGTTCGAAGGCATCGAGCGCCAGGGCAATCCCTGGGGGCTCGGCCAGGAGAAGCGCGATGAGTGGGAAGGCGACATCCCGCTCCCGAAGTGGGGCGACGGCGGCACCTACGAGTACCTGTTCTACGTGGGCTGCGCGGGTTCCTACGACGAACGAATGAAGAAGGTCAGCAAGGCCGTCGCGAAGATCCTCACCGAGGGCGGCGTGAAGTTCGCCACGCTCGGCAAGGAAGAGACCTGCAACGGCGAGCTCGCCCGCCGCGGCGGCAACGAGTTCCTGTACCAGACCATGGCGAAGATGAACGTCGAGTCGTGGAACTCGAAGGGCATCAAGGCCATCGTCACGCAGTGCCCGCACTGCATGAACACCATCAAGAACGAGTACCCCGAGTTCGGCGGGAACTACCGCGTGATCAGCCACACCGAGCTGATCAGCGAACTGATCAATTCGAAGCGCATCAAGATCAGCAAGGTGATGAACGAGAAGATCACCTTCCACGATCCCTGCTACCTCGGCCGCCACAACGGCGTGTTCGACGCGCCTCGTGAAGCGCTCAAGGCGATCCCCGGGCTCGAGGTGGTCGAGATGCAGCGCAGCAAGCGCGAGTCGTTCTGCTGCGGCGCCGGCGGTGCTCGCATGTGGATGGAGGAGCACGAAGGCACGCGCATCAATCACAACCGCGCCAACGAGGCCGCGCTCACCCTCGCCCACGCGAAGGACTCCTCGGTGCCCTACCCGTCGGCGACTGCGCTCGACGCTCCGGGCCAGGTGGGGAACTACACGGGGCCCGCCGAGGGAACGGTCGCGGTCGCTTGTCCGTTCTGTCACACGATGATCAAGGACGGCATGGCGGACACCCACCGCGAGCACGTGAAGGTGAAGGACGTCGCGGAGCTGGTGGCCGAGTCGATGGAGACCACGGCGAAGTCCGCCGAGGCCAAGCCCGCGGAGAGCGCGCCCTCTGCGTGAAGACGGCGTGAGTGACGAAATGCTGCGTGCTGGTGACCTCGCTCCTGATTTCGACACGGTGGATTGCCGTGGGCAGCGGGTCACCATCAGCGAGTACCGGGGGAAGAAGAAGGTGGTGCTGTTCTTCTTTCCCCGCGCGTTCACTCCGGCGTGCACGCTCGAGGTGCGGAACTTCCGCGACAACCACGAGCGGATCACCGCTGCCGGCGCTGAGCTGATCGGCGTCTCAGTCGATCGCGCGGATCGGAACTGCAAGTTCGCCGAGGCCGAGGGGCTTCAGTTCAGGCTGATCGGTGATGAGAGCCGCGAGATCAGTGAGCTCTACAAGGTCGTCTGGCCCCTGCTGCGCATCGATCGGCGCGCCACCTTCGTGATCGATGAGCAGGGGGTGATCGCGCAGGTCATCCACCACGAGGTGCAGGTGTACCGGCACCTCGAAGACGTGCTCGAGCGCATCGGAGCCAAGAAGGCGTCGTGAGACTTTGCTGGCTGGCGCTCGCGTTGCTCCCCCGCAGGTGCTGATTCCTGCTTTGGGGTGAGTACGTCGGAGATCGGCGCGAGGTGACTTGCCCTCACCCCGACCCTCTCCCGAAGGGAGAGGGAGACATCATCTCAGGCCGAAGCGCTGCTTGATGGTGTCGAGCTCGCGTCGCGCTTCGTCGCGCTGATCGAGGATCACCATCATCTCGCCGTGAAGCGTCTCGTACTGCTTGTCCGCGTAACGCCACTCCGTGGTCGCGGTCTCGAGCTGCTGGGTGAGCTCGGCCACCTTCTGAGTCAGCGACGCGGTCGCTTCTGCCTTCTCCTTCGCCGCCGTGGAGAGAGCCGCCGCATGCGCCGCGGTCAGCTGATCCAGCTTGGAGATCAGCTCCGCGTTCTGCGCGTTCGCAGTCGCGAGCTTCTCGTCGCCTTCCTTCCCCTTCCCGCGCGCCTCGAGCAGCTTCTGCGCGGTGATCTGATGCTTCTGCTTCTCCATCGCCACCTGTTGCTCGAGCTCGGCCTTCTTCGCGCGCTCCGCGTCCATCGCCGCGGTGTGCTCGGCGGTCAGCTGATCGCGTACGCGCTGCGCCTCTGACTCGAGCTCGGTGGCGCGGGCCTTCGCCGCGTTGCGCTCCTTCTCGACCTTGCCGATCTCGAGATTGAGCTCGTCGCGTCGCGCCTTGAGGCCGCTCACCTCGACCTCGAGCTGCGCCACCCGCGAGGTCGCTTCGAACAATTTCTTCTGCTCGTCGCTCGAGCCCTGCTCCAGCGACTTGAGCTGCTCTTCCATCGCCTGCGTGCGCGCCTTCTCGGTGGTGAGCTCGGTCTCGACCTGGCTCAACTGCCCCGCGAGCTGCTCGAGCTGCTGATGCTCGGCGTCTCCCGTGGAGTGCGCCGCCGACAACTGGTGCTCGAGCTCCTGGCTGCGCTTCTCCCAGGCCTGCAGCCGCGTCACCAGATCGGCCCCGCGCGCCTGCTCGACGATCAACTGCTGCCGGGTGTTCGAGAGCTCGTGCTCCAGCTCGCCGGACACCTTCGCCACGGTGGGATCGGTGTAGTCGCCCTCGAGCTGGCGAACGCGATCCTTCAGGAGCTTGCGCTCGCCATCGAGTTCCTGAATCTCCTTCTCGAGCGCCGCGACGCGAACGCTGAGCATCGCCGCGTCATCCGAAGACCCAACGCTGGTCTTCTCTTCGCGCGGCGGTTCCTTGCCGAGATCCGTCGCGAGCGGGGAACGCATGCCCCCCACCGTCTTCGCAGTGAACTCCGGCCGCGGAGGGAGCGTCCTTCCACCCTGCTCTTCGAGGAGCTCCTCGCGCTGCCGCTTCTCTTCAGCGAGCGCGACCTGGGCCTCCATCAGCTTGTCCTGAAGGCTCTGCACCTCGGCCTGCGCGGCCGCGGTCTCTCTCTGTGACGCTTTGAGCTCTTCCGCTGCGCGTTGCAGCAGTTCGAGCAGGTGCTTCGCGTCCGGGAGCGGAGCCATGGCGGAGTGCTGATCTACACCAGAACACCCAAATTCCCTTGGGGATGCTACCTCTGTCGCCCGTGAGGTACGGGTTCCTGCTGTCGTTGCTGCTCGCGAGCGCTGCATTCGCGCAGACCCATTTGCCTGACGATCTCCCCGACGCAGGTCTCCCCGATGCCGCCGTGGGCGGAACCGGCGCCGAGCGCGCTTCGGAAGAAGAGGAAGACGAGACCTCGAATCCCTGCCTCACAGATCACGACTGCGACCGCGGCTTCGCCTGCGTGAATAGCAAGTGCACGTACCGCCGCTACCGCGACGCCACCTTCGAGGGTTGCGGCGCGAGCGTGGGAACGGGGCTGTGGGCGATCGGAGCAGTCCTCCTGCTCCGGCGAGTTCACTTCTTGTCGAAGCGCACGAAGTAGTTCTTCGCCGCGGCGTCGAGCAGGTCCGGCGTGAGCTGCGGTTGCTCTCCGCGGTAGTGCGCGATGTCGATCACCTGGGCCAACAGGTCACGAGGCTGGCAGGCCGCGAACGCGCGCTTGAGCGGGCGGTAGTGGTTGTCCACCAGCCACTCGATCGCGTCGCCGTCGTACGCCACCTTCTGCTTGTTGCAGACGGTCGCCCAGATGTCGTGGAACTGCTGCTCGTCGGGCGGCTGCACCGCGAGCTTGTAACGAACGCGGCGAAGGAAGGCGTCGTCGACCAGGTCCGCGGGATCGAGGTTCGTCGAGAACGCGACGAACACGTCGAAGGGGATCTGCAGCTTCTTGCCCGTGTGCAGGGTGAGGAAGTCGATCTCGCTCTCGAGCGGAACGATCCACCGGTTGAGCAGATCCTTCGGGCTCACGCGCTGACGGCCGAAGTCGTCGATCAGCAGCATGCCGTTGGTGGCCTTCAGCTGGAACGGCGCCTCGTAGAACTTCACGTCGGGCGAGTAGATGAGGTCGAGCGTCTGCAGCGTGAGCTCACCACCGACGACCACGAGCGGGCGGCGCACGCGCACCCAGCGCGCGTCGTTGGCCGGCGCGTTCGGATCTTCCGGCGCGGGCACGTGAAGGTTGCTGTCGTAGACGCGGATGATGAAGTCGTCGACCAGCAGCGCGTGCGGGACCCAGATCTCGCCCTCGTAACAACTGACCAGCGCCTGGCAGAGCGCGGTCTTGCCGTTGCCGGGAGGGCCGTAGAAGAAGACCGCCTTGCCCGAGTTCATCGCGGGACCGAGGCCGTCGAAGATCTGGTCCTTCACCACGAGCTGGGTGCCGAACTTCTCCTTCATTCGCTCTTTGTTGATGCGCATGCCGCGCACCGTTTGAGCGGAGACCGCCTCGAACCAGTCCTCGAGGCGCACCGGCGCGGGGCCGTTGTAGCGGTTGCGATCGAGGATCTGGCGGATGAGGTCGGTCGCGAAGGTCGTCAGCGTGTAGATCATCGACGACTTGCCGACGCCGAGACCGGCGCCGCCCTTCAAGTCGACGTACTTCTGCTTGCGCAGTCCTTCGATGATCTCGTCGACGATGATCTGCGGCAGCTTGATGCGGTTGCAGATATCGGCGCCGCGGAGCTCACCGGCGAAGAAGAGCGCCTTGAGCACCAGCTCTTCGCCCATCGTCGTGGAGAGACCGGCTTCCTGCAGCGATCGCGGCTGCGGCGGGAAGAAGGCTGCCTTCGCTGACGGCGCGCGGCCACCACCACCAGCACCGCCACCCGGCAACGGACGCGAGCCTTGGGAAGGCGGAGGGCGCGAGAGCGGCCGGCTCTGAGAAACACCACCCGGAGCGGGAGGAGGACGGCCCGAGGGCGTGCCAAAACCGTTCGAGACCTGGCCCGTGCCGCGGCGCTGCGGAATGCCGGTGGTCACGGGCATCGACGGCCGAGGACCCTGGGGGCGAACGTCGTCTTCATCTTGTTCCGGAGGTGATCCCACGTGCGTCGTCTCCTTCACCATGACGGGGCAGCGTAGCCGCTTTGCTTTGATCCAAGTGGGGTTCTATTTCCCGCCCGTCCGGGGTGGAGGATAGTGACCAGGTGCTGTCGCGT
>CBIHPJ010000452.1:0-7445 GCA_966211295.1 uncultured Myxococcales bacterium | reverse complement strand
CGTAGATCTCAGTGCCGCGTGATCCGGCGAGATCCGGCAAAAGCATCCCCACCGGCGCCGACAAATTCGCTTCGTACGGCTCGGGACGCAACAGCGAGGCCCTTCCAGATCCAGTTGATGAGAGCGAGATGAGAAAGAGTGCAGTGAGCATGAAAACCAGCATGGCACAGCACTACGCAAATCTGCGTAGCACCCTCGAATCGCCCACTGATCCACGCTGAGTTTGCGTCGCACGCGCGCTCTTCGCAGTTCATGCGCGAGGCGAGTCGTCGGCCTCCTCCCCTTCGGTACTGGCATCTCTCGCGCATAGCCGTCCGCCCGGGGGAGGCGCAGCACGATGATGCTCACGGCATTGATCACGTTGTCTGCGACTGCGATCGCGGATGACGAAGTTCAGCGAGTAGCGAACCGGCGCATCTTCTTCGGCCACCAGTCCGTGGGCGCCAACATCCTCGACGGCGTGAACGAAGTGACGGGAGGCAAGCTGCGCATCCGCGAAGGACGCAGCGGCGCCCTGCTCTCCTCCCCAGGTTTCCTGCACGCGCGGCTCGGACAGAACGAAGCGCCGCTCTCCAAGGTGAAAGCCTTCGAGGCCGCCCTCGACTCGCTCAACGGCGCGGTCGACATCGCGTTCTTCAAGTTCTGCTACGTCGACTTCGACGCCTCCACAGATGTGGATGCGCTCTTCACCGAATATCTGGAATCGGCGAAGCGCTTAGAGGCCAAGTATCCGCACGTGACCTTCGTGCACGTGACAGTGCCTCTCACCGTGGTGCCGCAGGGCGCGGTGGCGTGGATCAAAGAGACGTTCACTCGCCAGGCGCCGTGGGGCGCGCGCGAGAACGCGGTTCGCCATCGCTTCAACACCCTGCTGCGCACGCACCTCGAAGGCCGGCCGCTCTTCGATCTCGCGGCGCTCGAGTCGAGCCACTCCGACGGCAGCACCGTCACCTATTCACATGAAGGGCAGTCTCTGCCGGCGCTGGTCGCCGAGTACTCCGACGATGGGCAGCACCTCAACACCGTGGGCCAGCGCCGCATCGCCGAGGCGCTGCTCACTTTCCTGGCCAGGTTACCGTGACTCCGCTCTCTCTCCTCTCGCGGCTCAAGTTGTGGCGTTGCTCCAAGGTCGGAGCGCGCGTTCAGGTTCTCGGCAGCGTCTACGTGGTCGGTGGAGGCTGCATCGAGATCGGCGATGACGTGGTGCTCGACGGCCGCGTGGTGCCGGTGGAGCTGCACGCCGGCCCTGCTTCCGTGCTCTCCATTGGTCACGGCTGCGTGCTCGAGGGAGGCGTGTCGGTGGAAGCGCAGCAGCGCGTGGAGATCGGTCCCGGCTCCCGGCTGCGCGCGTTCGCCAAGGTGATGGACAACAACTTCCACGCGGTGAGCGGCTCGCGCCACAAGCGGCCCGCGTCGCAGCCCGTGAAGATCGAAGCGGCGGTCGAGCTGGGTGAGCGCGCCATCGTGCTCCCGGGAGCGTGGCTGGAAGCGAAGGTGACGCTCGGCCCCGGAGTGGTGATCGCGCGCCGGGTGAAGTCGGGAATGACGGTGAATCCTCCGCAGCCGCGCACTGAGAACGTGCCCGTTCCTGATCAGGCTGCTGATCAGATCAAGGAAGTCGCAGCTGCGCCCGAACTCGAGACGGCCTCGAAGCCGAAGCGTCCCCGCGTCAATGGAGGGGAGGCGGTGGCAGTGGTGGTGGCTCCATGAGGATCGCCTTGCTCGAAGTATTCGATTGGCTCGAGCTCAAGTCGCCCCTCTTCAGACGCGCGCATCACGGCGTGCAGAAGGCGCGGGGCCGCCTCGCGTTGGCGGGCTGTGACCTCGGCAAGAACGTGCTGGTGCACGGTGACCTGGACCTGGAGCGAAAGGGCACCCTGAACGTCGGCGAGCGCTGCGTCT
Organism: uncultured Myxococcales bacterium; assembly: GCA_966211295.1. Classification (GTDB taxonomy): domain Bacteria; phylum Myxococcota; class Myxococcia; order Myxococcales; family Myxococcaceae; genus Archangium_A. The sequence continues at coordinate 5,543 of CBIHPJ010000452.1, read as the reverse complement.
TCGTCGGAGGGCCGTTCCCTTCCGCGTTCCGGGTGGAGCGAGGCGCGCTCCTCGAGATCGGAGAGCGCTGCTACTTCAACTACGGCGCCAGCTTCGAGGTGAAGCAGTCGATCACCATCGGCCCGCGCTGCATGTTCGGCTCGTACGTGCGCGTGTGGGACGAGCCCGGCGCGCCGGTGGTGTTTGGAAAAGATGTCTGGATCGCGCACGGCGCGGTGATCCACCCCGGAGTGACCATCGGCGACGGCGCCGTGGTCTCGGCCGGGAGCGTGGTCACCCACGACGTGCCCGCGGGGATGCTCGCCATCGGGAACCCCGCGCGAATGATGAGTCAACGGCTGTGCACAGGGGGATCCCATGTCTGAAGTACTCCGCACCCGGCTTCGCAGTTGGATCGCCGACACGTTCTTCGTCGACGCCTTCGAGGACTCGACCTCGTTTCTGAAGAACCGGCTGATCGACTCCACGGGAATGATGGAGCTGGTGGTGTTCGTGGAGAACGAGTTCGGCTTCAAGGCCGACGACTCGGAGCTGGTGCCCGACAACCTCGACTCCATCGACAACCTGGTCGGCTACATCGGGCGCAAGCGAGGCACGCGCTCCACCACCGCGCTCCGGTTGGCGGAGGTCTGAAGCATGTGCGGGATCACCGGCTTCACCACCTCGCGCAACCCGCGCCCCGCCGTGGAGTCTCGGCTGCGCACGATGGTGGCCGCGCTCCATCATCGGGGCCCTGACGCGCTCAGGGGCGTGGTGCTCGATGGCGTGGCGCTGGGTCACACGCGGCTCTCCATCGTCGATCTCGGCTCGGGACATCAGCCGATGCACGACCCCGAGAGCGGCCTCACCGTGGTGTTCAACGGGGAGATCTTCAATCACGTCGAGCTGCGCGCGCAGCTCTCGCAGTGGCGCTTCCGTACCCGCTCCGACACCGAGGTGATCCTCGCCGCGTACGACGCGTGGGGCATCGACTGCGTGAAGCGCTTCGTGGGCCAGTTCGCCTTCGCGCTGTGGGACTCGCGGCGGCGGCACCTGTGGCTCGCGCGCGATCGCGTGGGCATCAGGCCGCTCTACGTCGCGCACACCAGGGACGGTGAGCTCGCGTTTGCTTCCGAAGCGAAGGCCCTGTTCGCCGGTGGCCTGGTGGAAGCGAAGCTCGACGCGCAGGCGCTCGCTCAATCGGTCACGCTCTGGGCTCCCGCCGCGCCGCGCTCTTCGTTCACGGGCGTGCAGCAGCTGCCCGCGGGGCACGTGGCGCTCTTCGCCCACGGCGTCTACGCGGAGAAGAAATATTGGAGCCTCGATCTCTCGGATGATCAGATCGATCGCTCGCTCACCTTCTCCGACGCGTTGGGCGCGCTCGATGCGGCGCTGACCGACGCGGTTCAGCTTCGTCTGCGCGCCGACGTGCCGGTGGCGGCGTACTTGTCGGGAGGGCTCGATTCCTCGTTGTTGTGCTCGCTCGCGCAGCGGGAACTGGGTGGCACGCTTCAGACCTTCTCGGTGAGCTTCGAACAGGCGCGCTTCGACGAGCGCTCCTTCCAGCGCGAAGTGGCCGAGGGAATCCGCACGCGGCACGCCGAAGTACCGGTGAGTGACAGGGAGATCGGTGAGCTGCTGCCGAAGGTGGTGTGGCACGGCGAGCAGGTGTTGCTGCGCTCGGCCCCCGCGCCCATGTACGCGCTCTCGCGGCTGGTGAAGTCGCACGGCACCAAGGTGGTGGTGACCGGTGAAGGCGCTGATGAGGTATTCCTCGGCTACGACTTGTTCAAGGAGACCGCGGTGCGCCGCTTCTGGGCGCGCGCGCCTCAGTCCACGGCGCGGCCTCGCTTGTTCTCGCGCCTCTATCCGTACCTCGAGCTCTCACAGCAGTCGCCCGAGGTGTTGAAGCGCTTCTTCGGGCTCGGTCTCGAAGATCCTGGCGCGCTCGACTTCTCTCACCAGATTCGCTGGAGCAATTCGGGGCGAGTGGCCCGGTTCTTCTCGCCTGACTTCGTGACGAAGCTCGGTGGCTTCGACCCGGTCGAGGCGCTGCTGGGCACGGTGCCGCCCGAAGTTCATCAGTGGCGTCCGATGGCGCGCGCGCAGTACCTCGAGTTCCACACCTTGCTCGCGGGGTACCTGCTCTCGGCGCAGGGGGATCGCATGTTGATGAGCAACTCGGTGGAAGGTCGCTTCCCGTACCTCGATCATCGGGTGATCGAGCTCGCGGCGCGCATGCCTGATTCGTTCAAGCTGCGAGGGCTCGACGAGAAGTTCATCTTGAAGCGGCTCGCTGACGGGAAGGTGCCTGAGCGGGTGCTCGCGCGGCAGAAGTTCCCGTACCGCGCGCCCACGGCGGAGGCGCTGGTGGGTCCGTCTTCTCCCGAGTGGTGCGCGCAGCTGCTGAATCCCGAGGCCGTGGAGTCGGCCGGCGTCTTCGATCCCGCGAAGGTGCAGAAGCTGATCAACAAGCTCGAGAAGCTCGAGGGCGCGCCTTCGGAGGCGGACGGCATGGCCTTGATGGCGGTGACGTCGTGCCAGCTGTTGTGGAAGCAGTTCGTCGATTCGCCCCTGCGCGTGCCGCAGAGTCATCTGGATTCAGTTCAGTTGCTCCCTCTTCCTGCGCAGCGGGGAGAGGGTCGGGGTGAGGGGCGATCTTCGGAGCAACCGGAGTTGCTCTCGTGAGCGGGCCCTTCAGCTGGCTGCAGCAGTTCGCGCACATGACGCCCACCGCGCCATGCCTGGGCACGCCTGATCATTGGGTGACCTACGATCAGATGCTGGCGCGAGTGGAGAAGGTGCGCGCGCTGTTGTTCCACCTGGGAGTGAGGCCGGGAGATCGCGTGGCGATCGCGCTCCCGAACGTGATCGCGACGGTGGTGGGCTGGCTCGCGGTGCAGTCGTTGGGCGCGACCAGCGTGGAGCTCGATCGCGAGACGAGCGACGTCGCGTTGGCTGAAGCAGTACGGCAAGTGAAACCGGTGCTGGCATTGATCAGCGGCCGCGACGGGCGGAAATGGAGCTCGCTGCCCGTCGAGCGCTTCGTGCTGGTGCACCCGGGGCAACCGCCGGAGTCATTGAAGTCGTTGTTGGGTGGACGCTCTGCGGGGTGGATCTCCGAAGAGGGCCTCACTGACTTCGTCGAAAGTGATCAACCTCCTGTGCTCGAGCCAGAGATCGCACAGGTGGTGTTCACCTCGGGGAGCACCAGCACGCCGAGGGGCGTGCTGCAGACCACGAGGAACCTGGAGGCGAGCACCGCGGGCATCGTGGAGTTCCTCCAGCTCACGCGCGCGGACCGGGCGATGTTGGTGCTCCCGCTCTTCTACGTCTACGGGAAGAGCGTGCTCCTCTCTCACTTGAAGGTGGGAGGCTCGGTCTTCCTCGATCACCGCTTCATGTACCCGCGGCTGGTGATGTCTGCGATTGGCACCGAGCGCTGCACCAACTTCGCGGGCGTGCCGGTGACCTTCGAGAGCCTGCTTCGAAGGGTGGACCTCTCGACGATCGATCACTGGAGCCTGCGCTTCGTCACCCAGGCCGGCGGCGCGATGAAGAGCGACACCATCGCGTGGGCGCGCGAGGCGTTCGCTCCCGCGGAGCTCTACGTGATGTACGGGCAGACCGAGGCGACCTCGCGGCTCTCGTACCTGCCGCCGGAGCTGGCCGACACGAAGGCAGGCAGCGTCGGCCGCGGCATGCCCGGCGTGGAGCTGAAGGTGGTGGATGAGCAGGGCCACCCGGTGCCGCCTGGCGTGGAGGGTCACCTCGTCGCGCGCGGTGAGGTGGTGATGCAGGGCTACCTCGAGGCGCCGGAAGAGACGGCGAAGGCGCTTCGTGATGGCTGGCTGTGGACGGGCGATCTCGCCACCAGTGACGAGGACGGCTTCGTGTTCCTCACGGGGCGGGCGAAGCACGTGCTCAAGCTCGGGGGCCATCGGGTGGCGCCGGCGGAGCTCGAGCGCGCGCTCACCTCGCGTCCTGGAGTGCGGGAGGCGGTGGTGGTGGGCGCGCCCGATGGGCTCGAGGGTGAGGTCGCGATCGCGTTCGTGATCAGCGACGACCAGCGGCTCGATTCGGGTGCGCTGTTGAAGCACTGCCGCTCATTGCTTCCGGCGCCGCGAGTGCCGAAGCGCGTGGTGTTGGTGCACGACTTTCCGCGGAGCACGTCGGGGAAGGTGTTGGTTGGCGAGCTGCAGCGCCGCGCGGCTGAACTTCTCACCCCGGAGCGACCATGAGCACGTACCGCGAAGCCGTGGAGCAGTTGGAAGCTTTGAAACTCGAGAAGCGCACTGAGGAAGCAAGTGCCTCCCTCTCCCCCGGAGTGACGCCGTACCAGCGGAACGCTGGGCCACGCGCTGGAGCGCAGCGAACGCGCGATGAGGCGGAACGACCAGAAACACGGGAGCGGGTCGGGGTGAGGGCATACCCAATCGAAAGACCTCCCCGCTCCCTTCTCTACGCACTACCCGCACCGGAGGCAGTTCAGTGACCGACTTCAGCAAAGACGTCCTCAAGCTCGACCTCGAGGCGAAGGCCGAACAACTCTCTCGCGGACTCAAGACCGCGGTGGTCGAGAAGCTGAAGCGCCGGGGCCTGGTGGTCGCGGTCTCGGGCGGCATCGACAGCGCGTGTGTGTTGGCATTGGCCGTCCGCGCCCTGGGCCCGCAGCGCGTGTTCGGCTTGCTCCTGCCCGAGCGCGACAGCGCAGACGAGAGCACCCAGTACGGGAAGAAGCTCTGCGAGAAGTTCGGCATCGAGTTCCAGCTGGTGGACATCGCGCCGATGCTGGAAGCGGCGGGCTGCTACCGAGTGCGCGACAACGCGGTGGCCTCGGTGGACAAGGGCTTCAAGCCGGGGATGCCGTGGAAGATCGTGTCGAACGGCAATCGGCTCGAGTCAGACGCGGTGAACGTGTTCTCGGTGGTGGTGCAGCGGCCTGACGGGAGCGAGGTGAAGACGCGGCTCTCGCCGAAGGCGTACCTGGAGATCGTCGCGGCGACGAACTTCAAGCAGCGCACGCGGAAGATGATGGAGTACTTCCACGCGGACCGGCTGATCTACGCGGCGAGCGGCACTCCGAATCGGCTCGAGTACGACCAGGGCTTCTTCGTGAAGCTGGGTGACGGCGCGGCTGACGTGAAGCCGATCGCGGGGCTGTACAAGACGCAGGTGTACGCGCTGGCGCGTCATCTGGGAGTGATCGACGAGATCCTCGGGCGCGAGCCGACGACGGACACGTTCTCCCTCGCGCAGTCGCAGGAGGACTTCTACTTCTCGCTGCACTACCGGACGTTGGACCTGGTGCTCTGGGCGTTGAACCACGGCGTGTCGGCCGACGAATGTGGGCGCGTGTTGGGTTTCACGGGCACTCAGATTCAGCGCGTGTACGACGACCTCGAGCAGAAGCGCCGCACCACCGCGTATCTGCACGCGAGGCCGGTGTTGCTCGAGGAAGTCGCGGGCCCTCTGTCCTTGTGACGAAGCGAAGTACCCCCTCTCCCTGCGAAGCGGGGAGAGGGTCGGGGAGAGGGGCGAGCGCGCCTCAAAGATCCACGACA
>CBIHPJ010000451.1:0-7461 GCA_966211295.1 uncultured Myxococcales bacterium | reverse complement strand
TCAGTCGCAACAACTCGTTCGCCTCGGCCGCGGTGGCCTCGGTGCAGACCGGCTCGAGCAGCACCCCGGCGCTCCTTCCCCGCATGCTGCCCAAGAGCGGCCAGGCTTGGCAGGGTCAGCTCTGGCGCTTCGAGCAGTACAACGAGTTCGTCGAAGACGCCGACTTGAACCTCGACGGCGACAAGGAAGACATCTTCGTGGTCGAGAACACCGCCACGCCCACCGCCGCGAACATCGTCACCGAGAAAGCGGACGGCACCTTCGTGAAGAACAACACCGCCGCGCTGGCCACGCCCTATTGGGAGGCCAACGCGCGGCTGGTGACCAACCTGGGCGCCAACGTCGACACGCGCAGCGTGTGGACGATCGTCGACTCGAACGGCGATGGCGCGTTCACCAATGCAGACACGCTGACGCGCGTGAGACCGGGCACCGCCACCGAAGATCTGAAGCTGGCGGAGTACATGGGCATTCGAGGCACCTCGTTCTGTCCGTCGCTCGCGGGGCCAGGCCTGCTGCTGAACAAGTTCGGCATGGCCATCGCCACCGCGGCAACTGCGATGGGCGTCAGCACTCCTCTTCTTCCGGCAGACTTCGACCGCCTCTGCGCGCGCCTCGTGATTCGGTGGACGGAGGGCGCTGACCTCTACGACATCGACGGTGACAACAACTACAACGAAGCGCGTCCCAACGTGCTCGGCGACATCTTCCACTCCTCGCCGGTGATCATCGATCCGCCCGTCGACCCGTTCCTCTGCAATCTCGGCCTGTCCAACCAGTGCGCGCGCACGCTCTTCAGCCAGGATCTCAGCGTGACCCCCACGCCCTCGCCGCCCCAGGCGGTCGGAACCTCGGTCTGCGGCGTCACCACGGTTCCCCCGTACGAAGCGTGGGCGTTCGACAGCCGGCGCCGCGACAAGCTCGCGCTGGTCGGATCCAACGACGGAATGATCCACGCCTTCGTCAGCAGCCGGTACGACGGCACCGAGACCTGCACCGGCGGCCAGCCCGTGCCCGGCTTCAACAAGGGCACGGGCGACGAGGTCTGGGCCTTCGTGCCCCCCGACCTGCTCCCCAAGCTGCCCGATCTGATCCTCAACCACGAGTACATGGTCGACGGCGACATCATGGTGCGTGACATCTGGGCCGACACTTCGAAGAACGGCCAGAAAGAGAAGAACGAGTTCCACACCCTGGCGGTGGTGTCCGAAGGCCGCGGCGGCAAGCACTACATCGCGCTCGAGATGTTGTGGAACGCCGGCGGCACCGCCCAGGACCGCCCGGGCTTCCGCTGGATGTTCCCCCAGCCCTGCAGCGAAGAGGCGGCCACCTTCGGCAAGACGTTCTTCTCGCTCTCTCCCAAGGCACCGCCCATCGGCCCCGTGATGATCGAGAACTCCAGCCTGCCGGGCACCAGCCCCATGACCGGTGCGACGCCTGTCTCGCGCAACGGGGTCGACACCCACGAGCGCTGGGTGGTCGCGCTCTCAGGCGGTTGGTCTCCCGCGATGGAGAAGGGCCGCGGCGTCTACCTGGTGGACGCGTGGGAAGGGCAGATCAACGGCCGGCGCGACAACCTCTGGTGGAAGTTCGAGTTCGACGAAGGCGGCTCTGGAGCGAACGCCCCGGCCAAGGAGCTCACCCAGTCGGTGAGCGCGCCCATCGCGATGGTCGACTACGGCGACAACGACTCTCCCGCGCAAGACGGCTTCTTCGACACCGCCGTCTTCGCCGACACCTCAGGTCAGATCTGGATCAGCCGTTTCTTCGAGGCCGGCCGCTACGACAACACGCTCAAGCGCATCAGCAACTGGTACACCGCGCGCACCTTCGAGATGGACATCGAAGGTCTGCCCGGCGCGGGCTCCAACTCCACCCTGCCTGACGGCGGTGTCGAGGTCGCTGACCCCAACGCGAAGAGCGTCGCCAACAAGGCCCCTTTCTTCTACCTCCCCTCGGTCGCCGTCGAGCCGGGCGTGAACAAGATGCGGGTGTTCGCCGGCACCGGCAACCGCTACGCGCTGCTCGAGCAGGGCGCGGGCAGCTGCCGCTTCGACAACCCCCTGGCCTGCTCCAAGAACAAGTGCGACGAGGTGAAGACCGTCTCCCAGTACAAAGACGCGGTCGTCGACCTCGGCAAGATGGAGACGCACTGGAAGAGCCGGCGCTTCGAGCACGGCAAGCTCGACAAGAACGTGACCCAGGGCCCCACCGTGTCGCTGACCGGCACGATGATGTGCGGCACCAACGGGAGCACGCGCGTGACGTCTGAGAACGAGACCTCCAAGGTCGGCACCTGCGACTTGACCAGCGGCACCGACCCCACCCCGGGCGACGTCAACAAGATCAGCTATGCCTGCGGGCTCGACGCGACGGGCTCGTCCTTCACCTGTACTCGTCAGGGCACGCCGGCGCGCAACCTGAACGACCTGTTGCCCGACCCCACGCGCGTCGACATCTCGGGTCTCGGCAAGAACCGCTTCGTGGGGTTCTGGGCCTACGGCGGTACTCAGCCCGACGGTGGCGCGCGCGTCTTCGACCCCACGGGAGCGCGCACGCCTCAGCGCTTCGACGCGGCGCGTTTGTCTGATCGCCGCAGTGCGAACCCCAATGCTGGAGACTTGATCGACGTCACCTCAGTCGGCTGCGCGGCGGATCAGAGCTGCGACGGTGGCGCGGCGGCGAGCGACTACGGCTGGTTCTACACGTACAACAGTCTCGAGCAGAAGACCGCGACGGGTGGTGCGGTGATCGCCAGCTGCGTGCTCTGGAGCGACATCTCCCCCACCGGCGGTGACGGCGGAACGTGCGGTGCCTCGATCACCCCGCTCAGCCGCATCTACCAGTCAGACTTCATCACCGGTCAGCCCAACTGCGCGTTCGGCTTCCTCCCGCCGGATGGCGGCGCCTACGCCCGCGCGCAGGCCCGCACGGTCGTCGCTCCTCCGCCTGAGCCTGCGACGGTGGTGCAGGTCTCCAAGACGGGCGAGGTGCGGTACTCGGCGATGATCGTCGAGCCCGGCAAGGGTCAGGCGACTTCGATCAACGTGTCTGGCGGCCAGGACGTGCTGCAGTACGTGTACGAGCTGCCGGTCTCGCGCTCGTTGCACAACTGCCGTCACGCTGACGGTGGCTGCAGCACGGTGCCGTGAGGCGTCGCTCCTCCACCCTGCTGTCCCGGCTGGCGCTCACGCTGTTGGCGCTGGCCGGGTTCGTCGCCCCGGCTGCCGAGCGTGAGCTCGACGGAGTGGTGCAGACCCGGCGCGCCACGCCCACGGCTCCTGCTGAAGCTGCTGCAGAATGGGCGGTCGAGGTACAGGCGCTCCCCGCGCCTGAGGTGTCGCGTGGCGAGGCGCTGAGCTGGACTCCCTTCCACGGGAATTCGCAGCGCCGTTACCTGCTGCACCGGGCGTGGCTGCTCTGAGCTGACCAGACGACGAAGCGTCGCTCTTGGTCATCTCGCTGCTCCGAAGCCCAAACCCATGTCTCGATTTCTGCGCGCCGCGTGGCGCGTGCTGCTCACCCTGCTCCGTGCGGGGTTCGTGTTGTTGTTGCTGATCATCCCGCTGCCGGTGGGCGAGCTCTTTCATCGCCTGCTCGAAACCCGAAGACGCGCTCAACCAGCGAAGGTGGTCGTCAAGGAGGAGCGATGAGGTCGACCACCTCTTCCGAACTGTTCGGTCCCAACACGTGAAACGAGAGCACCGCGTTCAGGCGTGAGCCCGCGTCAGGCCCGGCGATCGACACGTCGTGGCCCTGCCCGGGCGAGAGCTCGAGCTGATCGACGCCCCCGTCGGTGATGCGGTAACCGAGCGCCCCTTCACCGAGCCGCACCGCGTCGAGCACGCAGTTGGTGGTCGAGGCGTTGACGAAGCGCACCACGCCGACCGAGCCGGCATCGGCACGAGAGAAGGTCACCACCTCGGGGTGCTGCAGCGCGCAGGCCGGCACGGAGATCGCGTTCACGGAGATCTCGACGTCCTTCCCGGGGTTCCGGGGATCGTTGGTGAAGATCGTCAGCTGGTAACGATGCATGCCCAGACCGGTGGGCCTGATCTGAACGATCGCCTCTCCCTCTTCGCCGGGCATCAGCGGGTCGAAGAGCGAGCGCAGCTGCACCTCGCCGGTGAAGCCACCGTCTTCGCCTCGCACCGAGAAGAACGGCGGCTCAGGCTGCAACGCCGAGAGGAGCGAGCCCGCATCCGTGGCGTCATTGCGCAGCCAGATCCTCCGCTCCACGAAGGAGCTCGGCTGCGAGCCGAAGGTGAAGTCCATCTTCGGCACGTCGATGACGGAGGGGCGGAGGTTCGCGATGGGCGCGCCTCCCACCACGCGCAGGAGCACGTCGATCATGGTGCTCGGGCCCCTGAGGGAGAGGAAGGCCAGGGAGTCTTCGTAGTCAGTCGGCGTCGCGGTCACCGTGGTGCTCAGCAAGCCGCCGGCGGGAATGGTGATCGGCGCGGTGAGCTCGAGGTGGAACGGCAAGTTTCCACCGGTGTTCCGCAGCCCCAGGGAATCGAACACCACCGCGGTGCGCTGCGAGTTCGAGAACGTCAGCTCGAGGCTCTTGCTCTCTCCGGGTTCGAGCAGCCCGAAGTTGAGCTCGTTGGGCTCCACGGAGAAGGAGCCGCGACCCAACCCGCGCAGCGGCACCGCGATGCTGCAACCCTGCGCGGCATTCACCTCGAGGGTGCCGAAGTGCAGCAAGCCATCGAACGGAGCGAAGCGCACGGTGATCAGAATGCTGGAGCCCGGAGACATGGGGTCCAGGTCCGCCGAGTCGAACGAGAAGGGCGGGTCGAGCGGCAGCGGCCTGGGCTGGAGGAGGAACGGGGTGACGTTGGTGAGACGGAGCCGGGTGAAGGCGTTCTCGCCCACTTCGATCTCTCCGAAGTCGATCCGCTCGGGGAACGCGGTGAAACAGGGAGTCCCTGCGTCGACGATGGGCGGAAGGCCCGCATCATCCTGAGGCGGCGGAGCGGGCGCTCGGCACGCGGCGATCACCACCAGGCTGAGCATCGACCAGCGCACGCGGGGCATCTTGCCTGAAGCGTGTCGAACGGAATGTGTCGAGCACGCGGTTTCCCACCGAGCGTTCCGTTGGGTACATGGCGCGCATGTCGCGCGTCCTCGTGTGCTGCTCGCTGCTCTTCTTCACCGCGTGTCCTCCGCCTCCCGCGCCTCCGCCTGAACCGGGACCGCTGAAGGCGCAGCTCGCCACCCGGCGGCTCGACATGCCGGTGGGCATCGCGATGGGCGGTTACCTCCGCACGCGGCCCGCGTCGGATCCGGGCTCGCCCTGGGCGAAGCAGTTCCCCGCGAGCCAGGGGATTCACACCGAGCCCACGGTGAAGGTGCTCGCGCTCACCAACGGCATCTCGCGGATCGCGTTCATCCGCCTGGACACCACGCTGAGCTCGCCCACGCTGCGCAGCCGGTTGATCGGCACCCTCACCGCCGCGGGAGAGACCGCGAGCGTGTTCCTCCACGCCACGCACAGCCACGCGGCGCCCGCGCGCATCATGCCGCCCGCGCGCCTCGGCTCTTCCACCGGCACCGACTTCGTCTCGCTGGTGATGGATCACTACGACGCCGAGGTGGAGACGAGGATGGTGGCGGCGATCGTCGAGGCGGTGAACGAGGCCTTCGCGAACTTGAAGCCGGTGAGCCTGGGGCTGGCCACCGAGGAGGCGGGCGACTTCAACTCCGATCGCCGCTGCGAGAACGATCCCATCTACGGCCACGACTTCCGCGACACCGCGCTCACCGTGATTCGCATCGACGAGGTGGATGAGAGCGGCACGCCGGTGAAGCCGATGACCGCGTTGCTCCACTACGCGATGCACGGCACGGTGCTCTCGAGCGACAACACGCTGCAGTCTACCGAGGCACCTGGCGCGCTCGAGCTCTACGCGTCTGACGCCCTGGCGATTCCGGTGATGTACGTGCAGGGCGCGGCCGGTGACGTCTCTCCCCGCGGAGATGACTTCGGTCACAGCGCGCTGCAGAGCCTCGAGCGCCAGGGCCGCGCGGAGGCGAAGCTGGCGCAAGAAGCGTACGCGCGCGCGCTGCCAGGGCAGGCCGAGGCGAAGGGACGGCTCGAGTACCACGAGCGTGGGGTGCTGCTGACGCGCGAGGCGTTCGGCTACGCGAAGGGCGAGTTCCCGGAGTGGGGCGGCATTCAGTGCGCGGCTGGTGGCAACGGTGCGTTCTGCGGCGAGATCAAATCGGATCCCGCGGACGGTGGCGTCTTCTGCCTGCCGCTCGAGCCGCGCAAGCCGTTCAAGACCGCGATGAGCGTGATGCGGCTGGGTGACGTGTTGTTCTTCTCGAACCCGGGTGAGCTCGGCACGGGGCTCTCGCGCAAGCTGGTGGCGGCCGCGGCGCCGCTCGGAGCGAGCACGGTGTTGCCGGTGGGCTACTCGCAGGATCACTACGGGTACCTCCTCGAAGAGGATGATTGGCTGCGCGGGGGCTACGAGCCGACCGTGTCGGCGTACGGGTGGAAGTTCGGGCCGTATCTGCTGGCGCAGTTCGAGGACTTCGTGGCGACGATGGATCAACCGCAGACCCCGCCGGATCTGGCGATGGTTCCGCCGGTGACCGAGCCGCGGCTGGTGACGGACTCGATGAGCGCGCCGCAGGTGGTGACGCAGCCCATGAGTGGAGAGCGGCTCGCCACGCACCTGTTCGAGTTCGAGGGTGGCGATCCGGCGCTGGGCACTCCTCGGGTGTCGTTGGAGAAGCAGGAAGGCACGGGGTTCGTCCCGGTGCGCGCGAGCAGCACGCGGTTGGTGGTCAATGGACCTGAGCTGTTGCTCCGCTACAGCGCGACCCCCACGTACAAGGCCGAGCCTGACGCGACCACCCGGCGGCACCTGTGGCGGATCTGGTTCGAGACGATCCCTTCGACGGAGCTCGCGACGTATCGGTTGGTGGCGCGCGGCAAGGCGAAGGTCGGTGGCGCGGAGTCGTCGTACGAGTTGGCCAGCGCTCCCTTCACGGTGACGAAGAACACCACCGTAGGCGCGCGCGTCACGGCGCGCTTCACGATGGATGGTCGCTACGCCGTGGAGGCGCGGTTTCCTCCGAATCCGACGCAGTACGTGATGGGGCTCGATGATCCCATCGGCGCGTACCGGGTGCGCGACATGGACTCGAATCCGAGCCAGGGCGCGTTGGCGCGGGGTGGAATGGCGATGGGCACGCTGACCGCGCCGGACAACTCGAGGTCGACGGTGGCGCTCACGTGGAACGCGACGGAGGCGGCGTGGGTGACCGCGCCGCTCACGGCGAGCGGGATGTACACACTCGAGCTCGCGCCGGGATCAATGGTGGATGGCTTCGGCAACGAGAACGGCGCGGTGTTGTCGACGAACGCGACTCGCTGACCTCGAGGGACGAAAGTGTCTCCCTCTCCCTGCGCCAGCGGGGAGAGATGGAATGAGGAGGTCGTCCTCC
>CBIHPJ010000450.1:0-7464 GCA_966211295.1 uncultured Myxococcales bacterium | reverse complement strand
ACAAGACCGACGGCCGCCGCGACGCAGAGGAGATGGTGGCTGACTTCCACCGCTTCGGCCTCGGCACTCCGTTCCCCGTCTCTGCTGAGCACAACGAGGGGATGATCGAGGTCCTCGAGGCGCTCCTTCCGAAGTTGCCGCCGAGCGAACCGCTTCCCGAGGTTTCGGAAGAGAAGCTCGAAGACGCGCCCGAAGATGCTCCGATCCGCATCGCGATCGTCGGCCGCCCCAACGTGGGCAAGTCGACCCTGGTGAACAAGCTCCTCGGAGAGGAGAGGGTGATCGCCAGCCCCGTCGCGGGCACCACCCGCGATCCGATCGACTCCGAGCTCGAGTTCAAGGGCCGCAAATTCATCCTCACCGACACCGCGGGCATTCGCCGCAAGTCGACCATCACTCAGAAGGTCGAAGGTTTCTCCGTGCTCGGCGCGATGCGCGCGGCGGAAGACTCCGACGTGGTGGTGTTGATGATCGACGCCACCGAGCCCGCGGTGGAGCAGGACCGGAAGATCGCCCACCTCGCCGAGAGCAAGGGCCGCGGCCTGGTGATCGTGGTCAACAAGTGGGACCTCGTGAAGGGGAAGGTGAAGGAAGAGAACTTCCGCTCCGAGGTGAAGTGGCTGCTCGACTGGGTCGACTGGGCGCCGATGGTGTTCCTCTCCGCGCAGACGGGCGAGAAGGTGAACAAGGTGCTCGAGATCGCGCTCGAGGTGTTCCAGCAGCAGTACTTCCGCGCGGCCACTCCGCAGCTCAACAAGCTGGTGGAGCACGTCACCACCGAGCACTCGCTCCCGATCATCTCGGGCCGCCAGCTCCGCATCTATTACGCCGCTCAAGTCGCGACCGCGCCGCTCGCTTTCGCCCTGATGGTGAACCAGCCCAAGGGCGTGCCCGACCGCTACGCGCGCTACGTCATCAACTACGTACGGAAGGTCTTCCGGTTGAAGGTACCCATTCGTCTCTTTTGGAGGCCTCGGCCCGGCCAGAAGAAGCGTGAGGACGTCGCTAATCGCTTCCGTGCACGAGAACGCTCGAAACGGCGTTGAGCGACCCCAGAAATGCGGTCGTTGACTCTGCGTCTACGGGCACTTAGAGAGCCCGCGCGATGGCCTACAAAGACGAACAGAAAGAGCTGAAGAAGCCTGACGAATTCCAGAAGCTCGGCGCCGAAGCGGTGCCCTTCCTGGAGCAGCACGGCCGCCAGGTCGTTCTGGTCGTCGGAGGCGTTCTCCTCGTGGGCCTCGTGATCGGCGCGATCAGCAGCATGAGCGGCCGCGGCGAAGAGACGGCCTCGCGCGACTTCGGCGCTGCCCTCAAGGTGCTCGAGCGCCAGGTGAAGGCCGACGCCAAGCCTGAGGACACCAAGGCCGGCGAGGAGCCCCCGTTCAAGAGCGAGGCCGAGAAGGACGAGGCGATCGTCAAGGCGCTCACTGACTTCCGCGCGAAGCACTCGGGCACCAAGGCTGCCGTCTCGGCGGCGCTGCCGTTGGGGCAGGCGTACCTGCGCCAGAACAAGGCTGACCAGGCGCTCCCGCTCGTCGACGAGTTCCTCGCGAAGTCGGAGTCGAATGACTCGCTCCGCCCCGCGGCGTACGAGGCTCGCGGCTACGCCCTCGAGGCGCAGAAGAAGTATGACGACGCGCTCAACGCGTTCGATCTCCTCGCGAAGGAGAACAAGACCGACTTCATGAAGGGCATGGGCATGTACCACCGCGCCCGCATGCTCCTGCTGAAGGGTGACACGGCTTCGGCTGCGAAGACCCTGTCGGAGATCGAGAACGCTGCTCCGGGTTCGGCTGCCGCGCGCCTCGCGAAGGATCGCATCACCGCGCTGGTCGCCCAGGGCGTCGATGTTCCGAAGCCTGCTCCGGTGGCAATCGACGCGGGCAACTGACGTTCAGAGCGCACTCCATGAACAACCTGCGACTCCTGGTTCTGGTGTGCGTCGCAGGCTGTAAGGCGATCCCGCTCAACGACGATCCGACGATCCCGTTCCGGGAGTCGCACGTCTCTCATCCAGCGATCTACGAAGTGGCGTGGAACACGCCGCTCGTGAAGCTGGGCTTGCTCGAGTACCAGCCCAGCGAGCCCGCTTCGCCCGCCGTGGATCCGGACACCGAGCGCATCTTCGTCACCACGCGCGACGGCTTCATCCGCTGCCTCTCTCCGGTCGATGGCTCGGTGGAGTGGCAGTTCAAGACGAACGGTCGCTTCCTCAGCGGGCCCACCGTGTCGCGCGGCGTGCTCTACGTGGCCGGCGGCGACGGAGTGCTCTACGCGTTCCGCACGCTCACCGGCGAGAAGATCTGGGAGTTCAAGGCGAACGAAGAGCTCGTCACTTCCCCCACGATCTCCGAGGGAAAGATCCTCGTCGCTTCGCAGTCCGAGACGGTCTTCGCGGTGAACCAGGAGACCGGCGCGTGGATCTGGCAGTACCGCCGCGATTCGCCCTCGGGCTTCACGGTGCGCGGCACCTCGCGTCCCATCGTCGGTGACGGCCTCGTGTACATGGGCTTCGCGGACGGGTTCCTCGCCGCGCTCAACCTCGAGACGGGCGTGTCGATGTGGGAGAAGAAGTTGTCGACCACGGGCGGCACCCAGTTCCTCGACGTGGATGCGACTCCGGTGCTCGCTGAAGGGCGCCTCTTCGTCGCGAGCTACCTCGATGGCGTCTCCGCGCTCGACGCGAAGACCGGCGCGCTGCAGTGGACCACGCAGGCTTCGGGCATCAACGCGCTGCTCCCGCGCGGCAACACGCTCTTCGCGACCGGTGATGGATCGCTCACCGCGTTCGACATGGGCCGCGGCCGCATGCTGTGGAAGCTCAACCTGAGCGACAAGACCTCGAAGGGGAAGGGGGCCAACTCGGGCCGTGCCCTCACGCTGGCTCGTGGCTACGTGGTGGTGCCGACCTCGACCGCGCTCGCGTTCGTCGAGCCGACGTCCGGCAAGGTTCGCGCGATGTGGAACCCGGGCCGTGGCGTGACTGCTTCGCCCACGGGCTACTCGTCGGTGCGCTTCGGCTCGCGGCTGTACGTGGTCTCGAATCTCGGGACGCTCTTCGCGCTGCAGATGGTCAGCACGGGCGGATGATCCGGTGAAGAAGACGATTCGCGTGGTCGCCGCGCTGATCGCCGACCCTCGAGATTCTTCGCGGTTCCTCGTGCAGCAACGGCTTCCCCACAAGAGCCGCGCGAATCTCTGGGAGTTCCCGGGCGGCAAGGTCGAGCCCGGAGAGACGGACGAAGCCGCGCTCGCGCGTGAGTGTCAGGAAGAGCTCGCGGTGGACTTGCAGGTCGGCCGCAGACTCTGGAGCAACAACCACGAGTACGCCGATCTCGTGGTGCAGCTCGAGTTATTCGCCGCCGACATCAAGCAGGGCGATCCGCAGCCGCTCGGTGCGCAGGCCCTCAAGTTCTGCACGCCGAAGGAGATGCAGGCGCTCCCGTTCTGCGAGGCCGACCTTCCGCTGCTCGAGTCGTTGGTGAGCGGAGAAGTTCCCACGCGATGAGTTCCGAGCGCACGTCGCTCAAGGAGCTCGCGCTGCTCTTCCTGCGGCTGGGCACCACGGCCTTCGGCGGACCCGCCGCGCACATCGCGATGATGCAGGACGAGGTGGTGAAGCGCCGCCGCTGGCTGAGCGAAGAGCGCTTCCTCGACCTGGTCGGCGCGACGAACCTCATCCCCGGGCCCAACTCGACCGAGCTCGCGATTCACATCGGCTTCGAGCGGAGGCGTTGGGCCGGGCTGCTCGTCGCGGGCACCTGCTTCATCGTGCCGGCGATGTTGATGACGTCGGCGATCGGGTGGGCGTACGTGACGTACGGCTCGCTCCCGGCGGTGGGCTGGGTTCTCTACGGCGTGAAGCCGGTGATCCTCGCGATCGTCGTGCAGGCGATCTGGGCGTTGATTCCGAAAGCCGCGCGCGATGGCTGGCTCTCGTTTCTCGGCGTGGCCGGAGCGATCCTCGTGCTGGTGCAGGTGAACGAGCTGCTCGTGCTCTTCGGCACCGGGTTCCTCGCGATGCTGGGGACCAAACCCAAAGGGAAGCCGAAGGTCTCCCAGTTGATGCCACTCGCTCCGGCGACGGTGGGCGTCGGAGTCGGAGTCGCGGCCACGCCGGTCACGCTCCCTTCGATCTTCTTCGTGTTCCTGAAGACCGGCTCGGTGCTCTTCGGCAGCGGCTACGTGTTGCTCGCGTTTCTTCGGGCCGATCTGGTGGAGCGCCTGGGATGGCTGACAGAGGCGCAGCTGCTCGACGCGATCACCGTTGGACAGATCACTCCGGGACCGGTGTTCACCACGGCGACCTTCGTCGGCTGGGTGCTGGCAGGGCCGGGTGGGGCGCTCATCGCGACGCTGGGCATCTTCCTGCCGGCGTTCGTCTTCGTGGCGCTCAGCGGACCGCTGATTCCGAAGCTCCGCCAATCGACCTGGGCGTCGGGTTTCCTCGACGGCGTAAACGTGGCTTCACTGGCACTGATGGTGGTCGTCACTGCACAGCTCGGCAGAGCCGCTCTGATTGACGCGTGGACCGGCGGACTTTGCGTCGTGAGCGCAATCCTGCTGGTGCGCTTCAAGCCAAACTCGACGTGGCTCGTACTGGGCGGAGCGGCCGCTGGTGGCCTGCTTCACCTCGCCGGAGTGGCCCACGGATGAAGTTCCTCGAGCGCACTTTCCAGCTCACGAAGGGCGTCGGTCCGTGGCGCGAGCGCGATCTCTGGGCACGAGAGCTCGCGACCTGGAGTGACTTCGAGAAGGCCGCCGCCGAAGACGTGGTGATGAACGAGCGGCTCGATCGCGAACTGCTCGAGGCGATCGGCAAGGCCCGCGAGGCGCTGAAGAAGAACGACCTCGCCCAGCTGGCGACCTTGCTCCCCGAACGAGAGCACTGGCGCATCTACGGCCACTTCATCGATCACGCGGCGTTCTTCGACATCGAGGCCGACGGCGAGCACGTACCGACGATCGTGGGCGTGATGGATCGCGAGGGCGTCGCCACTTTCCGCCGCGAACACTCGATGCACCTCCTCGCCGATCGCCTCGCGAAGAGTCCGATCTGGGTCACCTTCAACGGGTCGGTGTTCGACGTGCCCGCGCTCGAGAAGGTGCACGAGTCGTTTCCCAAGCCGCTCGTGCATCTGGATCTGCGCTTCTTGATCCGCCACGCGAAGCTGAAGGGTGGCCTCAAGGGCGTCGAAGACTCGATCGGCCTCGCGCGTCCGCCGCACCTTCGTGGCGTCAAAGGGCTCGACGCGATCCGTCTCTGGCGCGAATGGATCTTCAACAAGGAGCTCGGCGCGCTGCGGCTCCTCATCGAATACAACCTCTACGACGCGATCAACCTGCGCTCGGTCCTCGAGTGGACGCTGTGGAAAGTGGCCGACCTCAACGCGTGGGATGTTCAGCGTGAGCCGATCTTCGAGCGCGGCGACGTGCTCTACGACGTCAGCCGCCTGGTGCTGTCGATCGAGAAGTAGTCAGTCGAGACCGCGCCGTTCGACAGGAGCCTCATGGCTACGGATGATCTGGGCGACAGAATGAAGGGCTACGAGTCCGCCGAGGCGGGCCGGAGAATGATGGACCAGCTCCCGATCTGCGCGCGCATCGACGGGAAGGGGTTCAGCAAGTTCACCCGCGAGCTCAAGCGCCCGTATGACGAGCGGCTCAGCAAGCTGATGGTCGACACCACGCGTTTCCTCGTCGAGGAGACCACGGCGCTCGTGGGCTACACCCAGTCCGACGAGATCAGCCTGCTCTGGTACCAGGCGGACCCGAAGTCGCAGGTCTACCTGGACCGCCGGATCCAGAAGATGACCAGCATCCTCTCGAGCATGGCGACCGCGCGGTTCAATGCGGGCCTCGCGGAAGCGCTCCCCGAGAAGAAGGGTGAGCTCGCGTTGTTCGACTGCAGAGTCTGGGCAGTTCCGAGCAAGGACGAGGCGGCGAACACGATCCTCTGGAGAGAACGCGACGCGAGCAAGAACTCGGTGAGCATGGCCGCGCGCGCGCTGTATTCGCACGCTCAGCTGCAGGACAAGTCGAGCTCGGAGATGCAGGAAATGGTGTTCCAAAAGGGCATCAACTGGAACGACTACCCGGCGTTCTTCAAGCGCGGCACGTTCCTGCTGCGGCGGACCAGCGAGCGGAAGTTCACTGAGGAAGAGCTCGCGGTGTTGCCTCCGAAGCACGCGGCGAAGCTGAACCCGGACTTGCTGGTCAGCAGGTCCGAAGTTCGGGCCGTCGAGATGCCTTCGTTCGGCAAGGTACAGAATCGGGTCGGCGTGCTGTTCGCCGGCGAAGAGCCCGTTACGGCTGGCGCTTGAACTCGATCAGGTACTGAGTGGAGTTCGGATCCCCGGTGCCTTTGAGCACCACCGAGTCGGGGTCGGCCTTGTCGAGGCCGCATCCGGCGAGGAGCTTCGCGCCGGTCAGCGAGAGGCTGCCCAGCACCGTGGGATCCGGGCTCACCGTGAAGGTCTCGACCGCGACCGAGCTCAGATTGGTCGGACAGCCTTTTTCCCAGCTCGCGGCCGGAACCGCGGTGAGCGTGAGCTCGGTGGGCGTGCTGGATCCCGAAAGGGTGACCGAGGCCTTCTTCGAATTGAGATTGATCGCGATCGAGGCTTCGGCGAGCTGCGCGGTGGTGCTCGATTTGTAGGTTCCGTCGGTGATGACCGATTGCGGTCCACAAGCGGTCAATGCGATGGCGGCGGAGAAAATCAGGATGAGGGTTCGGTTCATGGGGCGGCCGCGTTTGCACGACCTCGGCCAAAGCCATCTCGCTCGGAGACCTTCAAATTGGCCGCCTCAATCGCTGACGCCGCTGTCGCGCCTGACATCGATGTCATTTCTTCTTCTTCGCGGGCTGCTTCTTTTTGAGCGCTGCGGGCTCGGGCTGAACCTCGCCGGCGATTCGGAACGCCAGGTCCCAGTCGTTCCAGGTGCCGCCGTTGACGTCGGTGATCACGGGTCCGAGCTCGGCATCCAACGTGAGGTTGTAGGACCGGCCAGTCTTGAGCGGCTCCGGCAAGGTGATCACGTAGGTCTTTCCGTCAGCCATCAGTTCGTCATCGGAAACGACGATCTGTTCGCGCCAATCGAGCAGCCGAATTCGGAAGTCCTTCAGTTTGATCGGCAACGTGACCGTCAGCGAAGTCGGCGCGTCGATCTCGGATTGGCTGGTGACCGTCGCCGTTCCTCCATCTGCGAAAGTCACGGTCACCTGAGTCGAATCGAGACTCGATGGAGCTGGAGGGCCGGCATCGATCGGAGGTCCCGCGTCGATCACTTCGACGACCGGCGGTCCGGCGTCGATCACGACCGGCTTTTCCGCGGGACACGCCGCCAAAACGAAGACCAGGCCGACCCAGAATGAGCGCATGAGCAGCCCCCTGATACACGAGCTTCCCCTCGGAAAACCCCACCAGCCAACGTCGAATAATGAGCGTTATGTAAACTAAG
>CBIHPJ010000449.1:0-7476 GCA_966211295.1 uncultured Myxococcales bacterium | reverse complement strand
CGATCGCGTTCGCCGGAGCGCGCCTGAAGATCCTCCCGTTCCTCTTCCTGAACGGGCGCGTCTACAAGACGTTCCGCGTGAATCAGGACCTCGGCCGCTTCGACAACCAGTTCGGCTTCGTGGCGGATCTGGAGATTGGCTACGAGTTCCGCCGCACCGAGGCGCCGCCTCCGCCGAGGGAAGAGATGCCCTCCGCGGTGGGTCCTTCGGCGATGCGCTGAGTCGCGGCCCAGCCTCCCGCGGCGATCACGAGGGCGAGGCCTGCTGCGCTCAGGAATCCGAACGGCTCACCGAGCACCAGCACGCCGAGGATCGCGGCGTTCAGCGGCTCCAGGTACGTGAAGAGTCCGACCAGCTGCGCCTCGATTCGCTCGAGGCTCAGGTTGAAGAGCAGACCTGCGATCAGTCCGTTCACCAGGCAGCCGAACAGCACGATGCCGAGTTCGACATTCACCTGCGTGGGGATCACTTCGCGGCCGAAGCAGAGCAGCAGGGCGCTCGCGGAGATCACGGAGTGCAGCGACATCACTGCGCCTGGAGAAAACGAGCGCGCGGCGCGGCGGCTGCCCAGCACCACGATGGCGTAGAAGATCGCGCTGCCTCCACCCAGGAGCGCCGTGTTGAGCGAGCTGGTCGATGCGCCACCGGGACTGAGCACCAGCGCAAGACCGATCAACGCGATGGGGCTCGCGAGCAATGCGCGCCGCGAAGTCTGCTCCTCGAGGATGAAGGGAGCACTGAGCGCCACGAGGGTTGGCGCGAGGTAGTGCGAGAGCACCGCCACCACCACGGGACCTCGCTCCAGCGCGTTGAAGTAGAGGAGCACGTTCGCGGCGTCAGCGAGACCGACGAGCACCAGCGCGATCACCGCTCCCCGATCGGCGAAGGAGGCGCGGCGAAACACGAAGGGCGCCGGCAGCGCCATGGCGAACAGGCAGAGGAACCCCAGGCTGACTCCGGTCGGCCCTCCAGCGCGCGTGTAGAGCGGCCAGGTGCCCCAAAACGTGGCCGCCACGGCGATCAGGGCAATTCCGGCGGCTCGGCGCGACACGTTTGCTGCTTACATCGCAGGGCTGGATGAACACGATGGAAGAACAGCCGCTCGCCCATCCGGCCGCGAGCTGGCATTCAGGCGCGAGAACAGGCGGTTTCCAGAAATACCGCCACCTGTGGGGTGAGGCAGCGCTCTCGGTTCCTCGTGGATATGCTCGGAGCACCCGTGCGAATCGTCAGCTACAACGTTCGCTACTTTGGTCACGGCCTCAAGGGCCTCGCGAGTACTGCGGCCTCGAAGAGCCGAATCGCGACCGCGCTGTCTGCGATGCAGCCCCTGCCCGATCTGGTCGCGCTGCAGGAGGTGGAGACGAAGTCGATCCGCGCCGGAGTCGCGCATCGCGGCTCGCATCCCGCTGAGACGCAGCTCGAGGCGTTTCTGCGGCACCTGGAGGACGACTTCAAACTTCGGGGCAAGGTGATGCCGTACCGCGCCTTCTATTTCCCCGCGCACGTGTATCGATTGGGGCCGATCAAGTTCTACACGACGGGCCTGGCGATGCTGGTGAACTGCCAGAAGCTCGAGGTGATCTCGGACAACGGCCACAAGCCGCACTCGATCACGCATCACCGCAACGAGAGCCTGCGCAAGGTGAAGCAGACCCGCATCGCCGCGCACCTGCGGCTCGAGGATCTGCAGGGGAAGCGCTTCCATCTCTTCAACACGCACCTCTCGCTCCCCACGTTGTGGGCGAAGGAGTTCTGGAGTCAGCCGGGGAAGATGGGCTTCGGCACCAACCAGATCGCGGAAGCGAAGGCGGTCAGTCAGTACGCAGACGCCACCGCGAAGAATGAGCCGTACCTCGTGGTGGGTGACTTCAACACCGCGCCGATGACTCCCGTGTACGAGTACCTCACGCGTGAAGCGAAGCTGCGTGGTGCGCAGGAGGCGTTGAAGCACTTCGAGAAGCAGGGCGAAGAGAAGTTCGCGACCGCGGGCTTCATGCACCTGCGCATGCACCTCGATCATCTCTTCGCGAAGGGCGGCATCGGCTTCGCGGATCTCGAGGGAACGCACACGTTCGGAGATCCGAAGAGCCCGTTCACGGGGCTGTCGGATCACGTGCCGATGATCGGTCGCTTCGACTTCGACTGAAGTGAGCTCAACGCTTCAGGGCCGCGCGGCGATCGAGATCGAACAGCTCATAGCTGGTGGAGCCGAGGTGATTCATGCCCGCGTCGAGGAAGTACAGCCGCGCATCTGCGTGAGTCCCGCGCGCGTACTGCACCTTCTCACCCTCGATGCGCAGTGAACGGAGCGGACCATCGACCGCGTTCGCACTGTCGGCCCAAGAGCCGAGCAGCTCGCGGCACTTCTTGTCGCGAATGTGTCCGATCGCCTGCGGGAACGACGCGGGCAGGTGCCTCGGATCGTACCGACGGCGCGGCGGTCCACGGAACTGCCAATCGTCTTCCTTCGGCACCGCCGGGCGCTGAAAGAGCACGCCACGCGCGACACCCTTCGCCGAACCTGGAAGGTGGAGCGGACTCAGGTCGAGCGCGCCAGACATCCACGCGTCGACGCGGGTATCGAGGAAGTCGTTGAGCAGCTTCGCCGCCTCAGCCGCATTGCCAGGCTGTCCACCCACGAGCGCGAAGTCGGCCTCCGTCACGCCCGCGTGCACCAGCAGCAATCCGTTGTGCTCATGCGCGAGCCGCAGCCGCCTGGAGCGGAGGAGGGCGGTCACCAGCTTCTGCTGCGCCACCGAGTAACACGAGAAGTCACGCGCCAGGCACTCCGCATCAGGCACGTGCGGGTACTTCTCGAGGAAGCGCTTGGTCGCCTCTTCATCAGGAGCGCCGCTGCGATACGCCTCCACCGCCATCGCCCACGCAGCCTCGAAGAGCGCATCGGTGACGAACGGCGCGAGCTCGCATACCCGTGCCAGATCGTGATTGCCCGCGATGAGCACCACCTGCTCCCCGGAGTGCGTGGCGAGCCACTCGAGCAGCGACGTGGCATCCGAGGTCGCCTTCTTCCGCTCGGAAGCGTGACCCCAGTCGAAGTGATCACCCATCGACACCAGCTGCACGTCGTCGCGCAGCTGTCCCTGGGCGTCGAGGAGATCGTGTCGATCGAGAACGGACTGCACCGTGGCGAGCGGCGCCTGCGGATCGCCCATCGCCACATGAATCTTGAAGTTCTTCAGCTCAGAGCTCCGCCAGGTTGCCCGTGTAGAAGCCGTCGATCAGCTCCTTGTACTTGGTCTCGACGACCTTGCGCTTCAGCTTGAGCGACGGCGTGAGGTCGCCGTCATCGAGCGTGAGATCCTTCGGGAGGATCGCGAAGTTCTTGATCGACTCGTAGCTGGCGAGGCCCTTGTTGAGCTCCTGCACGGACGGCTTGATGAGCGCGTGGGTGCGCGGGTCCTTCACGATCTGATCGTAGGTGCCGGTGACGCCGTTGCTCTTCGCCCAGTCGGTGATCGACTCCTTGTCGAGCGCGACCAGCATCGTGCAGAAGTTCCGGTTGTTGCCGTGCACGAGCGACTGGCTCACGTAGGGGCAGATCATCTTGAACTTGCCCTCGATGGCCTGCGGCGCCACGTACTTGCCGCCTGAGGTCTTGATCAGGTCCTTCTTGCGGTCGGTGATCTTGAGCAGGCCTTCGGAGTCGAGCTCGCCGATGTCACCGGTGTAGAGCCAGCCGTCCTTCACGGTCTCGGCCGAGGCCTCGGCGAGGTTGTGGTACCCGCGCATCACGCCGCGGCCCTTGATGAGGATCTCTCCGTCGGGCGCGATCTGCACCTGGGTGCCCGGGAGCGGGGGACCGACGGTGCCGAACTTGAAGTTCGTCGGCCGGTTCACGAACGACGCCGCGCTCGTCTCGGTGAGGCCGTAGCCCTCGAGGATCAAGATGCCCGCGCCGTGGAAGAACTCGGCCATCTCGCGCGAGAGCGGCGCCGAGCCAGAGACGAAGTAGCGCAGCCGGCCACCGAAGCGCTGCTGCAGCTTCGAGAACACCAGCTTGTTCGCGATCGAGTACTTGATCGCGAGCAGGCCGCCCGGTTCCTGGCGGTTCTGCTTCAGCTTGCTGACCTCGGCGCCCACGCCGACGGCCCACTTGAAGATGCTGAACTTCGCGCCGCCGCCCTTCTTCGCGCCCTCGACGACCTTGTTGTAGACCTTCTCGAAGATGCGGGGCACGGCGGCCACGAACGTCGGCTTCACGTGGCCGAGGTTCTCGACGATCTTGTCCACGCGGCCGTCGATGGCGGTGTGGAAGCCGATCTTCAGCTGCGCCACCTCGAGCACCTTGCCGAAGCTGTGCGCGAGCGGGAGCCAGAAGAACTGCACGTCGTCGGGCACGAGCAGCTTCATCTCGTCGATGGCCTCGGCCTCGTAGACCCAGCAGTCCTGGGTGAGGATCACGCCCTTGGGCTTGCCAGTGGTGCCCGAGGTGTAGATCAGCGTCGCGATGTCGGAGCTCTTCACCGACTTGCAGACCGCTTCCCAGTCACCCTGCGTGGCGGTCTTGCCCTTCTCGACGAGATCGTTCCAGCTGAGCACCCAACCGTCGGCGGACGACTTGCCGTCGATGGTGATCACGTTCTTCACGTTCTTCAGCTTGTCCTTCACCTGCAGCAGCTTCGCGACCTGCTCGTCGTTCTCCGCGAAGACGTACCGGGTGCCGGAGTCGTTGATGATGTACTCGCACTCGTCGGCGAGGTTCGACGGGTAGATCGTCGTGGTCGCACCAGCGCCCGCGAGGATCGCGATATCGGCGACCACCCACTCGTAGCGGGTGTGGCAGAGGATCGCGACGCGCTCCTCGTTCTGCAGGCCGATGGAGCGCAGGCCCATCGAGATCTGCCGCACCTGCTCGCCGAACTGCTTCCAGCTCACCTGCTTCCAACCCGATCCCACGGGGTAGCTGAACGCCGTGTTGTCGGGCGTGGCGGCGATGCGGTGCAGCAACATCTCGGGGACGGTCTGGAAGCTGGGCATGGCGCGCACCTTTGCGAACTTGGGGCCCGTTGGAAACACGAAAGCCAGCCCCGTTTCCGGAGCTGGCTTCGAGTGCTTCTGAGGCTCAGTCAGCCGCTTACTTGCGCGCGGCCGCTTCGGCGGCGTTCTTGTCGCGGAAGTTCTTCATCATCGTCTCCTGCTCACCCCTGGGCACCGCCGCGTACTTGGCGAACTCCATGGAGAACTCGGCCTTGCCCTGCGTGCCCGAGCGAAGGTCGGTCGAGTAACCGAACATCGTGTTGAGCGGCACTTCGGCGACCACGGTGACGTGACCTTCCGCGGTACCGGTCTCGAGGATCATGCCGCGGCGCTGGTTGACCTGGCCGACGACCGAGCCCTGGAACTCGGCGGGAGCGCGGACTTCGACCTTCATGATGGGCTCCATCACGACGGGCTTGGCCTGCGCGTAGCCTTCACGGAAGGCCATGATCGCGGCCATCTTGAACGCCTGCTCGCTGGAGTCGACGTCGTGGTACTGGCCGTCGTTCACCACGCAGCGAATGCCGACCACGGGGAAGCCGATCAGCGAGCCCTTCTTGATGGCCTCGAGGAAGCCCTTCTCGATGCCCGGGATGTACTCCTTGGGGATCGTGCCGCCGACGGTCTCGTTGACGAACTCGTACTGCATCACGGCGTCGCTCGGGAGCGGCTCCATGTAGCCGCACACGCGGGCGAACTGGCCGGAGCCGCCCGTCTGCTTCTTGTGCGTGTACGCGAACTCACCGCGCTGGGTGATGGTCTCGCGGTAGGCGACCTGCGGCTTGCCCGAGACGACCTCGCAGTCGTACTCGCGGCGCATGCGCTCCATGTAGATGTCGAGGTGGAGCTCGCCCATGCCGCTGATGATGGTCTGGGCCGACTCTTCGTCGCGGTGCACGCGGAAGGTGGGGTCTTCACGGGTGAAGCGGCTCAGCGCCTTGCTGAAGTTCGCTTCGCCAGCGCGCTCCTTGGGCGAGACGGCGAGCGAGATCACCGCGTCAGGCACGTGCATCGAGGTCAGCGTGTAGTTGACCTGGTTGTCGCTGAAGCTGTCGCCTGACGTCGCCTCGACGCCGTAGAAAGCCACGATGTCGCCGGCCTTCGCGTCGGGGATTTCCTCGCGGCGATCGGAGTGCATGCGGAACATGCGGGGCACGCGCTCTTTTCGCTGGCCGCGCGAGTTGTTGATGATGGTGTCGCCCGTCTTCACGGTGCCCTGGTAGATGCGGAAGTACGTGAGCTGGCCGTACTGATCCTGCTGGAGCTTGAACGCGAGGCCGACGAACGGCAGCGACGGGTCAGACTTGAGGACGACCTTCGCTTCGGCGTTGCGCTGGTCGAGCGCGATGTTCTCGACTTCCGGGGGCGAGGGCAGCAGCGCGCACACCTGGTCGAGCAGCACCTGCACGCCCTTGTTCTTGTAGGCAGAGCCGCACATCACGGGCGTCATCTTCAGCCCGATGGTGGCGCGGCGGATCGCGGCGCGGAGCTCTTCGGCGCTGACCTCTTCGCCGCCGATGAACTTCTCGGCGAGCTTGTCATCGACCTCGGCGACCATCTCGACGATCTGGGCGCGGCGCTTGGCGGTCTCCTCGACGTACTCGGCAGGGACGGCCTCGCAGCGAACCTTCTCGCCCTTCTCGCCGTCGAAGAAGTACGCCTTGCCGTCGACGGGGTCGATCACGCCGAGGAACTTGTCCTCTGCGCCCATGTTCACCTGAATGGGCACGGCGTGGTGGCCGAGCTTCTCTTTGAGCATGTCGACGCAGCGCAGGTAGTTCGCGCCGGCGCGGTCCATTTTGTTGACGAAGCAGATTCTCGGAACGCCGTAGCGCTTCATCTGGCGGTCGACGGTGATCGACTGGCTCTGCACGCCGGCCACCGAGTCGAGCACGAGGATCGCGCCGTCGAGCACGCGGAGCGAGCGCTCCACCTCGATGGTGAAGTCCACGTGGCCGGGGGTATCGATGATGTTGATGTTGTGCTCGGTGATGTTGTCGAGCGCACCCGTCCACGTGGCGTACGTCGCGGCGGACTGAATGGTGATGCCCTTCTCGCGCTCGAGATCCATCGAGTCCATCGTCGCGCCGACGCCGTCCTTGCCGCGCACCTCGTGGATCTCACGGATCTTGCCCGTGTAGAACAGGATGCGCTCGGTGAGCGTGGTCTTGCCCGAGTCGATGTGAGCGGAGATGCCGATGTTGCGGATTCGTTCGAGGGGGATCGGAGCCATAGCGGCGGGCCGCGTACCGAAAGCGGAGTTGAAACACAAGCGCTGCGCGCCTAGTTACCACCCGCATGACTGACGACGCTTCCAGCGCCGGTCCGCCGCTTCCGACTTTCGAGCCTCACGAGCGGGTTTGCGGCAACTGCAAGCTCTGGCGGGCGCACTCTCTGGACCAGACCAAGGGGTGGGTGGGGACCTGCCGGGTCCAGCCCAATCGAGGGTTGTTCAAGCCGAACGCCCCGCTCTGT
>CBIHPJ010000448.1:0-7483 GCA_966211295.1 uncultured Myxococcales bacterium | reverse complement strand
CTGCAGCAGCTTCATCTTGTTCTTCGCCGCCTTCGCGATCTTCGTCTTGCCGCCGGCAAGCCCCTCGAGGATCTCCGCGCCGATGTTCTTCAACTCGAACGTCGGCTTCTCGGCGAAGTGCACGCCCACGTAGTAGCGCCCCTCGTCGGTGAGCTTCTTGTCCTTGCTCACCGCCTCGCCGATCTTGAACCCTTCCTTGTGGAGCTTCTCGAGCTCAGCGAGCGACGGGTCGCGCTGACGCGCACGCGGATGTGGATCGAGGCTGGAGTGCGCGAGCTGCTGCACCACGAGGCCGAACCGATCTTCCGGCGTCGCTACCATCGAGCGGCCGAGCATCTGACCGATCGCCTCTGCCCGCGCGGGATCTTTCTTCTGCAGCGACTTCGCCTTCTCGCGCAGCAGCTCCGCCCACGCCTCGGGATCCGCGGCGCGCACCGGCTCCAACTGCTTGCGCGCCACTGCGAGGTGCTTGGTGAGGTTCTTCCCGCCCGCCTCGAGCAGGCGCTTCATGTCCTTCTTCGCGAGCGCAGTGGAGAGCGGCGCCAACACATCAGCGAGCACCTGCGCGCCCGTCTCGTCTTCCGCGTCGGCGAGCGCCTCGGTGAGTAACGAGTCTCCACCCGGCAACTGCGCGAGCACCTTCGAGGCGGCCTCCGCGCGCGCACGCTCACTGCTGCGCGCCACGGGGAGCAAGGTCTTCGCCGCCAGCTTTCCCGCGGCACCCTTCTCGCTCACCGCGAGCGCACCGAGGTGGTTGATGGCCCAGAGCGCCACTTCGCCGATCTCCGAGGCGCAGAGCTCAGCGAGCTCGTCTGAGAACTCCGAGCCGATCTTGAGCACCGTGAGCGAATCGCGCGCGGCGCGGCCCACGAGCGGATCCTGGTCGAGAAGCAGCTCCATCAAGCGCCGCAGCGCCTTCTTCGACGGTCCCTTCGCCAGCGCGAAACGAAGCGCAGTGGTGGCCTCCATGCGCACCACCGGCGGCTGCTTCGCGCCGAGGTAGCTGAGGATGAGCTCCTGCGTCTCGGCGAGCTCGAGGAAGCCGAGGATCTTGATCACGCCGCGCACCGCATCTTCGTCGGCTGCGCTCTTCTTCTTCGCGAGGAACTTCTCGCACTGGGTCTTCATCACCCTGCGCTCGGCCTCGCTCATGCTGCGCGCTTCCTGCCGCACCGAGAGCGCCACCTTGTTGATCGCGTCCCACGGCTGATCGCGCAGCCCCTCGAGCGCCATCTCGAAGCTCTGCCGCCCACCGACCGCGGGGAGCAGCTGCGAGAGCACCGCCTTCACCTCGGGCGTCGCATCCGCGAGCCGCGTGCGGATCTCGGGGAGCGCGTCTTCTCCCAGCGCGGCGATCGACGCGCGCGCCTTCGCCGAGAGCTCTTTCCCGCGGCCCAACGAGTCGAAGAACACCGGCAGCGCCTTGATGGCGCGAATTTCCCCGAGCGCTTCCACGGCGGCCTCGGCGTAGGCATCGATGGGATCCTTCGCCATCTGAATGAGGCGAGACACCACGCCGGCGTCCTTCACCTTGAGCTCACCCAGCACCACCGCCGCGGCGATGCGTTTGCGGGGTGATTCATCGTCGAGAAGCTTCGCGATTCGCTCCATCGGATCCATGGGGGCCCAAGCTATCGCGAAGCGTCCCTTTGGGGACGCGAAGCATCCCCTCGGGGGATTCCCCGAAAGGCCCGAGTTGAACGAACGATTCGCTGTGGCACCATGCGCGCCCATGCGGCTTCCTTTTCTCGTGTTGCTGATCTCCCTGTCTGGCTGTGTCACCCAGAAGACCTTCGACGCGCTGAAGACCGAGCGCGATGGGCTCGAGGCCACGCTCGAAGAGAAGAACAAGGCGCTCAACGAGCTCGAGGCGAAGAACAGGAAGCTCACCGGCGAGAAGGCCGGCGTCGAGGCTCAGCTCGCCGAGGAGCAGGAGAAGGTGAAGGACCTCACCGCGCGCATCGACAAGCTGCGCGCCGACATGGCGGCGGTGACCAAGGACAAGACCAAGCTCCAGTCCTCGGTGGAGGAGATGACCCGCGCGCTCGCCGAGCTCGAGAAGCGGCGCGCCGAGGCCGAGGGCCGCATCAACGAGTTCAAGAACCTGCTCTCGCGGTTCCGCAGCCTGATCGACTCCGGCAAGTTGAAGGTGAAGATCGTGGAGGGCCGCATGGTGGTGGTGCTGGCCACCGACATCCTCTTCGGCTCGGGTTCAGCCAGTCTCTCGAAGGACGGCAAGGCCGCGATCGCCGAGGTCGGCACCGTGCTCGCGACGATCCCCAAGCGCTCCTTCCAGGTCGAGGGTCACACCGACAACGTGCCGATCGCCTCGGCGCAGTACCCGAGCAACTGGGAGCTCGCCGCCGCCCGCGCGATCACCGTGCTCAAGGCGATGGTGGAGGCAGGGCTGCCCGGAGAGCGCATCTCGGCGGCCTCATTCGCGGACACCCGGCCCGTCGCGCCCAACGACACCAAGGAGTCGAAGGCGCAGAACCGCCGCATCGAGATCATCATCGTGCCCGATCTCTCGCAGCTCCCCGGCTTCGAAGAGCTGAAGGCGCTCGACGCGAAGCAGTGAGGGGCGTCTTCGCTCAGTTCTTGTGCTGAGGGCGCCCGAGCTTCTCGAGCACCGCGAACAGATCGAGCAACGTGATCTCGTGCTTCGTGCCGCAGAACTGGCACGTCACCGCGGTGCTGCCCATGGTGTCGACGATCTGCTGCACCTCGTTCACCCCGAGGCTCTCGAGAGTCGCCAGCGCGCGCTCCTTGCTGCAGGTGCAGGTGAAGCGCACCGGCGTCTCGATGAGCGCCTCGGTGCCGGGGAACAACGTGCCCAGCAGGCTCGACGCCGTCAGCTCGCCGGGCCGCGCCACCGCGTCGTACAGCCGCGTCTCGAGGTCGGCGCCGATGCGCTTGAGCGCCGAGAGATCGGCATCGGGGAGCGCCTGCACCAACACGCCCGCCACGCGGCCGAGGCCCTCGTCGCCCTCGCGCTGCACGGTGAGCGTGACGTGCGTGGCCACCTGGTCGGAGGTCTTGAAGTAGTGATTGAGATCATCCGCGAGCCGCATCGACACCAGCTCGACCGATGAGCGGTAGTACTCGCCGCCCACGTCGCGCAGCACCGAGATGAAGCCAGAGTTCCCCAATGCCGCGCGCCACTGAAAGACGCCCTCGGAGAGCTCCACGTCGACGTCGGGGTTCTTCACGTAGCCGCGCACGTCGCCGTTGGCGGCCGCGTCCACGAAGAAGCCGCGCATCGGGCCGTCGCACTCGAGCTGCAGGTTGATCCGCGTCTCGCCCTTCTGGAGCGAGGCCATCAGCGCGCCACCCAGGAGGCCCTGCGCGAAGAGCGACGCTGAAGCAGCCTTGAGCTGGTGCTTGCGCCGGCCTTCCTGCGCGGTCTGCGTGAGCACCGCCACCGAGACCTTCAGGTTGCTGTCCTGCAACAACGCTCGAACGATCGAGTCCGCCATGGGCCACCAATAGGTAACCGGAGCGAAGCCGTCCAGCGGAACGCTGGGGTTCGCGCCGCAGCGCGGCGCGGAGCCGAGAGCGACGCAAAAAAGAAAGGGCGACAGTCGCAGTGACTGTCGCCCTTCGTGCTGCCTAACGACTGGTCCTGCTTACATGCAGTAACCCGTCGTCATGTTGCAGGTTTTGTTGGTCGGGCAGGCAGGAGCGCCCGCCACGTTGCAGGCGCGGTCGCACACGCCGTCCATGCTGTTGCCGCCGTCAGCGAGGGTGTACGCCTCGCAGACGTAACCCATGCGGCAGGTGCTCTGACCGGCGCCCGACTGCGCGCAGGTCGAGAAGCACGCCGTCGAGGTGCCACCGACGCCGAAGCACTGAGCGCCGCCGTCCGGGCTGCAGTCAGAGTCGCTCGCGCAGTCGAAGCGCGTGCAGTAGCCGCCCGTGAAGCCGCTCGGGCCGCCGTCCGCGATGGTCGGCGGGAAGCAGTCGGCGATCGCGCCGGTGGGCTGGCTGCAGTCCATGTCCGTGTTGCAAGCAGCGCCGACGGACTCCGGGATCGGCGCCTCGGGGGGCACGCAGAAGCCGTCGCTGGACTGCTGGCGGCCACCGTCAGGAAGAGACGTGACGTACGGCTGGCAGGTGTACCCGTTGCGGCAGGTCGACTGGCCGGCGTCGGTCGAGTCCGCGCACTTCTGCACGCAGAGGTTCGGATCGTCCTCGGTGAAGCCGATGCAGAGCGCGCCGCCGTCGGTGGAGCACTCGGAGTTGCTCACGCAACCCTCCTTGCTGCAGTAGCCGCCGACGCTGGCCCAGTTGAAGTTGAACTCGCGGCTGAGGCAGG
Organism: uncultured Myxococcales bacterium; assembly: GCA_966211295.1. GTDB lineage: Bacteria > Myxococcota > Myxococcia > Myxococcales > Myxococcaceae > Archangium_A. The sequence continues at coordinate 3,168 of CBIHPJ010000448.1, read as the reverse complement.
TGCCGCCGGTCTCGGGCGGGTTGATGCAGTCGGCGGTGGAGGAGCAGGCGTTGCCGACCTTGTCAGCAGGCGTACCGGCGTCCAGCGGGGGGATCGGGTTGATCCAGCAGGCGTTGCCGCTCGAGAGGCCGTAGCAGGCGTAGCCGGGGGTGCGGCAGCGATCGGTGGTGCTGCAGTTGTCCCAGCAGATCGTGTCGGCTTCGCCGTACTGCGGGAGCAGGCCGACGCACGAGGAACCGGTCGGGCACTGGTTGGCCGCGGTGCCGCAGCGCAGGGTGCAGTAGCCGCCCGTGTACGTGCCGTTGCCCGAGGTCGTCATCTTCTTGCAGATGGCGTTGGCGCCGAGCGCGCCCGCGCCGGAACCCTGGCACTCAGCGTCGTCGGTGCAGGAGTCGCCGACCTTCTTCATCGAGGGAGGCAGCATGCAGACGCCGTCCGTGCAGAGCTCGCCGGTCTGGCACGCCACGCAGCGGTCGTTGTTCTTGCCGCAGTTGATGACCGAGGTGCGCGAGAGGGGCACGCACATGCCGCTCATCGGGAGCTGGCAGCCGTCGCAGGTGGTGCCGCCGCCGCCGCCCGTCGCGGTGCCGCCGCCGCCGCCGACGCCGGTGCTGCCGCAGGTCGAGGTGGTGGTGTTGCAGGTGGAGCCCACCGCCGCGCAATCAGCGCACGCGTTACCGGCCGAGCCGCAGGTGGTGTTGTTGTTGTTCGAGGGCTTCTTGACGCAAAGACCCTTGGTGTCGCAGCAACCGTCACAGTTCTGCGGGCCACACGTTGCGGGGCTACAGGAAGGGCTGAAAGCGATCACGAAACCGACAAAGGCTCCGAGCGCGAGTGCTCTAACGTTCATCTGGGGACTCCCTACGGCGTTGGTGGAATCAGCGCAGACCGGGCTCAACGCTGATGTATGGAAACGTGCTTTAGGTCGAAAGGCGGGGCACAAAACAGAGAACCGGCCGCTTCGTCAAGTGCTGATCCGAAGCGCCGGCTCGCCTCTGCCTTTCTGTTCCAGCGACCCTAGCGCGAAGCAAAAGCTCTCGGCCAGTCGAGGGTCTGGACCCATGGAGAAAATGGGGCGGACTACCGCATCCGGGTGAGCCCGACCGTCAGACGCTCGCTGCAGGCGACCGTCTCGCGATCAGCTGAATCTCTCGCCGCAGCCGCGTGACCCTGGAGATCGTCGTCCACGCCTTGAGCCCCACGAAGCGCGCTGCCTCGAATGGAGCCGCGAGGCCCGTCGCCAGTCGGCGGCGGAAGATCGCCTTGTCCACCGAGACGAGCTCCAGCCCCGACTCCTGCAGTCCGCGGCCGAGCGTCTTCACGTCGTAATAGACGTGGTGCTGCCAACCGAGGTGCTCGGGTCGGAAGTACCGGCTGCCCTTCGGCGAGGCGTTGAGGTGCCAGTAGTCGGCATCGGGCACCACGATCATCGCCACGCCACCTGGCTTCAAGACGCGAGCGATCTCAGACATGCCTTTGCGCGGCGTGTGCACGTGCTCGAGCGTGTGCTTCGCCGTGACGATGTCGAAGCTCGCATCGCGAAACGGCAGCTCGGTGAGTGAAGCGGCAGCGCTGGGAAACCCGCGCTCACGTGCGAGCTCGGCGGCGTACGCAGAGAAGTCGATGCCCGTCGGCTTCAGGCCGAGCGACTGCGCGGCGGCGAGCACGTAGCCGGCGCTGCAGCCCACATCGAGCGTGGTCGCGGCGTTCGGCGCGAACTCCAGGCACATCAAGAGCTGGCGACGACACTTCGCGACGCGATGATCCCAGCGCTTCAGGTACTCAGCGCGCCCCTTGAGGAAGTAGTTCGCGTCGTAGCGCTTGGAGAGCCGCGCGGAGAGGCCGGGATCCTCCTCTGCTTTGTAGACGAGCCCGCACGCAGCGCAGCGCACGAAGACGAGCTCGGCGAACTCCACCACGGTGTTGCGCTCGCGCGTCGTGCAGAGAGGGCACTGCTCGAAGAACGCGCGCCTCAGCGCCAGGCCGCTCTCATTGATCGAAGACGTCATGCTTGAACCGCCACCGCCCGTGTGACGCGCACGGTCGGGCGCTCGAAATGGAGCACCCGACCGCGACGCAGATTCGCTAGCTGCTCAGAACGGAATGTCGTCAGCAGGAGGCGGGCTGCCCATGTCGTCCGGAGGCGAACCACCGCCGCCCGAGTCATTGCCGCCACCGTCGTTGCGACCACCGCCGTAACCACCACCACCGCCGCCTTCACCGCCGCGGCTGCCGCCACCACCGCCAGCACCACCAGCACCACCTCCACCGCCGCCGAGGAACTGAACCGTGTTGGCGACGATCTCAGTGGTGTACTTCTTCTGGCCTTCCTTGTCGGTCCACTCGCGCGTCTGCAGGCGGCCCTCCACGTAGCACTGGCGGCCCTTCTTCAAATACTCGCCGCACAGCTCGGCCAACTTTCCCCAGACCACGATGCGATGCCACTCGGTGCGTTCCTGCTTCTGCCCGGTGTTCTTGTCGTTCCACGACTCGCTGGTGGCGATGTTGAAGTTCGCGACCGCCTGACCGCCGGGCGTGAAGCGAACCTCAGGATCCTTGCCGAGGTTGCCGATGAGAATGACCTTGTTGATGCCTCCTGCCATGGGTGCTGCTCCTTTCGAGAACCGCCCCGTTGCGGGGAGGTTGTTGGTGGAGCACACGCAATAGCATGCGGTACCGACAAGTGATGACGCACGAACGCGAAGGTGCGTCCTTCCAGCCGGTTAGAGTGATTGATCAGCTGATCAGCTCCAGCCGGCTGCGCTCCGGTCACCCGCCAGGGACGGTCGCAGTGTTGTTGCTGCTCGGCTGCTGAGGGCTGAGCTCGGGCACCGCGATCACCGCTGGTGCACCGGGCGCCTTCGCCTCGGCGATCTTGAGTGAGAGCGTCGTCTCGAGGCCGCGCGCGAACATCACCATGCTGGGATCCGCCGCGCCCTGCGACTGCCGCAGCACGCCCCAGAGTGGCGCTTCGGGCTGCGCTGCCTTCACGAGGCCGCGCACCAGGCAATCGATGATCGCCGCGCGATCGGACTCAGGCGTGGACTTGAGCGCGAGCAGGAGCTCCTGCGGCGCATCGGTCGCCACCACCGCGAGCTGCTCCGAGAGCCAAGCCGAAGCGCGATCGTCGCTCGCATCCACGCGCACGAAGTCGAACAGGCGCGAAGC
>CBIHPJ010000447.1:0-7486 GCA_966211295.1 uncultured Myxococcales bacterium | reverse complement strand
GGGTGATCGTCGGCTCTCATTGAATCTCGCGCGGCGCGGAGTAGCTTCCGCCCCACTCAATCCCACGAGGGGGAATCACACCATGGCGTCGTCGAAGTCCAAGAAGCCCGCCGCGAAGAAGGCCGCTCCCGCGAAGAAGCCTGCCGCTGCGAAGATGGCTCCTGAGTCCATCTCGGTGAAGACGCTGGGCTCGCTCCCCGCGCTCACCGGCAAGCTGCGCGCTGCCTTCCGTTCTGCCTTCACCGATGAGCAGTGCGACGCGTGGGGCGAGAAGACCAAGGCCGAGAACGTGATCAAGGAGGCCGAGAAGTTCGTGGTCACCATGAACCGTTCGCTCAAGGACGGCACCGACGTGACGTACTCGCGCCGCCGCCTCACCTTCCTCTGCGAGCTGCTCGTGCTCCTCGAGGACGAGGTGGAGCACACCAAGGACAAGGAGAATGCTTCCCTCCGCAGCACCCGCAACGCTGCCCTCGCGGTGGCGAACAACGCGCGGAAGGATCTCGCTCGTCGCCTGCGCGCGCTCGCCGGTGGTCAGCAGAAGATCCTGCAGGACATCGCGGCGGTGGCTCCGGCCAGCGACAAGTCCGCGAGCGACGTGCAGGACTCGCTCACCGCGACGATCGATCTCGGTCTCAAGCTCCGCCGCAACGAGCTGATGGAAGCGCTCGCCAATGACGTCGGCCTCACCGAAGAGCGACTCAACAACGCGTACTCGTCGCTCGAAGCGCTGGCCGGTGCGAGCTCGGTGTCGCTCAACGCGGCCGCGTACGAGGGTGATGCTCCGTCGGTGAACCGCATCGAGGGGCGCGTGCTCCGCGAGATGAAGCTGGCTCAGCGCCTCTTCAGCGAGTCGCGCGAGGCCGGCGTGAGCGTGCCTGCGCTGGTCGCGGGTCCGAGCCTGAACGCGATCTTCGGCAAGGACGCCGAGGCGCCCGCGCCGACGCCTCCGCCAGCGTAATCGCCACCTGCGCTGAGGGAACGAGGAGCGGCCGCTCGACGTTGGTCCACCAAGGAGAGGAAGAATGAATTGGCCGATACTCGCCGCCGCCTTGTTGTCGCTGGCCCCTGAGGCTGAGACGCTGTCGACCAGGAACGGCGAGCAGTGGATCACCTCTCGTGACGAGGCCTTGCTCAAGACGCCAAATGGCGACGAGTGGCGGCTGACCCGTACTGCGGGAGGCACTCCGGAAAATCGCGGCTTCGAGCAGTGGTACGTCAGCGTGGAGAAGCGCTACCCCGATGGCTGGCACCAGGTCTCGAAGTTCGAGCAGCGGGCCTGGCGCATCGATGCAAGGACGATCAACCGCGTGTGGGTGGTGTTCTCTATCGACGCGAAGGGCGTGCTCCAGGCGATGCAGCATTCTTCTCAACAGGTTGAGGGAAGAGCGCCCGTCGACACCGAGGTGCTCTGGAAGTGGAACCCGGTCACCGGATTCCGGCCGACGAGCTCCTGATGTCATCGCCGGAGAGCCCGATTCTCCGGATGCGACAGGAAGGACCGCCGATGGGAAACACGCTCAACTCATCAGCAGTGAAGGAGTCCCGGGGCTCACCAGCCAGAGCTGGTGCGAAGCGCGCGTCACCGCCACGTGCAGCTTGCGCCGTCCCTCATCCGTCCCGGGCCAGTTGAGCGCGTTCACGTCGGCCACCACCACGTAGTCCCACTCGAGACCCTTCACGGAATCCACGTCGGTCACATCGAGACCCGGAGTGAACGGGAACTCACCTCGCTCCACCAACCGCGCCTGGGGCAGGTGCGAGACCAGCTGGAAGAACCGCCGCGCGGTCGCGTGATCCGAACAGATCACCGCTACCGACGCGTGCGGCTCGGCATCGAGCAAATCTTTCAGCGCCCCCGAGAGGAACAAGTGCGCCGCAGCCTCGCCTGGGAACTGGAAGCGGCCGACCGGCACGCCCTCGCGCGACGCCTTCGCCGGAGTCTGCGGAGCGAGGTGACCCAAGATCTGCCGCGCCAGCTCGGCGATCGGCCGCGGGCACCGATAGCTCGTGGTGAGCCGCACCGTCGCCGCGTCCTCCGCGCCCGCGACCTCGAGGCTCCGCTTCCAACCCGCGAACGACGAGTGCGTCTGCTGCGCCTCGTCACCCGCGAGCGTCAGGCCCTGGAACTCCTTCGTGGTCGCGCGCAGCGTCTCGAAGTCGAAGAGCGAGAAGTCTTCCGCCTCGTCGAGCACCAGGTGCGACGCCTGAGGCAAATGCAGAATCCCGCGCCACGAGAGCATCGAGAGGAGCAGCGGCAGATCTTCCACATCCACCGAGCCCGCGAGCTCGTCCGGAGTGCCCTCGTCGAGCTCACGCCCATCGATCGTCTTCCGCATCGACTCGTCGGTGATGTCGGCCGCGTTGAACCTGGTCTGCAGCTGCAGCGAGGTGTGCTCGACGGTGTCTGCGATCGCCGTGGTCGGCAGCGTGCCGTTCGCCGCGGCCACCACCTTCGCGAGAAACGCCGAGTCCGAGAGGAACAACGCCAGCTGCCGCCACAAGGGACGCAGCTCGGCCTTCACCGTCTTCTCCTGCGACACCGCCTCCCTGAGCGCGTCGTAGAGGGCAGGGTGACGCTTCAACGAAGTCACCAGCGCAGGCGGCTCCATGTTCACGCGGGGCAAGGGACCGAACGCGCGCTTCGCCATCCGCAGCAGGAAGTCGTCGAGCGTGTGCACCACCTCGGGACCGACGTCGTCGTCCGCGTCCGGCGCAGGAAGCAACGGAGCGAGCAGCCGCTGCGCCAGACGCGCGAGACCGGGCTCCGGCACCACCACGCGCGCACGCACGAGGGGAATCTTCTCGGGCGCACCGACCGTGAGCCGCGCGAGGCGGTGCAGGGCGACCGTGGTCTTTCCGCTGCCCGCGCTTCCGAGCACCAAGAGGGGCTCATCGGGCGGAGCCGCGATCGCCTGGTACTGCTCCGCGTCGAGCATCGCCGTCACGTCGACGCGCGTGCCCTTCGCCTGCGCGCCTACCGAGACTCCGAGCTGACCATCACGAGCCGAAGTTCCACCGCCTCCGCTGGCGAGCAGCGAGTTCCCGCGCGACTGCCACTCGCCCTTCACGTCGCGGAAGATCGAGAAGTCGTCACCGAGCAGCTGCATCAGCTTGCCCTGGTGAATCACCACCACGCGCCGCAGCGTCACCGTGCCCGTCGCGAGACGTCCCGGGAGCTGTTCCTCGAAGTGATCGCCCTCGCGGTAGCGGTAGAACAGCTGCGCCACCGGCGCGACGCGCCAGTCCACCACTCGCAGATTCTGCCGCGTGTCGATGAAGGTGCCGTGGCCGAGCAGATAGTCCTTCTGCTCTCCGTTCTCTTCGAGGCGGAGGTGAGCGAGGTACGGCGAGCGGCCGTCAGGCAGCACCGACTGCGTGCGCGCCGAGAGCTTCTGTCGCAGCGCCAATTCGTGGAGCAGCGTGCCGACGTCATCTTCGTCTTCAGCCGCGGCTTCTTCACGCAGCGAGCGCAGCTCATCCGCCGACACCGAGACCCTCGCGGCTGGAGTCGAAGCGCGCGCGGCAGTCAGCGCCTCCTGCACCTTCGCGAGGAAGGACTCTTCTTCGGCCAGGGCCGCGGCTTCTCGTTCACTCAGCGAACTCATCGGCCCTCCCGAGTATCAGATTTTCCCCAAACCGGAGCCGGCTCCGGTTTCGGTAAAGAACGCTTTGCTCACTGCGTGAAAGAAGGTCTGATCAATGGGGTTCGTTTTCGAAGCCTCGCTCAACGAGTGACAAAGAGCCGCGGAGCGAGGGCTCGGTCGTAGCGAGCACGACCGAGATCCCGAACTGCTCGTTCCCTTGATGCAGGTGACTTGCCCTCACCCCGACCCTCTCCCGAAGGGAGAGGGAGTTCCTCGCGTCTCTCGCCTAGCGCACGAGCACCGAGACGTTTCCGGAGACCGTGCCGTTCAACGTGATCCACAACGTCTGCGTGGCCGGATCGATCGTTGCGAAGTAGCCGACGCCCGCCGTCTGCGTGACGCCGCCCACTCGCACCTCACTCACCGAGCTCCCAGTGAAGCTGGTGAAGCGGAAGATCGGCGTGGTGATCGCCCCGCCTCGCGGATCCACGTTGAACGTCGTACCCCCCGGCGCGTACGCGCGATCCCACGTCGCGTACATCGGGTTCCACGTCGCGCCATTCACCACCGTCGCGGCGATGCGCTCGACCTGCGTCACCCGACTGAACACCGAGCTCGTCGTGCGCGGCCCGACGACCATGTACACGCCGTACTTCACCTGCGGCCACCCGGAGAAGGTGCGACCGAACGCCGTCACCGAGCTCTTGCCGATCGCGCCATAGCTCGAGCCCCAGGCCAACCGGTGCGAAGACGCCGTGACGTCGTACTCGTACTGATTCAGCTGGAAGGGCCACAGCCAGATGTCGGGCATGCGCGCCCCGTCAGCGTGACAGGCGAAGAGCTGGTTCGAATTCGTGTGCCCCTGGCACGCATCGATCTCGCCGTACTCGCCGCCACCGACGCGCGCCGCCATCGGCACGGTCTGCACCGAGCCCATCTCCGCGTCGACCGTGGACGACCACATGCGTACGTACGGCACGCTGTTGGGCTGCGTGTAATCCCACGTCGAGTTGGGTGACACCGGCCCACTGCCCGTCGTCGTGAACTTGTAGTCATCGCCCCAACCGATGCCGGCGATCTGACCCATCTGGCCTTCGAACGTGATGTCTCCGTAAGGCGAGCGCGTATCGGCGTTGATGGCGTCGACCTTCGCGGTGACGTCGTAGGTGATCGAATAGATGGGCTCGCTGCGTCCCGTGGCGAAGAACCACTGCACCGTCGCCGTCACCGGACCGCCCGGGTTCATCGCGTATTTGAACTCGTGAATGGAATGGTTCTGCCCGCTGAGCACCGTGCGGTAGGTGCCCCGCTTCGCCTTGGTGGTGTCCGCGCCCGTGCCGTAGTGCATCACCACGTGGCCCCAGCCGTTGTAGCCGTTGCCGCCCGTGCCGCGCGCGGTGCGCTGCACGCCGTTCACGCTGTAGACGAGCTCGCGCATGAAGCCGCCGTTCGAGCCGCCGGGATCGGACACGTTATTGCGCACCAGCGCGGCGCTTCTGCGGGCGCACGTGGAGTCGCTCCAGCTGTAGCGATCCGAGATGTAGCCGCCGACGCTCACGGCCGACTCGAGCTGCTCCGCAGCGCAACCGCTTGGGCCGACCGTGAAGCCGGCGGTGTCGCCACTCCCGCCACCGGTAGCGCCTCCGCCTCCGCCCGTGGATCCGCCGCCGCCACCTGCGCCGGTGCCGCCGCCCGTGCCGCCACCGCTGCTCCCGCCGCCACCGCCGGTCGAGCCACCGCCACCGCCGGTGCTCCCGCCGCCGCCGCCCGCTCCACCTCCCGTGAAGCCACCCACCGGAACACCAGGCGAGCCGCACTGAATCGCCTTCACACCTTCACGCTCGGTCACCACGTCGATGCCCGGCGTGTTCTTCGCGCACGCCAGCACCCCGTCGAACAACGCCGAGGTCACCGTGAAGCCCATGCTCGAGCTCGAGGCCGTCGTGAAGTCGTGGAAGGTGTAGATGAGCCACGCCTTCTTCGCCGCCGCGTCTCGAATCTGGTCGCACATCGCCGCGACCGTCGAGGTGTTCATGCCGAAGTACGTGTTGAGCTCGAAGGTGTCGGTGCCGACGAAGTTGAAGCCCTCATTCGTGGTGCGGTGCGACTGGTAGTACTTCTTGATCGCCGCGATCGACGCCGCGTTGTAGTCGCCGCTCGGGCAGGCGAACGATTCCACCGGGGGCGCGATGTTCGTCTCCAGCCAGGCCTTGGAATCGCGCAGCTCCTGATCGAGCTGTGAGGCGCTCATGCTGGTGAGGTTGGTATGCGTCATCGTGTGCGAGCCGGTCTCGTGACCCTGCGCCGCGAGATCCTTCGCGGTCTGGAGCCACGTGAGGAAGTTGGGCACGTGGAAGAACGTCGCCTTCACCGCGTACTTGTTGAGAATGGGCACCGCGATCGTCGGCTGCGTCGAGCCCGAGTCGTCGATCGTGATCGTCACCAGGCCACGCGAGAGCGGCTGGCAGGTGGTGTTGGTGCGAGGCGTGGTGCGGCACGCATCCGTCGCGGGAGCGGTGTCCTGCATGTAGCGAAAGGGCACCGTCTGCGAGGTCGCTCCGAGCGCGTCGGTGGCGTGCAGAATGATCATCGTGCCGCGCGTGATGTTCGTCACGCCGCCAGCCCAGCGGCCCCAGTTGTAGGTGAGCGGAGTGGTCGGGCCGCCGATCACCTCGACGGAGAGCGACTTGGTGAGCGCGCCGCCACCTTCGCAGGTGAACTCGGCCCACCATTCACCCGTGCTGTCGGTCGAACGCCAGATCGGACTCCAGGATGCGGTGCAGCCTCCGCTGGTCACGCACATGCCGCCCTGGCACGTCGAACCGCTCGCGCAGGTGCCGCAGGTGCCGCCGCAGCCATCGCTGCCGCACTGATTGTTTCCGCAGAGCGGAGTGCACACGCAGCGGCCCGCTGAGCACGAGGTGCCCGAAGCGCACGTTCCGCAGGAGCCACCGCAGCCATCGCTGCCACACTGATTCGTTCCGCAGCTCGGAGTGCAGGTCGCGACGCATTGCCCCGCGGAGCACGTGGTGCCCGTCGCGCAGGTGCCGCACGAGCCACCGCAGCCATCAGTCCCGCATCGATTCGTTCCGCAGCTCGGGGTGCAGCCCGCGACGCATTGTCCGCTCTGGCACGAGGTTCCCGCCGCGCAGGTTCCGCAGGTGCCTCCGCACCCGTTGCTCCCGCAGACGTTCGCTCCGCACGCCGGCGTGCAGGTGGCGACACATTGTCCATTCGTGCACGTGGTGCCCGCCGCGCAGGGGCCACAGGTGCCTCCACAGCCGTCACTTCCGCAGCTTCCGGGCGCGCAAATGGGCGTGCACTGTTGCGTGCACGACGCCAACGTGGGGGTGACCTGGCGATAGGCGAACCAGGCGGTGAAGGCGGTGCGGCCGGTCGAGCCCTGCGTCGCCTTCACGCGGACCTGAGTTCCCGCGGGCACAGCGCTGCCGGTTCCGCCCGTGAACTTCCACGCGGTGCCTCCGGAGAGACTGAGGCGGGTGGTCAGCTTCACCGTGCGATTCGGAGTGCCGGTGATCTCGACCTCCATCGCGGTGGTGGTGCTGTCCTTCGTCGAGAACTCCATCCACCAGTCGTTCTGCGTGCAGCTCTGCAATCCGAAGAGAGGATCCCAGCCGCAGGGTCCTTCAGCCGCGTCGGTCTGAGTCGCCTTCTTCGTGCCCGCTTCGGGCTGAGTGAGCTCCCCGCATGCAGCCGCGAAGATCAGCAATCCCACGACGCCCCATCTCCCTGCTTTGTCCCCACCGCTCCGCCTCTTCGTCTCCATTTGTCTCCCCCGACCGCTCGACCGTGTGTGTCCGGTGACGGATTGCAATGTGGGTGCCCAGGGCGATCGCATCTTAATTTGCGCGGTCGCGAGTAAATCCGATCGCTTGGCG
>CBIHPJ010000446.1:0-7529 GCA_966211295.1 uncultured Myxococcales bacterium | reverse complement strand
GCTTCGTCTTCTCAGGATCCTCCTCGGGCTTTCCGCGGCGCCAGCCCTCGATGTACCTGGAGCCTTCGGGCTGCGCTGAAGCGGTGAGCTGAACCGGAGCGTGTTTGGTCATGCGCGGACCACTGAGCGAGCGACGTGCCGCTCCGCATCTGCGCGGAATGCCGTGCCCACATGATCCGAAACGGCGCGATCTGGTCCGTAACTGCTCGATCTCACGGCACATTGCGTCACGGATCTTGAGAACCGTTCTCAACTGCCCCTGTAACGCCTTGGAACTACTGATGGTGGACTTGACCGGTCCACATTCTTCTCGTTATTGGACGAATACCGGACCGCACTGGTCCACATTCGTTCTTCGAGAGGTCCCCCGATGAAGCTCCCCATCTACATGGACTACCACGCCACGACTCCGATGGACCCCCGGGTCCTGGAGGCGATGCGACCGTACTTCGTGGACGACTTCGGGAACGCCGCGTCTCGCAATCACGCGTTCGGTTGGAAGGCCGAGGCCGCGGTCGAGAAGGCGCGCAAGCAGATCGCCGCGCTGATCGGTGCGAGCGACAAGGAGATCGTCTTCACCTCCGGCGCGACCGAGTCGAACAACCTCGCGATCAAGGGCGTCGTCGATTTCTACAAGGACAAGGGCGATCACATCATCACCCTGTCCACCGAGCACAAGGCGGTACTGGACACCTGCAAGCGCCTCGAGCGTCAGCGCGCCGAGCGCATCGATGAGCTCAAGATCCAGCGCCTGATGGAACTCACCGGCCAGGACGTGAATCCTGAAGAGCTCGCGGCGCTCGAGATCAAGCACTCGCTCGAGAACGATGCCGTGCTCAAGCGGTGGATCGACAAGCTCCGCGTGGGCGCGCGCGTGACCTACCTCACGCCCAAGAAGGACGGACTCATCGATCTCGAAGAGCTGAAGAACGCGATCACCGATCGCACGATCCTCGTCTCCGTGATGCTCGCGAATAACGAGATCGGCGTCGTGCAGCCGGTGAACGAGATCGGCGCCATCTGCCGCGAAAAGGGCGTGCTCTTCCACACCGACGCGGTCCAGGGTGTCGGCAAGATCCCCTTCAGCGTCGACGCGGCGAAGGCCGACCTCGTCTCCATCAGTGCGCACAAGATGTACGGCCCCAAGGGCGTGGGCGCGCTCTACGTGCGCCGCAAGCCGCGCGTTCGCGTTCGTGAGCAGATCGATGGCGGCGGTCACGAGCGCGGCATGCGCTCGGGTACCCTAAACGTCGCCGGCATCGTGGGCTTCGGAGCGGCCGCTGAGCTCGCGAAGAACGAGATGGCCAGTGAAGCCGCTCGCATCGGAGCGCTCCGCGATCGTCTCTGGAAGGGCGTCTCGGCGAAGCTCGATTACCTCACGGTGAACGGCTCGCAGACCGCGCGCCTGCCCGGCAACTTGAACGTCTCGTTCTCGTTCGCCGAAGGTGAAGGCCTGATGATGGCGATCAAGGACGTGGCCGTTTCGTCCGGCTCCGCCTGCACCTCCGCTTCGCTCGAGCCGTCCTACGTGCTCCGCGCCCTCGGCGTCGAAGAGGAGCTCGCGCACAGCTCGATTCGTTTCGGCCTCGGCCGATTCACCACGGAAGAAGAGGTCGATTACGTGATCGACCTGGTCGTGAGGGCGGTCACCAAGCTGCGTGACATGAGCCCCCTCTACGAGATGGCCAAAGAGGGCATCGACCTGAAGAAGATCGAGTGGAAGGCCCACTGAGAGTTTCGCAGTTCAGATTTCGGATTCAGGAGAGACACCATGGCGTACAGCAACAAAGTCGTTGAGCACTTCGAGAACCCGACCAACGTCGGCACCCTCGACAAGAACGATCCCAACGTGGGCACCGGCCTGGTCGGCGCGCCCGCGTGCGGCGACGTGATGCGCCTGCAGCTGAAGATCAGCGACGAAGGCGTGATCCAGGACGCCAAGTTCAAGACCTTCGGCTGCGGTTCGGCCATCGCCAGCAGCTCGCTCGTCACCGAGTGGGTGAAGGGCAAGTCGATGGACGACGCGATGAAGATCACCAACAAGGACATCGCGCAGGAGCTCTCGCTCCCTCCCGTGAAGATCCACTGCTCGGTGCTCGCCGAGGACGCGATCAAGGCGGCCATCGAGGACTTCCGGGCCAAGCGCGCGGCTCGTGCGACGGGCACGGCCCCGGCCGCCGAAGTCACCAAGGAGGCGTGAATCATGAGCGCCGTCGAGCAACCGATGTCCGCTCCGGCCCCTGTGCCGACGGGCGCGCCCAAGACCAAGGGCATCGGACTCACCGACAGCGCGGTGGCGCGTCTTCAGCGTCTCCTCGCCGAGCGGAACACGCCTGCAGCAGGCCTTCGCATCGCGGTGAAGGGCGGCGGCTGCAGCGGGCTCGCGTACCACATGGAGTGGGCTGAGAAGGCCCGCGAGCGCGACAAGACCTTCGAGCGCGACGGCGTGCGCGTGTTCATCGATCCCAAGAGCTACCTGTACCTGATGGGCACCGAGCTGGTGTTCGAGGAAGGGCTGCTCGCGAGTGGCTTCAAGCTGCAGAACCCCAACGTGAAGGGTTCTTGTGGCTGCGGCGATTCGTTCTCGGTGTGAGTGCGGTCGTGACGCACTTCGACCTCTTCAATCTCGCTCCTTCGGTCGACCTGGACGTCGCGGCCCTCGAGGCGCAGCACCGCAAGCTCGCGATGGAGTCGCACCCCGATCGCGCGGGCACTGATCCTCACGCGCGTCGATTGGCCGCGGAGAAGTCCGCTGTGCTGAACGACGCGATCAAGGTGCTCAAGGATCCCGTGCGGCGCGCGTTCTACGTGCTCGAGCTCAAGGGCGTGAAGCTCGACAGCGATCAGGCCGCGGCGAAGGTGAAGATGCCGATGGAGTTCCTCGAGGAGATCATGGAGCGCCGCGAGGACCTCGAGGCGGTGAAGGCCACGCGCAAGCTCGAAGCCGCGCAGGCGATGGGCAAGACGATCGCCGAGGCGCGTACGAAGACGCTGGCAGAGGCGCAGGAAGCGTTGCGGCGCGATGACGTGCCCACCGCCACCACCGCGCTCGGACGAGTTCGCTACTACACGCGCTTCCTCGAAGAGGTCGACGCGTTCGAAGAGGAGCTGTTGTCGTGAAGGGCTACCTGCAGATTCACGATCCGCTGAAGCCGAAGGGCAGCGTGATCGGCATCGATCTCGGCACCACCAACTCGCTGGTCGCTTCGGTGATCGACGGCAAGCCGCGTTGTCTCCCCGCGGATGATGGCGATGCGCTCCTGCTTCCCTCTGTCGTGCACTACGCAGAGAGCGGCATGGTGCTGGTCGGCAAGCACGCGGTGAAGCTGCTCCCCCACTTCCCTCACGACACCATCAAGTCGGTGAAGCGCTTCATGGGGAAGTCGCTGGGCGACGTGGAGACGAAGAAGCTCGGCGCCTACGACTTTGCGGAGGGCAAGGGTGTGGTGCGCTTCAAGGTGAAGGGCGGCCAGCCCGTTACGCCGATCGAGGTGAGTGGAGAGATCCTCCGCCAGCTCAAGCGGCGCGCGGAGTCGTACTTCGCGGGCAAGGTGGAGCAGGCGGTGATCACCGTGCCTGCGTACTTCGACGATGCGCAGCGGCAGGCGACGCGTGATGCGGGCCGGCTCGCGGGACTCGATGTTCTTCGTTTGCTGAACGAGCCCACCGCGGCGGCGCTGGCGTACGGCCTCGATAAGGGCGTCCAGGGGATCTACGCGGTCTACGATCTCGGCGGCGGCACCTTCGACATCTCGATCCTCGAGCTGATCGACGGCGTGTTCCAGGTGAAGTCGGTGGGCGGCGATTCGGCGCTCGGCGGTGACGACTTCGACCGCGCGATCGTTCATCAGCTGCTCGAGAAGCACGGGATCACCGATCCGAATCCGTCTCAGGTGGCCACCCTCCTCCAGCTCGCGCGCGCGGCGAAGGAGCAGCTCACTGACGCGGAGAGCACGACGATCGACTTCGAGGGCAAAGCGTTCCGCGTGAGTCGTTCTGAGTTTGACGCGTGGATTCAGCCTTTGCTGGCGAAGACTGGCGCGTCGGTGCGGCGCGCGATCAAGGACGCCGGGATCACCGCGGCTGACGTGAAGGGCGTGGTACTGGTCGGTGGATCGACCCGTGTTCCCGCGGTGCGCTCGTTCGTCGGTGAGATCTTCGGCAAGCCGCCGCTTTCGGACATCGATCCGGATCAGGTGGTCGCGCTCGGTGCGGCGATCCAGGCGGACCTGCTCACCAACGAGGCGCGCAAGGACGAGGTGCTGCTGCTCGACGTGATTCCGCTGTCGCTCGGTCTCGAGACGATGGGCGGCATCACGGAGAAGCTCATTCCCCGCAACTCCGCGATCCCGATCGCGCAGGCGCAGGTGTTCACCACGTTCCAGGACGGCCAGACCGGCATGGACATCCACGTGCTGCAGGGCGAGCGCGAACTGGTGGCGGACAACCGCTCGCTGGCGCGCTTCCGGCTCTCTGGGATTCCTCCGATGGCCGCGGGCATGGGACGCGTGCAGGTGATCTTCCGCGTGGACGCCGACGGAATTCTCTCCGTGGCCGCGAAGGAAGAGACCACGGGCGTCGAGCAGAAGATCACCGTGAAGCCCTCGCATGGACTGACCGACGAAGAGATCGAGCAGATGCTCCTCGACTCGATCGATCACGCCGAGGACGACATGCAGAAGCGCCTGCTCGCCGAGCAGCGCGTCGAGGCGGATCGGTTGATCATGGATGGCGTGAAGCAGCTCCGCGAGAACGGGGACCTGCTCACTGCCGAAGAGCGCAAGGACTTCGAGAATCGCCTTGGGCAACTGCGGATGCTGGCGAAGACCGAGACCAACTACGAGTCGCTCAAGAACGCGATCACCGAGGTCGACGGCTTCGCGCGGCCCTTCGTGGAGAAGATCCTCGATCGGGCGATGGGGAAAGCGGCGGTCGGTCACCGGATGGAGGAGTTCTGATGCCCCGGGTCACCTTCCGCAGCGCGCTCCAGGAGGTCATCGCCGAGGTGCCTGAGGGCACTTCGATCCTCGAAGCCGCTGACAAGTGCGGCGGCCAGGTCGGGCACTCCTGTGGCGGCGTCTGCGCGTGCAGCACCTGCCACGTCTGGGTGAAGAAGGGGCTGGAGAGCCTCTCCGAGCAGGACGACATGGAACTCGATCGCCTCGACCTCGCGTACGACGTGAAGCCGCACTCGCGACTTGGGTGTCAGGCGAAGGTCGGCTCCGAAGACATCGAGGTCTGGATCACCGAGGAGTCCCTCAAGGCCTTCATGGACGAGAACCCCAACGTCCGGCACGCGCTGGAGGCCGAAGGGAAATGGCCGCCGAAGAAGTTCGCGTGACTCCGTCAGCCTTTCGTTGACTTCACCGTCGGCCCAAATGTCTTGAGCAGCGGCCTTCGCCCAGGTGGCGGAATTGGTAGACGCGCTAGATTCAGGGTCTAGTGCTGGCAACAGCGTGGAGGTTCGAGTCCTCTCCTGGGCAACGCAGGTGAATCAGAAGGGGATCGGTGAAAGCCGGTCCCCTTTTTCTTTTGTCCCGTATGCGCGCTCTCTTCTGCCTCCTCATCTTGATCGCTGGCTGTGCCGAGCCCGAGGAGAACCTCGACGGCAAGCTCGTGCAGGTCCAGGTGGTGACCATCTCGAGCGACTGCAACCCTGCCCGCTTCTCTGGTGATGCCGGCGTGCAGTTCTTCGCAGAGCGCGAAGATGGCGGCCTGGTGTTCACCATGAGCGAGCAGGCGCAGTACGGCCCGACCGTCGATGGGGGCGTCCTGCCCGGGAATCAGCGGCAGGTGGTGCCTCCGGTCGATCTCGGCCGGGCCTCGGTGGGTCCTGGCGAGGGCTGCATTGGCTCGTTCTCTGACTGGGAGCGAAGCGCGGCGGGTCTTCGTCTTCAGCAGGAATGGCCGGGCGGCGACACCTGCCCCACGGGGCCGATCTGGCTCCCTCGCAAGGCGTGCGCGACGACCCGGCTCTACAACTTCACCGAGGTGGGCACCTGCCAGCAGCGCTGCGTGCGGATCTCGCCCATCAGCGGCGAGGTGGAGTGCACGTGCTGAGGACGGTCTTCAAGAGTCCGATTCGCGCGGAGGCTGAGCTCATTCGCTCGCGGCTCGAAGGAGCGGGCTTTCACCCTTCCCTCACGGGAGCGGCGCAGCACAGCAGCCTGATGCCGATGCTGCAGGAGCTGGAGAGCGAAGTCGCAGTGCCCGAGTCCGAGCACGAGCGCGCGCAGGAGTTCCTGAGCGAGTCGCGCCTTCAGCTCGATGGCACCGAAGCGAGCGGAGAGATCGTCGAGGGCTCGCTGTGTCCTGTTCACGAAGCACCGGCGGTGGCGGCGTGCGATCGCTGCGGGACGTTCTTGTGCGCGAAGTGCGGATCGCTCGGGTCACCTCCACTCTGCGAAGACTGCGTGGTGCGCCACGAGGTGCCGCGAGGAAGACCGCGCTGGGTCACCTTCGTGGCGCGACTCTGGTTCGTGTTCTGGGTGGGACCGTTGATCGTGGGCGCGCTCGGAATGCTCGCGTACCTGATGCGCGCCGTTCGATGATGGAGCTGAGTTAGCGACCCCGATACCCGGCTTCGCGTTGATGACGAATCGCCAGAATTCGCACCACGTGCTCCAGTTCGTCGAATTGATAGAGCGCAATGAAGCCGGTCTTCCCGACCGACATCACCAGTTCGCGAAGTTCGCTATCGGGGACCGGGCGGCCGATGCGCGGATGTTCCTCGAGGATCATGACTGCGAGCCTGATCGACTCGATCTGACGTTCCGCCCACTCCGCGCCTCGCTCAAGGTTGAACCCGAAGATTCGTTCGAGATCGACGAGCGCGCCGTCGTCAAAGAGGATCACGAGAGGCGTCGTGCCTTGGGCCGCTTGGTCTTCTCGCCGCGTACGCGAGCCCGCAGGTAGTCGAACACTTCATCTGCAGGAATCGCCTTACCGCTCTTCTTCATCCCTTCGAGGCGTCGCTCGGCCTCAGCGCGGAACTCAAGCTGGAGCTCTTCAGCTTCGAGCTTCTCCTTGATCGCAGCCACCATGAAGGCGTGGGCGTTGGTGTCCGTTTCGTCCACGAGCTTCGCGATCCTCTCCGCAAGCTCAGGGGGCAGTCTCAGTGAGACGGGCATTTGTGCGTCCTCCGTAACACAAATGTAATACTCGACTCAAAGCGCGTCGAGCCAGTTGCTCAAGACTGGGTGCCTTGTCACTTCGCCTTGCAGTCCGCGATCAGGGTTGATCGGGAAGGCGTGGATGCCGCGCGTGGTGAGCGCTTCGACGAGGGCGCGCTGCGCTGGCGCGTCGGGAGCGAAGAGCACGGCGCCATCTCCTCCGCCTGCCCCGCTCTGCTTGCCGGCGCAGCCGAAGGTACGCGCGAGCCGGAGGATGCGATCGAGACCTTCGTCCTTCGTCACTCCGAGGCTCCAGAGGAGGTTCTGTAGGCCCTCGCTCGCCTGCTCGACCGAGTGAAAATCGCGGCGCAGCAGGCCCGTCTCGAGCCCCTCACCGTAGCCGTCGGAGTCTTCGAT
>CBIHPJ010000445.1:0-7533 GCA_966211295.1 uncultured Myxococcales bacterium | reverse complement strand
TCCTTAAGAGTGCCGTTCTGGCGGCGATGGTGTCGAGCGCTGCGTACGCGGGTGACTTCATCGATACGCGCGTGGCGTTCGCGGTCGCGAACTCCAACGTGTTCGTGCAGCCGGGAGAGACGACTCCGAGTGAACCGGGCACCGGCTTCGGCGCCGCGCGGCAGAACACTCAGTTCTACGACAACTTCAACACGCGCTTCACGGGCTTCGAGACGCTCTCGAACGTCTCGCTCTACAAGCGCAGCCCGAGCTTCTTCGAGGGCTTCGACGCCGAGGCCGCGCTCAACGTCAACCTGCTGACGAACCAGTCGGGAGCGATCAACCTCTTCGACAACGCCAGCTTCGTGAAGGTGAACTACCGCCCGCCGGGTTGGGGTCAGAAGGAAGAGATCTCGCTCACCGGCTTCCCGGTGTCCGCCGACCGCTTCCGTCTCGGCTACGCGTGGAAGATCACCTGGGGCGGTGACTCGGCCTTCACGTACAACCAGGGCCCCGGCCTCTCGTCGACGGGCCGCCCCGCTGCCGTCCCCGGCGCGAAGCTGCAGATCATTCGCGACCGTTGGTACGCGTTCATCGGCGCGAAGACCGGTCTCTTGCTGAACCGCCTCACCGCGAACCAGGAGCGCCAGTACGGCTTCCTCGCCGGCGCCGGCGTCGACCTGCTCCCGAACTTCCGCATCGAGGCGAACGGCGGCTACTTCACCCGCGGCATCAACCCCGTGCTGGCCGACCTCGGCGTGCGCGCGCCCGTGAACGCGATGGGCGGCTCGATGCAGATCAGCCTCTTCTCGGACACCATTCTCCCGTCGCTCGATCTGCGTCTGTACAAGAACGATCCCGACGTGGCGCAGAAGTTCTTCCGCCCGGAGAGCTACCCCGGCGGCCTGAGCTACCAGCTCTCGCTCGAAGGCAGCGTGCTCGCCCAGACCCTCGCGAACCCCGAGCGCTTCGCCTCCACGCGCATTCAGCCGGCGGCGGCGATCGCCCTGCAGGCGCGCTTCAAGTACGACTTCTGGCGCTTCTACACGATCGGTCTGATGCGAACGCTCTCGTTCATTCAGTTCGACGTGCCGGGCGTGCGGCCGTACACCGACTACTCCGATGGCGATCAGGTCACGCCTGAGCTGTGGATCGCGGTCGGCGGCGACAAGTTCTTCCCCGTGCAGCACCTCACGCTCGGCGTCGTGTTCGGCGTGCAGTCGACGGCGTCGCGCACCAGCCCGGATCTCGGCGGCGGCAACAATCCTCCTCCCGGCCTGCTCGGCACGCGCACGCAGGTGTACCGCAACGTGAACGATCCCTCGACGCTGCCTGAGGGCGACGCGCCGGTTCCGATCTTCTCGGTGAAGGGCACGTTCAAGCTCGACATCAGCGAGTACTTCGCGGCGCTCGGCGAGGTCTTCTACAACTACGACAACAACCGCGTGACCTTCCGCGACTCGATCGACTTCATCAGCCAGCCCGTCTACCAGCAGCCGAATCAGCTCGGCTTCAACCTGGTGATGCAAGCGCGCTTCTGATTCGTGAAAGAGCCTCCCTCTCCCACCGGGAGCGCGAGCCGTCTCGCGGCGCCGCGAAGCGGTGCCGAGGCAGCAGCGTCCTAGGGAAACGGGTCGGGGTGAGGGGGAGTCACCTGGAGCACTTCCTCGAGACCCTTGCCGCGGCCATCGCCTGGAATCAGCGAACGATCGTGTTCGCGCTGATTCGCCAGGTTCTTCTCGTCATCACGGCGGGCGTGGTGCTGACGAGGCTCTCGGGCGTCTGGTGGTGTCTCTGCCTCGCGGCCTGCGTGGGTTGTGCGCTCTGGGGCGTGTTCCTCGCGTTCGCCTTCAAGTGGCAATCGGAGATCGAGCTGAAGCCGCCGTGGCGCGCGGTCGGCCTCGAGGACTACGCGAAGAGTGAGCCGCTTCGACTCGAGCTCCACAAGCTGGAGGGCGGCGCGCAGGTGATTCGGGTGCCGCGCAAGCTGGTCGCCGAGGTGACGGCTGCTGCGCGCGAAGCAGGGATCGAGATCGTCACGGAGGCGGTCGCGCTTCAGGCAGTGAACGCCACCAGCATCCGCCTCGGGAACATTCGGGACATGGAAGCGCTGGTTCCTCACGTGCCGACGCCCGAGTTGCGCGAGGAGCTCATGACCACGCTCGCGCAGCTGAAGATGGTTGAAGTGCCGGGCGGCAAGGATCTGCTCTACGCCCTCGAGCGATTGCTGGAGCACGAGCAGCAGGCGCAGAAGAAGAGTCCGCGCGCGACGCCCGCGTACGAGAAAGAGATCAGGGAGAAGCTCGCGGCCTTCGCGAAGCTCCTGGCGTGATCATGGATCGCTTCGTCCAGATGCTCGTGACGGTGGTCGAGGCGAATCAACGATTCCTGTTGGGTCGGCTCCTCGTTCAGTGCCTGCTCGTGATCGCGATGGGCGTTGGGCTCTGGCAGCTCTCCGGGTGGATGTGGTGGCTGTGCTTGCTGCTCTTCTTGTTCCTCGCGTTCGGAGTCTTCGTCTTCGGTTTCCAGTTGAAGTTGCACCTCACGATGAAGCTCGAGCCGCCGTGGCGCGCGATCGGCCTGCAGCCGGCGCAGAGCAGATCGAAGGAGCAGGTGCTCGAGCTCCACTTGCTGCAGGGCGGCGTGACGTTGGTCGCGGTGCGCGCAGATCTCGTGGAAGGAGTTCTCACCGCTGCTCGTGAAGCTGGGCTCGAGGTGGTCACTGAGCCTGAAGCGCTCAAGGGACTCGACGCGGCGAGTAAGCGGATTGAGCGACTGCACGACATCGAAGTGCTGCTGCCGTTCGTGCCGGCTCCGGAACTGCGCGAGGAAATTCGCTCGGCGATCTCTCGAGCCGACGACGAGGTCCTCAAAGAGATCGAGATCTTGCTCATGGCTGAGAAGGACGCTCAGACCACGACGTCGCTCCGCGGACCCAAGCCGGTGTTCGAGAAGGAGCTGAGGGAGAAGCTCGCCAAGTTGAGCGGCCCGTAATGTTCGCGGCCAGGTCAGCGTCTTGAACCTCGTGACTGCGATCGAACGCGCGAGGGTTGCCGAGCTCGAGCGGCAGGTCGCTGCTTGTTCGGCGAAGTGAGCCCCTCACCCCGACCCTCTCCCCGCTCACGCAGGGAGAGGGAGATCAGAGGCCGAGCTGCTTCGCGATGATCTCGTTCATGATCTCGCTGGTGCCGCCGCCGATGGGACCCAGGCGCGCGTCGCGCCAGTGCCGCTGAATGTCGAACTCCATCATGTAGCCCGCGCCACCGTGCAGCTGGAGCGACATGTCCGCGAGCCGGCAGCACATCTCGGTCGCCACCTTCTTCGCCATCGCGGTCTGCCCCAGCGCCCACTCCCCCGCCGCGTGCAGCCGGAGCGCGTGGTACGTGAGCTGCCGCGCGGCCTCCAGGTCCGTCGCCATGTCGGCGAGCTTGTGCTTCGTGAGCTGGAACTTCGCGATCGACTGACCGAACGCCTCGCGATTCTTCGAGTACTCGATCGCCGTCTGCAGAATGTCGTCGCCCGCCCCCACCGCACCCAGCGCGAGCGACAGTCGCTCCCACTGGAAGTTGCCCATGATCTGCGCGAACCCGCCACCTTCGGTGCCGAGCAGTGAATCAGCCGGCAGCTTGCAGTCCTCGAAGTGCAGTTCCGCCGTGTCCGAGGCGCGCCAGCCCAGCTTCTTGAGCTTCTTGCTCACGTTGAAGCCGGGCGTGCCGCGCGGCACCAGGAACATCGAGAGTCCCTTGTGGCCCTTCGACGCGTCGGTCTTCGCCGCGACGATCACGTAGTCGGCGCGCACGCCGCTGGTGATGTACGTCTTCGAACCGTTCAGCACCCACCCGCCATCCGTCTTCCTGGCGTTGGTCTTGAGACCCGCGACGTCGCTGCCGCCGCTCGGCTCGGTCACCGCGAAGGCGCCGATCCACTCGCCTTTGATCGCCTTCGTGAGGAACTTCTGCTTCTGCGCGTCGGTGCCGAAGAGGTGAATCGGCCCCGTCGCGATCGTCATCTGCGCGCCGAGTCCAGCCGCCACGCCGCCAGAGCCACACTTCGAGAGCTCCTCGGTCGCGACCGCCTCGAAGAAGAAGCCCGCGTCGGAGCCGCCGTACTTCTCTTCGTACTTGAGCCCGAAGAGGCCGATCTCCGCGGCCTTCGCGTAGAGCTCGCGGGGAAATTCTTCCGCTTCTTCCCACTTCACGACGTGCGGCTTCAGCTCTCGCTGGACGAATTGCCGAACGGTCTCGCGGAACGCCTCATGCTCTTCGCCGAAGGTCTTGAATCCTGAGCTCACGGAGCACCGCCGGTCTCAGCGGAACGCTGGGCGAGACAGATGGGAGCGAAGCGGACATCTGGCCGAGGCGGGGCGACAAGGATCATGGGGCGCGGATATTGACTCTAGAATCAACGAATTGTCACCCTTGACCAGCACCGATCAATAAGGCGATAACGCGAGCGATTTCGGCGCCATAGCCAAGCGGTAAGGCAAGGGTCTGCAAAACCCTCATTCCCCGGTTCGATTCCGGGTGGCGCCTCTTCGAAGTTCCCCCGAGCAGGCGAGTCTTCACAGCGAGTCTTCACACAGTGCTCATACGACGTGCGCTGCTCGCCACTCTCCTCCTCGCAAACCTCGCCAGCGCCGCCGGAGACCCGCTCGATCTCCCGCCTGCTCCGAGCGAGCTGACCAACAAGCGCCTCGACTTCAAGAGCGGCTCTCCGCTCATCCCCGTGCGCCTGATGGAGGGCAGCACCGAGGTCACCCTCGTCGGTCGCGGCCGTCTTCGCTTCCGTCTTCCGGGAAATCCCGAGCGGCTGGTCGAAGGTCCTCCGGGCATGGCGTGGAAGGTGCGGCGCGTCTCGGGCACTCCGGCCGCGATCGTCGCGCGCATTCAGATCGTCGAGATCCCCTTCAACGACAAGCTCGGCCTCGCGCAGGCGCAGGAAGAGTGGTCGTCGCGCGGGCTGACGCTGAAGTCGCACATCCTCGGCGGTGTGTACGGCATCGCGGGCAAGGTGATCGACAACCGCCGCTACGTGCTGGTGGTCGATCAGCCCCCTGCTCCCCCGGAGTCGCTCGCTGAGCAGCAGGCCGAGATCCTCAAGAAGTTCCAGGTGCGCACCACGCTCCTCGAGGACGTGAAGGCGAAGGGAACGATCAAGTTCGAGCTCGTCGACGGCAACGGCAACGTCACCGCGACAGTCGACGCGCAGATCACCGCGGAATCGCCCGACGGCGCTGCCATCGAGGTGAAGCGCGTCGAGTACGGCGTGGGCTACGACTTCCACAACTTCGAAGATCGGGCGTACCGCGGCAGCGTGCTCCTCACCGCCGATCGCGGAGGAAAGATCGCGGTGGTGAACCAGGTCGATCTGGAAGATCTGCTGAAGGGATTGGTGCCCTCGGAGATCTTCGCCAAGGCCCATGCCGAGGCGCTCAAGGCGCAGGCGGTCACCGCGCGCGGCGAAGTGCTCGCGAAGATCGGCCTCAAGCACCTCGCTGATCCGTATCTGCTCTGCACCGAGCAGCACTGCGCCGTTTACAAGGGCGTCTCCGGAGAAGCGCCGAGCACCAACGCCGCGGTCGAGGCCACACGTGGTGAGGCGAGCTTCGACGCGAACGATCGCCTGGTGGACTCCGTGTACAGCGCGGTGTGCGGCGGCCACTCCGAGAACAACGAGATCGTCTGGGGCGGCGTGGCGAATCCTTCCCTGCGCGGCCGGCCCGACATCATGCCGGGCAAGCCGATCCCAGCGTCACCGAAGGAACTCACCAAGTTCCTCACCACCGACGCGCAGCACGCCTGCAAGGTGTCGAGCTTCACGCAGCTCTCGAAGTACCGCTGGGAGAAGCGCTTCACCGCGAAGGACGTCGACGAAAAGCTCGCCAGCTCCGGGGTCGGCAAGGTGATGGCGATGAACGTCACCGAGCGCGGCGTGTCGGGGCGGGCGCGGCTGCTCCAGATTTCCGGGGAGGAAGGGGCGACCACGATTCGCGGTGAGCTCAACATTCGCCGCACGTTCGGGATGCTGAACAGCGCGATGTTCGAATTGAAGGCCGAGAAGGATCCCAAGGGCCGCCCCACCACGTGGATCTTCACGGGGGGAGGCTGGGGGCACGGGGTGGGCATGTGCCAGACCGGCGCCATCGGTCGCGCTGAGGCCGGGCAGACCTACCGGCAGATCCTGGAGCACTACTTCAATGGTGCTCAGGTAGCCCGAATCTACTGATTTTACTGGGTGCCAACCGCTGCTGCGGAACGGCCGGGCTCGTTATGATGCCCAACGAGAATGTTGCTCAACCGGTCCCAAAGAGGGGAAGCGAGCGGCGGCAAGAAGGCTGCCCTCTTTCTGCTCACGGTTGCGCTGACCTTCTTCATCCACGCTGCGCTGCTGGCGATCATCGTGGTCTCGTCGCTGCTCAAATGGGACATGCCGGATCGGCTGAAGAAGTCGGCGCGCGCGAATCCCTCGCGGCCGGTGATGTTCCGTGCGCTCAGCTCCGAGAAGTTCGAGATGAATCGCGGGCCCGAAGCGCGCGAGGCCCTCGCGCAGAAGCAGAAGCAGCTGCTCGAGAAGAAGAAGGAAGAGAAGAAGCAGGAGAAGCTGCCTGAAGGTCAGATCGTCGCCACGCCGAAGGGCAACGAGCAGATCGATCCGAACGCGAAGTACGTCTCCGAGACGAACAACACCGCGAAGAAGGAGACGCGCGCGAAGGAGACCTCGCCCTTCTACAAGAACGCCACCAACCAGCGGACCGCGCCGCAGAAGATCGAAGGCAACGGCACCACCGAGGCCGAGAAGGCGCAGGTCAGCGGCAACAACGGCATGGGTGACGACGACCGGCCCGTGAAGGAGTCGGCGACTCCGAAGCAGGCGATCCAGGTGCCCGACATCAAGAAGCGCGAGGAGATCGCGCTCAAGTCGACCAACAAGGAAGGGCCCGGCGTGAACATTCAGAACCGCGAGGAGGCCGAGGAGCTCAAGGGCAACTCGCAGCGCCTCAACCTCGTGCCGGGCACGGTGAACCAGGGCGAAGACGTGTCAGCGGGCAAGGTGGGCCAGGCCGGCGCGCTCAACCTGCTGCCCTCGGCCGCGGTGGTCGACAAGATCACCGGGGCAGCGCCGAATGATCACCTGAAGGACGTCGATGAGGGTGACGGCACGTACCTCAGCACGCGCGAGTGGAAGTACGCCTCGTTCTTCAACCGCGTGAAGCAGAGCGTCGGCCAGGAATGGAACCCGAGCAGCCAGCTGCGCCTGCGCGATCCCACGGGGCAGATCTACGGCGGGCGCGATCGGTACACGATCCTCACCGTGACCCTCGATGAAGCGGGCCGGCTCAAGGACGCGTTCGTCGACAAGTCGAGCGGCCTCGACTTCCTCGACCTCGAGGCGGTGAAGGCGTTCGAGCGCGCGCAGCCCTTCCCGAACCCGCCGCCGGGAATCCTGGCGACGGATCAGACGGTGAAGTTCCAGTTCGGCTTCTTCCTCGAGCTGAGCGGGCGTCCGGGCATGCGGCTCTTCCGCCAGCAATGAGAACTCCCTCTCCCTGCGGAG
>CBIHPJ010000444.1:0-7586 GCA_966211295.1 uncultured Myxococcales bacterium | reverse complement strand
CGCGGGGGATTCTGAATGCAGGGGTGCAACCCATGATCATTGTTGCTCCGAGCAACTTTGATCATTCGTTCCACCCCTTCGCCGAAAATCCCCCGTCATCGCTTCGCGCCTTCGCGCCAGAAAGCTCGTGCTCACGAGGTCTGCGCGCGATGAGCAAGGAGATCACTTCCCCGCCCCACACGCTCTCGAGGCTCAGCAGAGTTCGATGAACCGCTGCAGCAACCGCGCGCCCCACGGAGTCTCCCGTGCAACCGCGCGTGCACGATCCTCCGCGAGCGTCTCCTTCGACTCGATGCAGTAACCAATCGACGCCGCATCCATCTCCGGATGGAACTGCACACCGAACGTGCGAGCGCCGCGCGAGAACGCCTGCACTCCGCACACCTCGTTGGACGCGAGCACGGTGATGCCCGGGACCTCAGTCACGATGTCGTAGTGAGTGGCCTGCACGTCGAAGCTCGAGGGGAACGAAGAGAACAGCGCCGCTTTGCGGCCAGCCTCGGTCAATTCGACGCTCACCGTCCCCAACTCGCGCCCTTTCGGATTCTTCATCACACTCGCCCCGTGTCGCCACGCGAGCAGCTGATGACCGAAGCACACCCCGAGCACCGGCTTCTTCTCCGACGCATCGAGCAAGTAATCCGCGGCGCGCTCCATCCAATCCACGCGCGCAGTCACCGAGAGCGGAGAGCCAGTCATGATCACGCCGTCGAAGCCCGCGAGCGGCGGAGGCGCCTCTCCTGCATGCAACTCCACCGGCTGCAGCGACACCGCCTCGTCCCCGCCGCACGCGCGCGAGAACCAATGCTCATAGTCACCCAGTACCGCCCTCGAGCTCGTCACTCCGGGTTTGAGCAGCAATACGCGCTTCGCCATTCGGCCGCGCGTCTTACTCCGATCCCATCGCCGTCGGATCATGCGGCCGGACGATCAGCTCGTTCACCACCTGCTTCACGCCCTCGATGCCCTCGATCACGTGCTCGATCAGCGTTCGCATCGCGAGCAGGGGCACGCTGCCAGTGAGCGTGATCACGCCGTCGTCCGCGAGAACCTCGACATCGAACACATCGAGCTCGTTCTCCTTGTGAATCCGCTCGCTGATCATCTCGAGGAGCTCGCGATCCTTCGTGTAGTCAGGCCGCTGAGCCGAGGCGCCGGGAACACCTTCCGCACCCCATCCGCCGAGGCCGGGGCCGCTGCCCCAGTCGCGCATGTCAGGGAATGCGCCCGCAAGGCTGAAGCCACGTTTCTTGTGAGTTGGAGTCGCCATGCTTCTTGAATGAAGCCGCGCTCCCGACGACGCCTCTGCTGAACGGTCAGGCCGCGCGCGTCTGTACCGCCTCGGAACGCGCGGACAGTGACAGCAGCTGCGCCCCAGCGAGGACATTTGCCCGAGCGACGATCGGCTCGAGCTCGGTGACGTCGTCGATCATCTTCACTCCCGACCAATCGGCCGAGGCAGCGGCGACTGCTTCCACCATGGCGGCGAGCGCGTAACCGCCCGCCTCCATCCCATCGGGCGTGGTGACCCAACGTCGCACTTCGCCCTGTTTGCCCACGGCAGTGGCAGTCAGTTCGACCGAGCTCGAAACACTCCGCAGCAGCACGCGCCGCAGCACCGTGAAGTAGCCGCGCATGAACGCCTGGAAGATCCGATTTCGCGCGAGCCAGCCGGGGATCATGGTGAACGCGGGCACCAACACACCCGGTTTCGGAGCGAACACCACGTCCACCTTCGGCGCATGCGTGCTCGTGTGGATCATGAACGGCTCCGCGAGCGACATGTATCCTGTCGGCCGAATCACGCCCGCATAGTCGAGCGCAGGACCACGACGCACCGTGGGCTCTTCGACTCGCTTTCCGTTCTCGTAGCGAACCGCGGGCACCTCGAGCGCCTTCACCATGAGCGCAATCGTCCCCGTGCCGGATCCGCTGAACGGACTCGAGGCCACTCCGAGCTCGACGCGATCCGCGGTGCCCACCCGGTTCGCCACGTCACGCGCGAGCAGATTGGAGACGCCGGTGAAGATTCCGCCGCCGAGCACCAACCGACCTTTGGTGCCCACGTGCGCGGCATGCAGGCGCTCGACACACGGGGCTTCACTCGTCGCTTCGATCACGCACTTCCCACGCTCCAGACACCACGCGATCAACGCGTCGGGCGGATTGCTCACGGTGTCCGAGAGATCGACCACCACATCGAACGGATCGAGCGCGGAGAAGGTCTCAGGCTTCGTCGCGTCGACCTTCACCTGAGATCTGCGAGAGGCGACGGAGACATCAGCGCCCGCCTTCTTCAGTCCAGCGACCACGCGGCTGCCGAGAAAGCCACTTCCTCCGAGGACCACGATGCGTGCCATGGAGAGGAAGCTAGGAGCGAACGCCGACAACGCCCACTCGCGCGCGGAGCGTGGCTGATGGCGCCCAAAAAGAATTCAGGCCCGCCCCTCTCAGAGAGGAGCGAGCCTGAGTGTCACCCTACAGAACTGAAATCAGTCCTTCAGGTGCGAGAAGGCCTTGGAGACCTCCGTCATCTTGATGGTCTTCTTGTTGCCGTAGACGGCCTTCAGCTTGTCGTCCAGGTTGATGGTCTGACCATCGTTCAGCTTGTTCTTCTTGAAGTACTCCCAGAGCTTCTTGATCACCTGGGTGCGGGGCAGCGGCTTGCCACCAACGACCTCAGCGAGCTGCGGTGAAGGGGTGAGCTCCTTCATGAAAGCAGCGCTGGGCTTGCGGGCGGACTTCGCGGGCTTCGACTTCTTCGCGGCGGGCTTCTTAGCGGCCATCGTTCTTCCTCTTTTGGACTGCGTTGGTGAGTGCCCCCTCCCCGGGGACGCTTTCGGTGCTTCCTTTTGGGAAAACCGAGACGCGGTTGCTAGCACCTCCCCCGGGGAAAAACAGCCCTTCGATCAGATTTTTCGAGGGAAACTCCCTCGGATGAGCGGCAAGTCGATCTTGATCACCGGCGCGAATGGCTTCCTCGGCGCCTGGCTCGCGAAGGCGTTAGTCGCGCGCGGAGACGAGGTGCGTTGCCTCGTTCGCCCGAAGAGCGACGCCTCTGCGCTCGAGGGAGTCGCCGCGAAGATCATCTTCGGCGACGTTACCGATCCACCCTCACTCGTGCCCGCGCTCGAGGGCGTACACACCGTGTTTCACCTCGCGGGCATTCGACGCGCGACGAGTCGCGATGAGTTCATGCGCGTGAACGCGGAAGGAACGCGTCACGTCGCCGATGCGATGGTCGCCGCGGGAGCCAAGCGCCTGGTGCTCGTCGGCTCCCTCGCGGCCACCGGCCCCTCGGTCGGCGGAGTGCCGCGCGTGGAGGAAGACTCCTTCTCTCCGCAGGAGTGGTACGGCGAGTCGAAGGTCGAAGCAGAGAAGATCGCGTTCTCGTTCTCGGGAAAGCTCGAGGTCACCTGCTGCCGCCCCGCGCGGATCATCGGCCCTGGTGATCACGAGAACCTCACGTTCTTCAAGTTGGTGAAGAAGGGCATCGTGCTCAAGCTGGGCGGCCCCGAGCGGAAGCTCTCGTTCGTCGACGTGGAGGACGTGGTGGATCAGCTGCTGCTCCAGGCTGATCTGCCGCAGGCGATCGGCGAGTCGTTCTTCTCCGCCTCCGACGAATTCGAGAGCGTGGAGGAATTGATGCGGATCGTCGGCCAGGTGCTGGGCCTCCATCCGCGCACGGTCTACGTGCCCGAGCTCGTGCTCACCGCGCTCGGCAGTGCGGCCGACATGATCAGCAACGTGAGCGGCAAGAAGCTGCCGCTGAACCGCAAGCTCGCGCGCCAGCTCCTCGCTCCGGGTTGGACATGCAAGATCGACAAGGCGAAGCGCGTGCTCGGCTACGCGCCGAAGCGAACGATCGCTGACTCACTCAAGCGCAGCGCCGAGAGTTACCTGAAGCTCGGCTGGCTCTGATCAATCAGGCCGGCAGGTACCCGCGTCGGGAAAGTGACGGCAGTCGGCCTCGCCGCTGCCACCATCGGGTGTCGTGCACGGCTCGCCGTAGGTCAGCAGCCTGGCCCCTCCGTCTTGTTCGACGACGCATTGAATGGGCGGCGTGCTCGGGTGCTTCTTGTTGTGCACCAGGACCCCTGCGGCGACGAAGTTGTGGAGCTCATGCTCCACCGACAGATCGAACACCTCGGCGACGCCAGCTGAAACGTCGCGACGCTCTACCGTCACGACGCGAGCCGCACCGGCGTCGGGTACCAGCAACAATTGGTGCCGACCGCCCAGCACCCAGTCGCCCGCGGAAGCCCAGCTCTTGGTCGAAGGATCGTAGAGCGGATGATCAGTGGTGCACGTGAGCTCGAAGTCAGCGCCCACGAGTCTCATCACCTCGCGCGTCGCGCGGCGAATCGCGACGAGGTGCGAGGCCACACGCTCACCCGTCTCGGGATGAACGCTCCAGAGCGTGTCCTGTTCGATCAGGTCTTCGATTCGGCGCAGTCCCCGGGGAGTGGAGACGAGCGTGCCGCGTGCGATGCAGCACGCGGTGAGGGACAACGATCCCAGCAGAGCGACGAGCGGCTTCTTCACCGCTCGATCTTACATTCCGCTGGCGAGACGAGTGAACGTGTCGGTCAGCTGCGCCTGGCCGTCACCGTTCGTGTCGGTCCACTCGTAGAGGTACCAGCTGTCGGGATACGCGGCGCGGTTGGGCAGCATCACGTTCGCCCAGTACCAGGCCGCGGTCGCCGTGCCGTTACCCGGGCTGCAGAGACCGTACGTGATCAGCGCCAGCGTGCCCGACGCGGGATCGATCGCGAGCTCGATCAGGAACACGTCGTTGTGCAGTCCGCCCGTGCCGCCGTCCGCCGTGCACGCCGACTGCAGCCGCGTCACGAGGATCGGATCAGCCATGCCGGCGTCAGGCGCGAGGCGCTGCTTGAAGTAGAACTCCGTGCCCGGCGTGTTGTTCGAGAAGTAGACCTTGGTCACCTTCCGGGTGCGCTCGAGCCACTTCACGGGGAGGTTGGGGAACGGGCCACCCGCGGTCACCACGGTGGATCCGCCGCCCTGCAGCAGCGCGCCGCCGTCCTGGTCGACGAAGAGCGGATCGTTGTCGTCGCCGAAGGTCACCTGCGTGGTCGCCGAGCAGTACTGCGTGATGGTGGACGCGAGCACCGTGGTCGCCGCGTTGTCGAGCGGCTGGCCGTCGCGAATCGCCACCACGTTCCGGTTCGCGCAGAAGTTCGGGAACGTCTTGTTCTGGCAGCTCATGCCGTCGCAGAACTGATCGACGCCGCACTGCACGCCGCACGCGCCGCAGTCGGTGAGCGCGGTGGTCGACTTGCAGGTGCCGGTGCAGCACGCCTGGTTCGATCCACACGCGCGGCCGCAGGCGCCGCAGTTCATCGCGTCGTTCTGCAGGCTCTCGCAGCGACCGTTGCAGCAGGCCTGGTTCGCACCGCACGGAGACGTGGCGCTGCACGCGCCCACGCAGGTGCCGCTCTGGCAGACCGTGCCCGCGGCGCACTGCATGTCGCTGGTGCACGCCTGGCAGGAGTGGTTCGGCAGGCACACGCCCGAGGGGCAATCAGTGCCGGTCTTGCAGCCCTGCTCGCAGCGGTTGTCCGGGCGGCAGTACTGGCCCGTGGGGCAGTTGTCGGTCGCGCCGGGCAGACACGCCACGCACGCGTTGGTGGTCGGATCGCAACGAGGCGTCGCTCCGCCGCACTGCGCGTCGCTCAGGCACTGCACGCAGCGCTGCATGTGGCACACGCCGTTGTTCGGGCAGTCGGTGTTCGAGAGGCAGCCCACGCAGGTGTTGCTCGAGGGATCGCAGACCGGCCGCATCGGATCGTGGCAGTCGACGTTCGTCGCGCACTGCACGCAGGTGCCCGTGCTCGGGTTGCACACGTTCAGCGGAGCGTTGGGGCACTGGGTGTTGTTCTGGCACTCGACGCACTGGCCACGCGTGGCGTCGCACACCAGGCCGCTCGGGCACGTGGGGTTCTGCGCGGAGCAGCCCGGCACGCACGAGTTGTTCGAGCACACGTTGCCCGCGCCGCACTGCGAGTCGAGCACGCAGTCCACGCAGCCCACGCCCGGCTTGCAGACGCCCATCGGGCAGCGATCGTTGTCGGTGCGGCACCCGGCCTCGCACGCGCCGTTGAGGCACACGAAGCCTTCGGAGCAGTGCTCGTCGATCACGCACGCGACGCAGATCCCGTTCGGATCGCAGCGCGTCGCAGCGGGACTGATGCAGTCCGATGCCGTGCTGCAGGTGCCAGCCGCGACGTTGCAGGCGCAGCCAGAGAGAAGAATGGAGAGAAACGAAACGGAGAGGACGAACCGGGCAACACCCATGATGGGGCGCCCTTTGCGCCTACATCGGCTTACCCGTCAAGCCCCCGGGGGAAACGTTCACGTGGGCTTCTTCTCGCTCGGTGAGAAGGGGTGCTCAACGACGCAACAAACTCGGTGCGCCGCAGGCATCACCTGGGAGCGCGAAGACCCGGGGGCCTTGCGCGAGCTTCGCTGCGAGCTCGGGATCTCCGGCGCGCTGCAGGAGCTCGGAGAGGATCGCGCGAGCAAGTCCAAGTCCCTCGGGCCAGTCGCGCCAATCTGCATCGAGCGAGGCTTCGAGCGCCGCACGCGCTTCCATCGTGCGGCTCTCACGGAGTCGCAGTCGCGCGAGGGCGAGCCACGCGGGACCATCGCTCGGATACAGAAAGAGCAACGAGCGCAGCGTCGCGTCGGCGAGCGCGAGTTCTTCGGCGCGCATGTTCGCTTCCGCTGCGTCGAGGGCGATGCGCGCGTCGAGTGGAGCGACTCTGCGTGCGCGATCAAACGCCGAGCGTGCGTGAGGGAACGCGCCCTGCTTCGAGGCCACGCGGCCGACGTTCGCGTGGAAGACGCCGAGCGGCGCGAGCTCGACTGCGCGTGCGTACGCGATGCCCGCTTCGGGAAGTCGCCCTGCCCGCTCCAACATCTCTCCCTGCAGCGCGGGCCACTGTGCGTTCCACGGCTCGAGCCTGGCCGCCGTCGTTTCTCCCGGTCGCAGCCGCGCGGCGATCGATGCGCCCATCATCATCAACGTCAGCGCCGTCAGTGCGACGAGCGGAAGACGGATCCACTTCGTGATCGCCACTCGCTCTCCTCGGAGGGTCTGCGCCAGCGCGAGCACACCGACCGCCGCCACCGCCGTTCCGGAGAACGTCACCATCGACGCTGCGGCCAGGGCGATCACGACTGACTGAGGACCAGTTTCGGGCGGAGATCGGCGCCACTCGCGCAGCACCACGATCGCCGCCGCGAGGAGCGCGAGTGCGCCGAGAATTCCTTCGGTCGCGAGCGTCTGCGGGATCGCTGAGTGCGCGTGCCCCGCGGTTCCGCCCCACTCGTAGCGCCATGCTTCGGGCGAGCGGAAGGTTTGGTCAACCAACGCGAAGGCGTCGAAGCCCCAGCCGAGCCACGGGTGCTCACGAAAGCCTCCGAACGCGGTGGTCCACATTTGGACGCGAGTCGGGGCGACGAAGAAGTTGGTGAGCCGCTCCATGAGCGCCGAACTACCTGCGACCGCGACGATGAGAACCAGCGCTCCTACGAGGGCGGTGACGAGGTGACTTGCCCTC
>CBIHPJ010000443.1:0-7591 GCA_966211295.1 uncultured Myxococcales bacterium | reverse complement strand
GCCTTCGACGGCGCCCGCTTCGTGAGCACCACCGCGCAGATCACGAAGATCACCAGCCACAGAATCGGCTCGATATTCGGCGGCACGATGAAGACCGTGGCGAGCGACATCACCAGGCCGAACATCGAAAGCAGCGCCACGAGCCGATAGTTCATTTGATCTTCCACTTCGCGAGCAGTTCGACCGCCATTCGATCCTGGGTGCGCTTCGCGTAGCGAACCAGTGCCGGAGCGAGCGCCTTCTTCTTCCGCCGGTCGAGCACGACGACCACGTAGCCGCCGCGATCACCGGGCAACTTGTCGAGGAGCGTCTCGAGCGTGGCGTCGAGTCTCTTGTCCGCGGACCTCAGCAACAGGTCTTGCGCGCCGCTCATCACGTAGACCGACTTCGTCTTGAGCAGCTGGTGCTCGGCGCATTTCAGCGCGGGTTCACCTTCCTCCTTCTTCGCGTGACCGAGGACGCGAAGCGCCGCATCGACCACGTGCTCGTTGGGCGATTTCAGCTCGAGCACGTCGAACGCGATGGGAATCGCGGCCTCTGCCTCGAGCGCTGCGGCCGTCCAGAGCGCGGCCCCACGGGTCTCCTCGTTCGAAGGTGACTTGAACTGCTCCCGCACGGTCTTCGGCTTGTAGACGTTCTTCGCGTACGTCATGCCCTTGCGGCCGTCGGGAACGAACTTGGGATATTTCGCGACGGCCTTCGCGAGCTCGGCGTCGCTGTACGAGCTGAGAATGGCGAGCACCCGAGCGTGCAGCTTGTCGCCGCCCTTCGCGGGGGCGTGACCGTCACGCATGGTGACGATGATCTTCTTGATGACGGGATTGCCGGCCTCCATGAGCGCCGACACGCGCTCGCAGAACGCGTCGTACTCAGCACCGTACGCGACCTTCATGATCTTGTTCGGCGGCAACGAGTCGACCTTCGAACCTCCCTTGCCGTCGAGCACCAGCGAATACGCGAAGTCGCCTTCCGCTCCCGCGGTGCCGAGGAAATAGAACGCGCCCTTCGCCTTGAACGCTTCGGCCGAACGCATGAGCGCCGCGAAGTCACCGGCGCTGTCGCGGAAGTCGTCCTCGCCCGAGTCCCACGTGAGCGTGACGCGAGGCCCTTCGATGGTGACCTGCTGAATCAAGAAGCCCTTCGCGTCGTGGTTCTTCGCGATGCTCGCGAGCCGCTTCGCCACCGTCTCGTCAGGCTGGTACGCGCCGCTGTCGAGATCGTCGATCCAGTCCTCGTAGGCTCCGTGGGAGATCGTCGTCTTCTTCCACTCGCTGACTGCTCCCTCGGTGGGGAACGTCATCGTGCCGTAGCCGCCCGCGTTGTAGCCCATGGCGCGCGAAGGTACGCGCCGCCGCGGCGCACCAGCTACTTCTTCTTGTTCGCGAGCTTCAGCATCTGGCGAAACGCGAGCCAGGTGACGAGGACGATCACGCCCATCGCCACCATCCCGCCATTCTCACGAGTGGGATCGAACGCGAACTTCGAGGCAGTATCGGCGGCGGCGAACAGCGGCATGGGTGCGAAGTTCTAACCCCGATGACAGTGCTTGCAAGCGCGGGCCAGACAGTTCAATCACCCCGCTTATGAGCCGCATCTACCGACAGCTCCCCCCCAAGGGCACCCGCATCGGCCTCGCCTTTTCAGGCGGCCTCGACACCCGCGCCGCCGTGGCGTGGATGACCCGAAAGGGCATGGACGTCTACGCGTACACCGCGGACCTCGCGCAGCCCGACGAGAAGGACGTGAACGACATTCCGCCCATCGCGATCAAGCACGGCGCGAAGGTGGCTCGGCTGATCGACACCCGCGACTCGCTCGCGCGAGAGGGGCTCACCGCGATTCAGTGCGGCGCGTTCCATCTGCATGTCGGCGGCAAGAAGTACTTCAACACCACTCCGCTCGGCCGCGCGGTCACCGGCACCGCGATCGTTCGCGCGATGAAGGCCGACGACGTGCACGTGTTCGGCGACGGCTCCACGCACCGCGGCAACGACATTCAGCGCTTCTACCGCTACGGCATCCTGGTCGACCCCGAGCTGCGCATCTACAAGCCGTGGCTCGATCAGCAGTTCGTCACGGAGCTGGGCGGCCGCAAGGAGATGTCCGAGTTCCTGATCAGTGCCGGCCTGCCGTACAGCATGTCGACCGAGAAGGCGTACAGCACCGACTCGAACATGCTCGGCGCCACGCACGAGGCGAAGGACCTGGAGCACCTCGACAAGTCGATGAAGGTGGTGAACCCCATCATGGGCGTCGCGCACTGGAAGCCCGAGACGAAGATCGACGCCGAGACCGTCACCGTCACCTGGGAACACGGCGTGCCGGTCGCGCTCAACGGCAAGCGCTTCGACAACCTGGTCGCGCTCTTCCTCGAGGCGAACAAGATCGGCGGCCGCCACGGCTTCGGCATGAGCGATCAGATCGAGAACCGGGTGATCGACGCGAAGTCGCGCGGCATCTACGAGGCGCCCGCGATGGCGCTGTTGCACCTCACGTACGAGCGCATCCTCTCCGCGGTGCACAACGAGAACACCACCGACCTCTACTGCAACCTGGGCCGTCGCCTCGGCCGCCTGCTGTACGAAGGCCGCTGGTACGACCCCGAAGCGATGCTGGTGAAGGAGTCACTGGTGCGCTGGATCGCCACCGCGATCACCGGCGAGGTCACCCTCGAGCTGCGCCGTGGCGACGACTTCACCCTCATGAAGACCGAGGCCGCGCAGTCTGCCTACGCGCCCGAGAAGCTCTCGATGGAGAAGACGGTGGGCGCGTTCTCACCGGAAGACCGCATCGGCGCCCTCGAGTTGCAGAACCTGAACGTCGCCGATAACCGATCGCTGCTGCTGCACTACGCGCAGGCGCTTTCGCTCCCCATGGGGAACGAGGCGCTCAAGGGACTCTTGGAGGAGTGATACCTACCTGCTCGTACCCCGCGGCTCGCTTTTGACTCAGCTGATCATGTCAGTGGCGTGCGGTAGGTTGCGGCCCTCGCGTTACGGAATTTAGTGGGGGTGGAAATTGTCCTGTGCGGTTTGTGGAGTCGATCATCCAACGGAACAGCCTTGTGGCGGCGGCTTCGCCGTTCCGTGGACGTCTGACTCCAAGCCCGGCTCAGGCTCAGGCATCAGCCCAGGTGGCGGCAATTTCGACGACCTCCGGGTTGATTTGCCGCAGACCATGTCGAGCGGGCCTGGTGGTACCCCGCTCCCCGTGAGTTCGACGATGCAGATCCAGACGCCCAAGGACGCGCTGATCGGCCAACAGGTCGGCAGCTACAAGATCCTGAAGCTGCTGGGCACCGGCGGCATGGGCTCGGTGTACCTCGGCGAACACAGCGGCATCGGCAGCCGCGTCGCGATCAAGTTCCTTCACGAGCACTTGTCATCGAACGCTGATCTCGTGCAGCGCTTCTACGCCGAAGCGCGCGCGGTGAACGTCATCGGCCACGCGAACATCGTCAGCATCTTCGACATGAACGTGCTGCCGCCGAACCGCTACTACCTCGTGATGGAGTACCTCGAGGGCAACTCGCTCGAGTCGCAGGTCGGCGGCTCGATGCCGATGACGCGCGCGGTACCGATTCTCGCGCAGGTGTGTGACGCGCTCGATCAGGCGCACGAGCTGGGCGTGGTGCACCGCGATCTCAAGCCCGAGAACCTGATGCTGGTGAAGCGCGGCCGCCAGGAGGACTTCGTCAAGATCCTCGACTTCGGCATCGCCAAGCTCCAGAGCACGATGAGCAACCGGAAGACGGCCACCGGCGTGATCATCGGCACGCCTGATTACATGGCCCCGGAGCAGGCGGGCGGCGACGCCATCGACGGCCGCACTGATCAGTATTCGCTGGGAGTGATCGCCTACGAGCTCGCCACGGGCCGCACGCCGTTCGCCGGGCTGCCGATCACCGCGATGCTGGTGGCGCATCTGAGCCAGGAGCCCAAGGCGCCGCACACCATCAACCCCAACATTCCGATCGGCATCTCGAACGCGATCATGAAGGCGCTGGGCAAGCGGCCCGAGTCGCGCTTCGCGACCTGCGGAGATTTCGCCACCGCGCTCGAGTTGGCGCTCAAGGACAACAGCGCCAACAGCAGCGGCGTGTTGGTGCAGCCCGCGAGCACCGACTCTGCTCAGCAGCGCGCCACGCCGACTCCGCCTGGAACGCCGGCTCCGTCTTCGACCTCGTCTTCGAAGATGACGCCCAGTGGAAACGCAGGTTCTCCTTCGAGTCAGGTTCCTGCGAGCAGCGGCTCGGGTCCTGGAGCGCACGCTCCGCCGCGTCACCTCGCGAGCTTCGAGGTCGAGGTGAAACCCGATGTGGGCGCGACGATGAAGCTCCAGGTGCAAGACGTGTCGCGCGCTGGCTGCTTCCTCCAGAGCACGAGCGCTCCGCCGCGCGTGTTCTCGCGCGTGACGCTCACCATTCCGCAGGTGGGCACGGTGCAGGGCGATGTGGTGCGGCACGTCTCGGCCGAGCAGGCGCAGGCGTGGAACATGCCGCAGGGCTTCGGCGTGCAGTTCACCTCGGTGCGTCCCGAGCAGCGTGAAGCGCTCGACCTGCTCACCAAGGGTCTGCCGATTTCGCCGACCGAGCCGCCCGCTCCCGCACCCGCGCTCGCTGATGATCGCATCGCTGAGATCGCGCTCGCCGACTTCCGCAAGCGCATCCAGGGTGATCACTACGTGGTGCTCGGGTTGCCGCAGGACGTGGACGTGCCGCAGGTGCGCTCGAAGGGCCGTGAGATCACCCGCCAGCTGGCTGAGCTGAAGAAACGCCCGGTGTCACCGAGCCAGGAGCGGCAGATCGACGCGGCGAGCGAGCGCGTGCACCAGGCGGTCGAGGTGCTGGGTGTCGCGGGGAAGCGCGTCGAGTTCGACGGCATGCGCTCGAATTGGAAGGGCGTGGCGATGTGCTTGTCCGCGGGCCTGCGCGTTCCCGAGCTCGAGGCGGTGCGGGCGCGGTTCCTTCAGGCCAGTCCGGGGGCCGAGGCGCGCGGTCGCATGCTGTTGATGACCGTGAATGGCTTCGAGGCCGACGGGAAGATCGCGGATGCGATTCGGAATTGTGAGCTCGCGCTCGGTGCGGATCCGCTCAACCTCGAGCTGCATCACAAGCGGCA
Source organism: uncultured Myxococcales bacterium (assembly GCA_966211295.1). Taxonomy (GTDB): domain Bacteria; phylum Myxococcota; class Myxococcia; order Myxococcales; family Myxococcaceae; genus Archangium_A. The sequence goes on along the minus strand of CBIHPJ010000443.1, from coordinate 2,471 downwards.
CGCGCTGCTGAAGCGCACGCCAGTCGCTCGCTGAGTGCCACTGCGGCATTGAGAGCGGTGGAATGTTGGGTTTCGTCCGTTGCTCGTCCGCACAGGCCTCTCTGCTTCGAACGAAGAAGCGATTGTGACGAGGTGTCCCCTGGGGACGCGCTTAAACCCGGAGCATCGGTGATGCCCGATTGAGCATCATGGATGCTCGAGGTTTTTGAGGTGCCCCGAGGTCTACCTCGTGACAACGCTCCAGTCTTCTCAGGAGCCATCTCCGCCTGGTCACGAAGTCACAGAAAGCCCGAAGCCGAGAGGCCTGCGGGTGACGAGCAAGGTCGAGGACCTCAAGCCACCAGCCTCCCTCAAAGCGAGAGCGAGACTCAGCGCACCTGCGCCTGGTCCAGCAACACCGCGACCGAGCCCATTCCCACGTCGCGATCGATCGCCACCACGCCCTCGGCAGTCACCTGGGCGCCCTTCGCGACCTCGACCTGACTGAGCACCAGCAGATCATCCGTCTTGTCCGCGGCGACTCCGGTCCCGTCCTTCACGTGCACGTAGTGAACGCCCTGCACGAAGTTCACGCGATCCACCGTGCCCGCCACCTTCACGCGCTGACCGGCGAGCGCCTTCCGCTCGGAGAACACATCGACCACGCGCAGCGAGAGCACATTGCTCGAGCCCACAGCCTGCAGCGCAGCCTTCACTTCCGGAGGAGCGCTCGGCGCCTGCGGCATCTCCTGCTGAGCGCGCGGAGCCGAAGGAGCAGCCCCCTCGAGCGCGCCGAACCAAATGCGCGCGAAGGTGCGACCCAGCGAAGGACTGGCGAAATCGACCATCTCGTTCTGCAGCGAGATGCCCACGGTCTGCCCCGCCGCGAGCGAAGGAGCCGACGGCACCGCCGCCCACTCACCCGACTCGAGCCGCAGATACGTGTACTGCGAGACCTGAATCACCTCGGCCACCTGCCCCCGCAACATACCGCCCGCTTCGACCGGCCCGCTCGGAGCCGCGGCGACCGTCTTCGCCGCCGGGGCGTCGGGCTGACCGACGAGCACGGTCGCCCGGCCCACGATGATCCCCACGCCGAACAACACGACACCGATCGCGACTGACTTGTTCATGTGCCCCCGCCTACACCGAACCGAAGACCGCGACAGCTCCTCCGAAGCAGAGTGACCGGACACCGAGGTGATGGGTCGGGTAAGCACTCATCACATGCGCTTCCTCCTCCCCCTGTCGCTGGTGGTGCTGCTGCAGTCCTGCGTGGTGGTGAACGACCGGTGCAGCCCGAAGAACTGCGGCGGCTGCTGCAACTCGTCAGGTCAGTGCGTGGATGGAAACTCCACCAACTCGTGCGGCAACAGCGGCAACGCCTGCTCCGTCTGCCCGGGCACCTTCATCTGCTCGCTCGGAACCTGCCAGCCCGGGAGCAGCAGCGGAGGTGGAACCGGAGGTGGAGCCTTCGGGGGCGGAACGGGTGGAGGCTTCCTCGGAGGCGGCGCGGGCGGTGGACTCGGTGGCGGCACGGGCGGAGGCGGCAGCGCGCTCGCCTCGGGCAACATCATCTTCCTCTGGAACTTCGACGGGCCGACCTGCGCGCAGACCTCCTCCGTGCAGAACGTTCGCATCACCATTCCCGGCCAGACCTTGATGAACGGTGGCCTCTTCGGCTGCAGCAACGGCGGCAGCGACGGCATCCAGCTCCTCAACTTCACGGGAGGCGCGTACGCGTACACGCTCGAGGCGCTGAGCTCGTCGAACGTGGTGCTCTACGCGAAGAGCGGCAACCTCACGGTGAACGGCAACGTGCAGATCAACGCGACGCTCAACGCGGTGAACGCGCCGGGCTCGGTGGCGATCTCGTGGACCTTCCCACCCAACACCGCATCCTCGACGCCGAACTGCGCGCAGGCCGGAGTGACCGACGTGGTGGTGACGATCGACGCCACTCCGCAGACCGTGCCGTGCGCGCAGGGCTACGGAACGACGCAGACGATCTTCAGCAACCTGGCGCCGGGCAATCACGCCATCTCGCTCGCGGCCCGCGATGTGAACCAATTCACCTATTACGACGCCGCGACGACCTTCCTGATCACCGCGGGCCAGCAAACGAACCGCGGCTTCTTGATGGGCTGGGCGGTGGGCGGGCTCCCCGTGAAGTGGTCGTTCAGCAACGGCGTCTCGCAGCTCAACTGTGCGCAGGCCGGAGCGAGCATGATGAACGTGAACCTGCGCGACTCCACCGGCACGCTCGTCTACGGAACGACCGGCGTCGACGTGGCTTGCTCCGACACCGGAGTGCAGGGCACGAACTTCCCCGCGCTCCCTGGCGGCGCGTACGAGCTCTTCCTGCAGTCGTACGGAACGGGGAGCGTGCTCTACCGCTCGAACTTCACCACGCCGCCCAGCGTGAACGTGGTGAACGGACAGTTCCCGGTGATCGACGGCAGCACAGTCAACGTGCTGCTCACTCCGTGAGC
>CBIHPJ010000442.1:0-7613 GCA_966211295.1 uncultured Myxococcales bacterium | reverse complement strand
TGACGACGATTCTGTGTGTACGCCGTGACGGCAAGGTCGTGCTGGGCGGCGACGGGCAGGTCACCCTCGACAAGATCGTGATGAAGGGCAACGCCCGCAAGGTGCGCCGCCTCGCCGACGGCTCGGTGATCGCCGGCTTCGCGGGCGGCACCGCGGACGCCTTCACGCTCTTCGAGCGGTTCGAAGCGAAGCTCAAAGAGCACAACAAGAACCTCGCGCGCGCCGCCGTCGAGCTCGGCAAGGACTGGCGCATGGATCGCTTCCTCCGCCGTCTCGAAGCGCTCCTCGTGGTCGCCGACAAAGAGAAGACTTTCATTCTCTCTGGCGCCGGTGACGTGGTGGAGCCCGATCTCGGAATCGCCGCGGTGGGAAGTGGCGGGCCCTACGCGCAGGCCGCCGCGCGCGCGCTGCTGCAGCACTCCAACCTCGACGCGAAGAAGATCGTCGAGACGTCGCTCCAGATCGCCGCCGACATCTGCATCTACACCAATCAAAACCTGGCCTTCGAGGAGCTCTAACGTGCGCTCGTCCCTCACTCCTCGCGAGATCGTCGCCGAGCTCGATCGCTACATCGTCGGCCAGACCGCGGCGAAGCGCGCCGTCGCCATCGCGCTCCGCAACCGGTGGCGCCGTCAGCACGCCAACCCCGATCTGCGCGAAGACATCACCCCGAAGAACATCATCCTCATCGGGCCCACCGGCGTCGGTAAGACCGAGATCGCCCGCCGCCTCGCGAAGCTTGCGCAGGCTCCCTTCATCAAGGTCGAGGCCTCCAAGTTCACCGAGGTCGGCTACGTGGGCCGCGACGTCGAGTCGATGGTGCGCGATCTCGTCGAGGCCTCCATCTCGCTGGTGCGCGACGAAGAGTTGGTGCGTGTGCGCGCGCGCGCCAACGATCACGCCGAAGATCGCCTGCAGGATCTCTTGAAGGGCGGCAACGGCCGCGCCAGCCCGCACCTCACCGAGAGCGAGCGCGAGAAACTGCGAGCCCAGCTCCGCGCGGGCACGCTCGACGACACCCAGGTCGAGGTCGAGCTGCAGGACTCCAACCTGATGTTCATGAAGAACTTCTCAGGGCAGGGCATGGAAGAGGTCGGCGTCAACCTGCAGGACCTCTTCAAGAACATGCCGGGCTTCGGCAACCGCACGCGCAAGCACCGCCTCGGCGTGGCGGACGCGCTCAAGGTGCTCGAGCAGGAAGAAGCCGGAAAGATGATCGACCAGGACCGCGTGAACCGCGAGGCGCTCAAGCGCGCGGAGAACGACGGCATCATCTTCCTCGACGAGATCGACAAGATCGCCAGCCGCGAAGGGAAGACCGGTGGGCCCGACGTGAGCCGCGAAGGCGTGCAGCGTGATCTGCTCCCCATCGTCGAAGGGAGCACCATCAACACCAAGTACGGACAGGTGAAGACCGATCACGTGCTCTTCATCGCGGCTGGCGCGTTCCACGTCTCCAAGCCGTCCGATCTGATCCCCGAGCTGCAGGGGCGCTTTCCGATTCGCGTCGAGCTCGAGCCGCTCACCAACGAAGACCTCGTGCGAATTCTCCGCGAGCCGAAGAACTCGCTCATCAAGCAGTACCAGGCGTTGCTCTTCACCGAGGGCGTGACGCTCAACTTCACCGACGACGCGTTGGTCGAGATCGCGCGGCTGGCGGCGCAGGTGAACGAGCGCTCCCAGAACATCGGCGCCAGAAGACTGCACACCCTGCTCGAACGGCTGCTCGACGAGGTGGCCTTCTCGGCCTCAGAACTATCTGACAAGCAGTACCAGATCGACGGGGCGCTCGTTCGCGCTCGCCTGTCAGATCTGGTCAAGGATGAAGACCTCTCGCGGTACATTCTCTAAAGCGATTTCCCCAGGCTCCCCATGGACAACGCGATCTCGATGAAGCCCGCCGACACGACCTCCTCCACCTCCCCGCATACGAAGACCGATGAGGTCATCAATCAGGCGAAGCACGTGCTGTTGCAGAACTACAAGCAGCAGCCGATCGTGCTCGCGCGCGGCGAAGGCAGCTACCTGTGGGACGCCGAGGGCAAGCGCTACCTCGATCTGATCGCCGGCATCGCCACCTGCGCGCTCGGTCACTGCCACCCCGGCGTGATCGCCGCGGCGAAGAAGCAGCTCGACACGCTCTGGCACGTCTCGAACGTCTTCTACTCAGAGCCGCAGATTCAGCTCGCCGAGCGGCTCACCAGGGCCTCGGGTCTCCCCGGCGCGCGCGCGTTCTTCTGCAACTCGGGCGCTGAGGCGAACGAGGCGCTCATCAAGCTCGCCCGCCGCTACCAGCACGTGGTGAAGGGCAACGCCGAGCGGTCCGACATCATCACCTTCGAAGGCGGCTTCCACGGCCGCACCCTCGCCACCGTCACCGCCACCGCGCAGCCCAAGTACCAGGCCGGCTTCGAGCCGCTCCCCGGTGGTTTCCGCTACGCGCAGATGGGCGACCTCGAGGGCGTGAAGAAGCTCGTCGGTCCGACCACCGCCGCGATCCTCGTGGAGCCGATCCAGGGCGAGGGTGGGGTGCGGCCCGCTCCCGCGGGTTTCCTCAAGGCGCTGCGCGAGCTGTGTAACGAACACGGCCTGCTGCTCCTCATCGACGAAGTGCAGACGGGCATCGGGCGCACCGGCAAGCCGTTCGCCTTCCAGCACGACGGGATCATTCCAGACGCCTTCTCGCTCGCGAAGTCGCTCGGCAACGGGCTCCCCATCGGCTCGATGGTGTGCACCGACGAGGCGGGCAAGGCGCTCCCCAGTGCGACGCACGGCTCGACCTTCGGCGGAAATCTCGTCGCGTGCGCCGCGGCGATCGCCACCTGGGACATCGCGTGCGACCCGAAGACCATGCAGGAGACCACGGAGAAGGGTGAGCACCTGCGCTCCCTCGCGCTGGCCATCAAGGCGCGCAAGCCGGGCCGGGTGGTCGACGTGCGCGGCAAGGGCATGCTCTTCGGGATCGAGGTCGACACCGGCGCGGCCGACGTGCTGGCCCGCTGCCGCGCCAACGGGTTGCTCGCCAATCTGGCCGGGGAGAAGACCATTCGCTTCGCGCCGTCGTATCTGGTGACGCGCGAGCAATTGGCTGAAGGTCTTGCCATCTTCGAAGCTTCGCTGTGACATCAGCACGCTGACTTTCGTTAGGGGCGCAACCACGTGGCTGTAGAGGAAAAGGTCGACCTCGAAGAAGGGCGCAAGGAAGAGATCGACGCGCTCGACGGGAAGGTCGCCTCGAACAACCTCTTCGAGTTCCTCGGCGTTCCTTCGGGAGCGTCGTCGGACGACGTGCGCGCGGCGTTCCGCGAGGCGTCGCGCAAGTTCCACCCCGACAAGTACTTCGGAAAGAACCTCGGCAGTTACAAGGCCAAGCTCGACCGCATCTTCAAGCGCCTGGTCGAGGCGAACCAGACCCTCACCGATCCTGAGAAGCGCGAGGCGTATCTCGCGGCGAACCCCTTCGTGCGCGCGGCGGCTCGGAGCAACACTGGCAACAACCCCGCGTTCAAGCCCGCCGAGCCGAAGACCGAGACCGAAGAGGCGCGCGACGCCGAGCGGCGCCAGCGGCTCGCTCGCCACCCGTACCTCGCGCGGGCCACCAAGGTGCAGGAGCTGGTGACCAAGTCGAAGGAGCACGCCGCGAAGCAGGAGTATTCGCAGGCCGTCAGCGCGCTCAACAACGCGGCGCAGATCGATCCTCAGAACGCCGAGGTGAAGGCCCTGATGGTGGAAGCGCGCAAGGGTGCCGACCTGGTGCGCTCAGATTCGAGCTTCCAGCACGCCCTCGAGGCGCTGAATCGCGGTGACGACGCGCTCGCGCTGCAGGCGCTCAAGGTCGCGGTCAATGCGAACCCACTCAACTTCAAAGCGGCTCACAAGACCTCGATTCTGCTGGAGCGAAGGGGCGAAACCCGCGACGCCGCCAGCTTCGCGCAGAAGGCCGTCGACGCCGCGCCGAAGAACGTCGAGTACCGGGTCCATCTCGCCCGCCTGCTGATGGATGCGGGCATGAAGGTGATGGCGAAGAAGCACTTCGAGGAAGCCGCCAAGCTCGACCCTGACCATCCGGAGGTCAAAAAACACGGCAAGAAGCTCTGGCCGTTCTAACGTAGCGCTCTCATGGCAGAGCGTGAGCCCGTCATCGGTATCGATCTGGGCACCACCAACAGTGTCGTCGCAACGGTGCAGTCGGGGGCACCGATCGTGATCCGAGGGCGTTCAGGTTCGAACCTGCTGCCTTCCGTGGTCGCGCTCGCGAAGTCAGGCAAGCTGCTGGTCGGGCAGATCGCGAAGCGGCAGGCGATCACCAACCCCACGGACACGGTCTACGCGAGCAAGCGGCTCATCGGCCGCAAGTTCAGCTCGCCGCAGATGCAGGACGCGCTCAAGGGCCTGCCGTACACGATTCAGTCGGGCGATCACGACGACATCAAGGTGAAGCTCGGCGACAAGAACTACTCTCTGCCCGAGCTGTCCGCGATGGTGCTGCGCGAGCTCAAGCTCGACGCCGAGGCGCACTTCGGCCGCCCGGTGAAGAAGGCGATCATCACGGTGCCGGCGTACTTCAACGACGGCCAGCGCCAGGCCACCAAGGACGCCGGACGCATCGCGGGCCTCGAGGTCTTGCGCATCATCAACGAGCCCACCGCGGCGGCGCTCGCGTACGGCTTCGGCAAGAACATCAACGGGAAGATCGCGGTCTTCGACCTGGGCGGCGGCACCTTCGACATCTCGGTGATGGAGATCGGCTCGGGCGTGTTCGACGTGATCGCCACCGGCGGCGACACCTTCCTCGGCGGTGAGGACTTCGACAACACCGTGATCGACTGGCTCGCGAACGACTTCCAGCGCGAGCACGGCATCACGCTCAAGGCTGATCGCATGGCGCTCCAGCGCCTGAAGGACGCGGCGGAGAAGGCGAAGATCGAGCTCTCCACCGCGCGCGAGACGCAGATCAACCTGCCGTTCATCTCCACGCCTCCGGGCGGCGGCTCGGCGCTGCATCTGCAGAAGACGCTCACCCGCGACAAATTCGAAGAGCTCACCGGCAAGCTGGTCGAGCGCACCATCAACCTCTGCGAGCAGGTGCTCAGCGAGGCGAAGGTGAAGCCGATCGACCTGCGCGAGATGATCCTCGTGGGCGGCATGACGCGCATGCCCCGCGTGCAGGAAGCGGTGAAGGCGTACTTCCGCCGCGATCCCTGCAAGGGCGTGCACCCCGAAGAGGTCGTCGCTCTCGGCGCGGCGGTGCAGGCCGAAGCGCTCACCAACGAGGCCGCCGACGTGGTGCTTCTCGACGTCACTCCGCAGTCGCTCGGCGTGGCGATCGCGGGTGGCTACGTGCGCCGCCTGATTCCGAAGAACACCACCGTGCCCACCTCGGTCACCGAGGTCTTCAACACCTCGCGTGACAACCAGACCACCGTGAAGATCATGGTGCTCCAGGGCGAGAGCGACGTCGCGCACCAGAACGAGCTGCTGGGTGAGTTCATCCTCACCGGGCTGCGGCTGGCCAAGCGCGGCGAGGTGGAGATCGACGTCATCTTCGAGATCAACTCCGAAGGTCTCGTCTCCGTCGCTGCGCGCGACAAGGAGACCGGCCAGCAGCAGTCGATCCAGGTCACCGCGAGCGGCGGCCTCACGCAGGACGAGCTCAAGAAGATCCTCGACGAGCAGGCCGACCTGATGCTCGAGGCGCGGGCCGAGGAAGAAGTGAAGACCAAGCGGCTCGAGCTGCAGTCGCTGGTGAGCGAGGTCACCGAACTGATTCCCCAGCTGCAGAAGGCGACCGCAGGCAGTGAGTTCGGGAAGGACGCGCTCGCCAAGGCGCAGCAGGCTCTCGAGGGTGCGAAGGTGGCCGCCCAGGCCACGGAGCTCAAGAAGGTCACTGACTCCATCGACACGCTCACGCGCACGGTCAGCCTCTTCAGGGGCGTGCTTCAGCGGATCGGGCGGTAAGTCATGAGCGCCGATCGCGCGGCCCAGCTCGTCGAAGCCGGAATCTGGCTCAAGCTCTCGGGCGATCTCGAGGGCGCGAGGAAGCTCTTCGAGCGCGCGCTGAAGCTCGATCCGCAGAATGAGAAGGCCGCGCAGCTGCTGGCGGGTGGGGCGGCTCCTGGCGAAGACGTGACCGAGGAGCCCGAGCGTCAGCCGTCGGCGCCTCCCGTCGCGCCTTCCGTCGGCTCGAATCCCTTCGAGCGATCGAGCAGCGGCTCTGGAGTGAAGTCCGAATGGGAGGTCGCCGCGGGCTACGGCACCTCGCAGCAGTCGGCAGCGAATCTCGAAGAAGACTGGGGGCGCATGACGGGCGCCAAGACGCCCGTGCCTCAGCGTGATCCGACCGCCGCGACGCAGTCTGACCCGGGTCCCTTCGTGTCGTCGTCGCCGTCGCAGAAGCCGTCGACCCTCGTGTTCGGACCGTCGTCGACCGCGTCGTCTCCGTCGTCGGCGCAGAAGAACAGCACGCTGCAGCTCTTCCCCCAGAGCGAGGCGCCGGCACCGCGCCAGACGATGCAGCTCTTCAAGTCAGAGCTTCAGCCGCCCCCGGCCGCGCGCAGCATCGAGATCGGCGGAGAGCCGGGCCCCGAAGCGCCGCCCAGCTCCACGCCGCCGCTCTTCGGTTACGGCCCCTCTTCGGACTCGTCAGCGAATGTGGTGACGAAGGGCGGCATTCCCACTCCCTCGCCTTCCACCCCGGCGTTGTTCGCGAGCTTGAACGCGGCAGCCGCTCCGACGCCCAGGAAGCAGGAACCCGCGGGGAACGCCTGGGCCTGGTCGGCGAGCCCGACCCCCAAGCCGCCCGAGCCTACGGTCGAAGCGCCCGTGGGACTCCCGGGCCAGGCGGAACAAGAAGAAGAGCTGCCGCCGGTGCCGAGGCCTTCTCCTTCACTCGCTCCGCGCGCAGAGTCGGCGTGGGACGTGCGGAGCAACCCGGGCATCAAGCTCGAGGCGGTGGCGGGCCGCGATCGCGCGCTCGATCTCATCAGCTCGGACTCGAAGATCACCCGGTCGCCCGAGTCGCGGAAGGAAGAGATCCGCGCGATCCTGCGCGGCGCGCGCGATCTGCTGGAGCTCGACGATCACAGCGGCGCGATGGAGCTGATCATCAAGGCGCAGGCCATCGCCCCCGATGATCCCGAAGTGGTCGCGATGCGGGAGCGGAGTGAAAAGACGCTCCTCATCATGTTCGAGTCGAAGCTGGGGAAGCTGGAGACGATCCCCCGCGTGCTCTTGAAGGACGACGAAATCATCTGGCTCAACCTCGATCACCGCGCGGGCTTCGTGCTCGCGCAGATCGACGGCACGGTGAGCTTCGACGATCTCTTCTCGGTCTCAGGCATGTCCCGCATCGACACCGCGCGCATCCTCGCGCAGCTGGTGGAAGAGGGCGTGATCAGCCGCGGCTGAAGCAGTCGCTCGGCTTTGGGGAACGGGAAATTCGGGGCTGCACGCTCTTTGCTCGTCGCCAGCAGGCCTCTCGAATTTCCGCCCAGTGACCCGGGCACGAAGCTTCGTGAAAGGTGGCTCTGCACGAAACCGGAGCCGGCGCCGGGTTCTTGGTTCAGCGCTCCGAAGCGGACCCTGGGCGTCTGAGCCTCGAGCAAGAGCGCCTG
>CBIHPJ010000441.1:0-7618 GCA_966211295.1 uncultured Myxococcales bacterium | reverse complement strand
GATCAAGGTCAGCGTCCCAGCGGTGGCACCTCGGTTCTCCCCGAGCAGTTCCTCCGCGGCTTCGATCCGATCTCGGTCTACTTCCCCAGCGATCAAGTCGGAGACAAAGCGAACGCGGACGACGGCGCCAAGCGCCTGAAGATCTCCCCTGAGTGGCCTGGCGCGTACTTCTGGGTCGACAAGAAGACCCTGCAGTTCCGTCCTGCCGAACCGTGGCCCGCACTCGCGCGCTTCTCCATCGAGGCCGGCGGCGCTCGGAAGATCCTCACCACGATGATGTCGGCGCCCTCGGCGATGTCGCCGTCGCCCGGGAGCGAAGGCCTGCGCCCCTTCCGCGTGCTCACCCTCACCTTCCCGCAGGCGTACCCGGTGGCGTCGCTGAAGAAGATGCTGTCGCTCGAGATCCGCGATCTGCCGGGCCTCGGTGATTCGCCCTCTCGCAAGATCAACAACTACGCGCTCGCGCCGCTGCCCCGCGCCTCGCACCGCGATCCGGCGACCTGGACCGTCACGCTCGATGAAGACGTGCCTGAAGGAAAGCAGCTGGTGGTCGGCATCAGCCTCGCGCTCGGCAACGAAGGCACCACGCTGTGGCAGGGCCGCGCTTCCACGCGCACGCCCTTCACGCTGACCGAGGTGCGCTGCGGGAACGCGGTGTTCCCGCTCGTGGGCGGCGCGTCGACTCCGAAGGATCTCGCGCTCGGCTGCGGCAATCGCGGCGATCAACCACAGCTCGTCTTCTCTGCGCCGGTCGCCGATCTCACGCTCACTTCGCTGCGCAAGCTGGTGCGCCTCGAGCCCTCGGTTCCTGACTTGCGCTTCCAGGCGTACGGCTCGCGCGTGCAACTGGTCGGCAAGTTCGTGCCCGACACGCTCTACAAACTCTCGCTCGCGAGCGCTCCGATTCGCGATGACGCTCAACGTCCGCTGCGTGAAGTGAAGGCGGCCGACGTGTACTTCCACCTCGGATGGAAGACGCCGTTCCTCGCGTGGCAGCAAGGCACCGCGATGATCGAGGCGAAGGGTCCTCGCACGCTGCCGCTCCGTGGTTACGGCGAAGCGCGCGCGGACGTGCGCATCTACCGCGTCGATCCGATGCACGCCGGTCTGTGGCCTTTCCCGCAGTCTCCCGTGGTGATCGACGAGCAGAGCGATCCGCCCTTCCCTGGCGAAGAGCCTCAGGTTCCGAACACGCCTGGGTACCTCGACTCGAGCACGCTCTCGCGACACATCCGTTTGCTCGGCAGTCCGCTCGTCTCGCGGCTCGTGGATCTCCCGCTGCAGGACAAGTCGGGCGCGACGACGTTCGGTCTCGATCTCAAGCCGCTGCTCGATGACGTGGTCGGAGCGAATCGTCCCGGCACATACCTGGTCGGTCTGCGCCGGCTCACCGGTGCAGCGCAGCGTGCGTACATGCGCGTGCAGATCACCAACCTGTCCGTGACTTCGATCGAAGAGACGGGGCGCGCGGTGATCTACGTGCGTGCGCTCGACTCCGGTGACGGAGTGCGGGGCGCGACGGTGAAGCTCGAAGGCCTCGCGGGCTCTCCGCAGCGCATCGTGGAGCAGACCTTCACCACCGACGGAGACGGCCGCATCTCGGTGCCGCCGATGGGCTGGGACTCGATCAGCCGCGTCTCCGTGAGCTCCGGTGACGACTACCTCGTGCTCGATCCGCGTGAACGGCTGCCGGTGTTCGCGAACAATCACTGGTCGAGCTCCGACTCGTGGCTCTCGTGGCTGCTCGCGAAGTCGATCCCCACCGCGGTGAACGACACCACGCTCGGCTTCATCTTCCCCGAGCGCGGCATCTATCGCCCGGGCGAGCCGGTGTTCATCAAGGCCTTCGTGCGCACCAAGGTGAGCGGCGAGCTGCGCGTGCCGGCTGATCTGAAGCGCTTCGGCATCCAGGTGATCGGACCCGACGGCACTGCGTATCCAGTGACGGTGAAGACCTCGGTGCTCGGAGGTCTCGAGGCGACCTTCAAGGAGGCTGACGTTCCGACCGGCGACTACCAGCTCTCGCTCTTCGACAAGAACCCAGAGTCGTTCCTCGCGCGCCGCTCGTTCAAGATCGAGGCGTACCGCGTGCCGACGTTCGAGGTGCAGCTCACTGGTGCGCTCCGCGTGCGCAACGATCAAGCGTTCAAGGTGAAGGCGGTCGCGCGCTACTACGCAGGTGGCAACGTCGCGAATCAGCCCATCGCGTGGACGGTGACGCAGCGCTCGTACGACTGGGTGCCGAAAGGTCAGCCTGGCTTCCTCTTCGCGAACTCGACGCAGTTCGCACGTCCCGCCTCGCAGCAGGCGCCTGGCGTGACCTCGCAGCAAGGCGAGCTCGACGACAACGGCGCGGCGGACATCACGATGAATCCGCAGCTCGATCTCGACGGCTCGCCGCGCGTGTATCGATTTGAAGCGACGGTCACGGGACCCGATGAGCAGCCGGTCACCACGACGACTGAGGTGAAGGCGCTCCCCTCGTTCGTGCTCGGTCTCAAGATTCCGCGCTACCTCGAGAAGGCGACGGAGCTGAAGCCCGAGGTGCTCACCGTCGGAGTCGACGACAAGCCGCTCAAGGGTCAGGAAGTTCGCGTTCGCCTCTTCCGCCGGGTGTGGCACTCGACGCTGCGCGAGACGAGCTTCGCGACGGGCCAGGCGAAGTACCAGACCGAGCAGGAAGACGTGCAGGTCGCGGAGAAGATCCTCACCAGCGGCACCGAGGCGGTGAATCACGCGTTCGCGATCACCGACTCAGGTGTGTACGTGGTGGAGCTGTTCGCGCGCGACAAGCTGGGCCGCGTGCAGACGCTGTCGGCAGACTTGTACATCGGAGGCTCCACTCCGCAGTCGTGGCAGAAGTCGCGCGATGGCGTGTTCGAGCTGAAACCCGACAAGAAGTCTTACTCGCCGGGCGAGGTCGCGCACGTGCTGGTGCAGAGCCCGTTCGCCACCGCGCGCGCTCTCGTGGTCGTCGAGGAGCCGGGCGGCAATCGCTACGTGTGGAAGGACGTCGCGGGCAGCAAGGCAGTGATCGACGTGCCCATCACCGATCGTTTCGTGCCCAACCTGCCGATGCACGTGGTGCTGATGCGCGGCCGTCTCGGTGAAGGGAAGACCGATGACGCGCGCTACAAGCCGGCGACGGTCGCGTCTTCGCTCGATCTCCAGGTCGATCCCACGAAGAACACGGTGATCGTCAACGTGCAGCACCCGGAGCTCGCGCGCCCCGGCACCAAGCACGACTTCGTGGTGACGCTCACCGACGATCAGAAGAAGCCGGTCGGAGGAGAGGTCACGCTGTGGCTCGTCGACGAAGCGGTGCTCTCGCTCGCGAAGGAAGGCCCGCTCGATCCGCTGACCGAGATGATTCGCCGCAATCAGCGCGCGGTGAGCATTCGTGACTCGCGCAATCTCGTCGTCGGCCGCGTGTCCGAGCTCGAGGAAGAGCCCGGTGGCGACGGCGGCGACGAGGAACAGAACGGCAGCAAGCGCATGGTGCGCAAGGACTTCCGCACGGTGCCCTACTACGCGGCGACGCTCACGGTTCCGGCGAGCGGCAAGCTCGTGGTGCCGGTGACGCTGTCTGACGATCTCACGACGTTCCGCGTGCGCGCGGTCGCGGTGTCAGGCGGCATGCGCTTCGGTCTCAAGCAGAGCTCGCTCAAGGTGCGGTTGCCGGTGTTGGTGCAGCCGCAGCTCCCGCGCTTCGTGCGCATGGGCGACACGTTCTGGCCCGGCGCGGTGGCTCGTCTCGTCGAAGGTGCGGAAGGGCCCGGAGTGGTCGACATCAAGATCTCCGGCGCGATCGACGGCAAAGCCTCGAGCCAGGAGAAGATCGACCTCAAGGCGAACAAGGCGCTGTCTGTGTTGACGCCGGCGACGGTGAAGAGTGTCACCACCGCGAAGGACACCGCGCTCACGGTACGTGTCGATGTGACCCGGCTCAGTGACAAGGCGGGCGATGCCTTCGAAGTGAAGCTGCCGCTGCTGCCTGATCGCGCGATCGAGAAGCGCGCGCTCTTCACCACGATCGAATCGGGCAAGAGCAACGGTCCCGACTTCCCCGAGAAGCCGCGTCCCGGCACCGGAAGTCAGACGGTGGTGTTCACCAATCAGCCCGGCTTGCTCGAGCTGGCGAGCGGCCTCGAGTACCTCTCGGCGTATCCGCACGGGTGTCTCGAGCAGCGGATGAGCCAGGTCTCTCCGGATCTCGCGCTCGGTGGATTCCTGAAGAAGCTCGAGCTCGACACGCGCTTCACGCCGCAGGTGCAGGCTTCGGTGCGTCGCATCCTCGATGAGCTCAAGCAGCACCAGGATGAGCAGGGCTTCTTCAGCTACTGGCCGGGTGGGCGCGGAGACGTCGCGCTCACCGCGCAGGGCGTGGAGTTCATGGTGGCCGCGCGCAAGGCGGGCATTTCGCTCGACGACACGATTCTCCGTCGTGCGACGGACGCGCTGAAGCGAGTGCTGCGCGCGGACTTCGCGGGCATCTGGAACGAGTACCGCTACAACCAGCAGACCGCGGCGCTGCGTGCGCTCGGTGCGACGGGCGAGCTCGACGAGAACTACCTCGTGGAGCTGTTCGCCAAGCGCAAGTCGATGGACGCGGTCTCGCTCGCAGATCTCACCTCGGCGATGGCGGAGCGGCCGAACACCTTCCAGACCAACCTCGCGGCGCTGAAGGGCGAGCTGTGGGACAGCGTGGTGTTCAAGCTGGTGAAGGGTCAGCAGGTGTTCGACGGCATTCGCGGCGATCGCGCCACGTGGAATGGGCTGTATCTCGGCTCTTCCGCGGCGACGACGGGCGCGGTGTGGGAAGCGCTGCTGCGCGTGGATCCTGCGAACGCGAAGCACACGATGATTCGTGATGCGCTGCTCTCGCGTGGCAATGCGCAGTACGGCTTTGGGAGCACGCACGCGAACCGCCGTGCACTCGCGGCGCTGGGCACGTACCTCGAGAAGAACACCACGCCGCAGCCGAAGACCACCCTCGCGATCGCGGGCCAGGCGGATGCAGTGCTCGGCGAGACGAAGCGCGCGGGACGCCGCACCGTCGAAGGCGACAATGCGCTCGGCTTCAACGTCACGGGCGGCAAGCTCTCGGCGCGTCTCTCGCAGAAGTTCCTGCCGGCGGGCCCGGGACAGTCGGTCGAAGCGAAGAAGGACGGCTTCATCGTCTCGCGCTCGCTCACCTGGATGCACGCGGATGGTTCGGCGCCCACGCACCACCTCGACAAGCCGGGGACGTCGATGTCAGTGCCGCTCGGAGAGATCCTCGAGATCCACGCGGAGCTGACGACGGATGAACTCCGTCACCACGTCGCGCTGGTGGTGCCGATCGCGGCGGGGCTCGAGCCGCTGAATCCGAACCTGGAGACGGCGAGCAGTGACGCGAAGCCGTCGATGGCGGACTCGGTGAACCCGACCTACGTGCAGCGGCTCGATCAGGAAGTTCGGTACTACTTCACGGAGCTGCGGCCGGGGACGCACACGTTCCACTTCCGCGTCCGTGCCAGCAGCGAGGGCAAGTTCGTGCACCCGCCGCCGTACGCCGAGCTGATGTACCGCGAGGAAGTGCGCGGGCGCGGAGCGGGCATGTCGATCGTCGTGACGGGAGCGCACCAGAAATAATGGAAGCGAAGGGACCAGGTTCCTCCCTCTCCCACCGGGAGAGGGTCGGGGTGAGGGGGCGCCGAAGCGCGCTGGCCCTGACACTGCTGCTCGGCATTGGCACCTGGTTCGCACACTCGTTGGACGGCACCCTCCACCACCGACAACCCTCACACCTGCTGCTCGACCGCACCGGCAAGTTCCTCGGAGAAGTCCCCGGCAGTCACGAAGCATGGGGCTTCTGGTCAGTGCCGGAGATCCTCCCGAACAAAGTCGTAGTGACGACTTTGGAAACCGAAGACCGCAACTTCAACGAGCATTCCGGAGTCCACTTCCCTTCGATCGCGCGCGCCGCCTGGCAGAATCTCAAGAACGGCCGCGTGATCTCCGGCGCCTCGACGATCCCAATGCAGCTCGCGCGTCTGCAGCACCCCAAGGCGCGCACCTTCTTCGCCAAGGCCCAGGAAGCCGCGGAAGCGATGCTGCTCATCCACCGCTTCGGCCACGGCGCAGTCCTGCGCCAGTACCTCACGATCGCGCCGTACGGAAACCGCTGCCACGGAGTGGTGCGCGCCTCTCGTCTCTACTTCGACAAGCCCATCGAGGATCTCTCGTGGCTGCAGGCGGCCTACCTCGCCGCGCTCCCGCAGCAGCCCGGCCGCATGGGCCCGTGGAACGCCGACGGCCACAAGCTCGCCCTCAATCGCGCGCGCAGAATCCTGCGGCAACTCCACGCACGCGGAGTGATCAACGACGAGGATTTGAGGATCGCGCTGAACTCGGATCTGAAGGTCGTCCCCCGCCCCATTCGTCACGTGGAAGCGATGCACTTCATCCTCGCGGCTGAACGCGAGGTGCGCGGCGCGCCGGAAGTGGTGCACCACACGACGCTCGATCTCGATCTGCAGCAACTCACCTTCCGTTCGCTCAACGAGAACCTCTCGCGGCTGCGCGGGTTGGGAGCGACGAACACCGCGGGCATGGTGATCGACCTCGCCACCGGCGATGTCCTCGCGTCGGTCGGCAGCGCGAACTACTTCGACAAAGAAGCCCACGGAGCGATCGACTTCCTCGACACGCGTCGTTCTCCCGGCTCGGCGATGAAGCCCTTCATCTACGGACTCGCGCTCGAGAAAGGCACGCACACGGCGGCCTCAGTCATCGCAGACACGCCGGTGGAGTTCGAAGTGCCTGGCGGCGGTCTCTACGTGCCCGAGAACATCACGCACACGTTCCTCGGGCCGATGCTGCTCCGCGAGGCGCTGGGCAACTCGCGCAACATCCCCGCACTGAGAGTGCTCGCTGAAGTCGGAGTCGACGAAGCCCTGGCGCGCTTCGAGCGCGGTGGAGTGAAGGGCGTGCGCTTCGCTCCCGAGGCCTACGGATTGGGACTCGCGATCGGCGCGCTCCCGGTGACTCCGAACGAGCTCGCAACTCTGTACACGGGTCTCGCGAATCGCGGAGAGACGATCCCACTTCGCCGCTTCATCGACGCACCTGCAGCACCGCGCGCGCGAATTCTCTCCACCGATGCCGCGATGCTGACCGCACACATCCTCGCGGACCCGGGCGCACGTCGGCCCGGATTCCCGGTGGGAGGCGCGCTCGACTTCGATCACGCAGTGGCGATCAAGACGGGCACGAGCCAGGGCTACCGCGACGCGTGGGCGGTAGCGTTCGATGATCGCGTGCTGGTGCTCACGTGGATCGGCAATCACGACTGGCGCCGCATGAATCTCGCCAGCGGCGCGACTGCGGCAGCGCCCGCGGCCCACCACGTCCTCGACGAGGCCACCCTCACCCGCTCTCCGCACATCCCGCAGATGATGGAGCGTCCACTTCCCGCAGGACTCGTTCAGCGCGAGGTCTGCGCAGTGTCCGGAAGCGTGCCGGGGCCGGGCTGCACGCACACCCGCTCCGAGTGGTTCATCGCCGGAACTGAGCCGCACGAGAGCTGCCCGTTCCACGTCGAGGTCGCGCTGGACGTTCGCAATCACCTGCGCGC
>CBIHPJ010000440.1:0-7624 GCA_966211295.1 uncultured Myxococcales bacterium | reverse complement strand
CAAGTGGTGCAGTCAGTCGAAGTGCTGACTCGCACCGTTGCAGTGATTCAAGTCGCGTCGCGCTGAGCCACTCTCCCCGGCCCTCTCAACGCTCCGCAGGGGGAGGGAGCTTCAGTCTCCGAAGCAGATCCCGATGTCCCTGCCCGTAGCGAGCGTGTCGGAATCGAGCGGCACACCCTTCATCCGTCCCGCGACCTGCTCGAGCGGCACGTACTCCACGTTCGGATGCGCGAGCGACACCATCACGTTCGAGTGCCCCTCATCGAGCGCACGCACGGCCGCCGCGCCGAAGCGCATCGCCGCCAGACGATCGAACGACGTCGGAGATCCACCACGCACCAGGTGACCAAGCACCACGGTGCGCGTCTCCTTGCCGGTGCGCTCCGCGAGCACGCGCGCGATCTTCTCGCCGATGCCACCGAGGCGCTCCGCCTGGCCGACCTGCGCCTTTTCCATCACCGAGCGCTGCCCATCCATCACGTTGGCGCCTTCAGCGACGACGATCAGCGAGTACACGCGGCCGAAGCTGTCGCGCGCGCGGATCTTCTCGACCACCTTGTCGAGATCGAACGGAATCTCAGGGAGCAGAATGGCGTGCGCGCCGCCCGAGATGCCGGCGTGCAGCGCAATCCACCCCGCGTAACGGCCCATCATCTCCACCACGAAGATGCGCTGGTGACTCTCGGCCGTGGTGTGCAGACGATCGAGGCACTCCGTAGCGAACGAGACGGCGGTGTCGAAGCCGAACGTGGTGAAGGTCTTGTCGAGATCGTTGTCGATGGTCTTCGGCACGCCGACCACCTTGAGGCCCTTGGACGCGAGCGCGTGCGCGATGGTGAGCGAGCCATCTCCGCCCACTGAGATCAGCGCGTCGATCTGCTTCTTCGCGAAGAACTCGAGGATCTCGTTGCTGCGATCGATCTCCCGAATGGACCCGTCGGGCATCTTGAGCGGGTACTGCATCGGGTTGCCCTTGTTGGTGGTGCCGAGAATGGTGCCGCCGAGGTGACCGATGCCGCGCACGCGATCGCGGGTCAGCGCCATCAACCCGTTGTCGGTGAAACGCTCGGGAAAGAAGATGCCGTTGAAGCCTTCGCGAATTCCGTAGCACTCCCAGCCGCGATTGACGGCGGCGAGGGTGGCCGCGCGAATGACGGCGTTGAGTCCCGGGGCGTCTCCGCCTCCCGTGTTGATGGCGATGCGCTTAATGGAAGTCATGAGCCTCAGGCATACGTCCCTTGCGTCGCGAAGGCACGTTTCCCGACAGGCGTGGTGCACCCGTTGCGGCGTGACCGATCGGAGAGTCGCTGCATTTTCTTGCGACGCATCGCAGCACGCTCCCTGGAAATCAGGGTGGGCGTTTGCTTTGCAGTTTCGACACAGCATGCGCGTGCTGGTCGTTTACGGATCGAAGCGGGGCGGAACCGAGGGGCTCGCCAAATCAATTGGCCGAGGGCTCACGGATGCGGGGCACCAGGTCGACGTTCTCCCCGCCGGAAAGCCCTTCGACTCGCTGCAGCCGTGGGACGCGGTGGTGATCGGCGGCGGCATCTACTTGTGGTTCTGGCATCGCGACGCGCGTCGTTTCGTGCGGCGCTACTTCGAAGAGCTGCAGCAAGTGCCGGTGTTCTTCTTCAGTAGCGGTCCGCTCGACGAGTCGGCGAGTCACACCGAGGTACCGCCTCCCGCTTCGGTGATGCGGCTGGCGAATGGGGTGGGCGCGCTGCGCCACAAGATGTTCGGCGGGCGCCTGCTCGCCGAAGAAGAGAGCTCGGTCGAGATGCGAGGTGATTGGAGAGATCTCCCTTCCGCGCGCACCTGGGGCGAAGGCGTGGGCCAGGAGCTCTTCACGGTGACGCTGAAAGATCGCGTGCACGTGCCGATCTCGATGTCGACCGTGCACGGGCTCGTGCTGTGGCTGTGTCTCTTCACGGGCATCACCGCGGCCGCGGGAGGCCTGGGGCTGCTGAGCTCATCTCGCGACGCGTACACGCCGCCCCGCGTGGCCTTGCTCGAGCACACGCCCTTCTCGTCCTTCCTCGTGCCAGGGCTGCTGCTCTTCCTGGTGGTGGGGTTGGGCAACCTGGGCGCCGCTGCGCTCGAAGCTCGTCGCATGAAGGGGAGCGAGCTCGCCGTGCTCCTCGCCGGTGGCGCACTCACCACGTGGATCGTCACGCAGTTGGTGATGATCAGGACGATCAGCTGGCTGCAGCTGATCTACTTCCTCATCGGCGGAGTCACCTTCGGCTGCGCGATGTGGCTGTGGGCCATGCGTCATCGTCTGGCGCCGCATCGCTTCCACCCGACATGAACGCAGCGAGTGCGCAGCGCCCGCCCGGTTTGTGAGGGCGAGCGCGTGGGCTCGCGTTTGCAGTTGGCGCAGGGCGGGGGTGGCGGAATGCGGGTTTTGGTCTCCTACGGGGGGAAGAAGGGCGGCACCGAGGCACTGGCGAGGGCCGTGGCCAACGGGCTGCTCGAGGCAGGGCACGCGGTCGACGTGATGCCGTCGAGCCAGGTGGACGCGCTCGATCGTTGGGACGCGGTGGTGGTGGGGGGCACGCCGTACGCGTGGTTCTGGCATCGCAACTCGCAGCGCTTCATCAAGCGCAACGTGGAGGACCTGTTCACGGCGCAGCCGCCGCTGATCATTCGGTTGATGGAGACGCCGCCGCCTGTGAATCAGGTGGTCGCGCCGCCGACTGATCGCGTTGAGTGGCCCACTGCAGAGACGCCGTTTGCCGCGCCTCCGCTTCCGCCGCCCCCGATGCCGTCGCCTCCGGAGCCGATTCCGCTGATTACTCCGATGGAGACGCAGGCCGTCGTCGCGGTGGAGCCTGAGCCGCAGCGTGACGTGACTGCTCCGGTGCACTTGATGGTGCTCGCGCTCTGCCTCTTCACCGGAGTGATCTCGGTGGTGGGCGGCATCTCGCTGCTCTTCGAGCGCGCGCGCGACGTGTACATGCTGCCGGGCTTGGTGCTGTTCCTGGTGGTGGGGCTCGGGAACTTCGCGGCCGCTGCGCTCGAGGCCGCGCGTGCGCCGCGGAGTGAATTGGTGTCGACGGTCGCGGGCTCCGCGTTGACGGGGTGGATCCTCATGCAGCTCGCGCTGCAGGGCTCATTGAACTGGCTGCAGGTGATGTTCTTCGCGGTGGGCGCCACGACCGTGGTGGGGTCGCTGTGGCTCTGGCGGCAGCGGTACCGATGGGTCGCCGGGCGAGGCCCGCTGGGTGGACCTCGAACGTCTGACAGCGAAATCCGGCTCCTTCCGCGTTCATCGGTGACTTGAAATATCCAGTCAACTCATCCCCAGCTAAAGTGCGCCTTCGAGGAACCGAAGGCTCATGACGAGGAAAGTGGTTCACAAGCGCCTCGACCGGCGACTCGCCCCTGAGTGGGAAGCCACGAAGGCAGAGTGGAATTCGCTCAGAACCTTCTTCAATGAGTGTGGCCTCGATGCCAACGAGGTCTACGCGATGGCGATGACGTGCTCGGAGTTGATGGAGAACGCCATCAAGTACGGCACCTGGTCCAAGCCCAGCGACGAGCTCACTCTGAGTGTCGAGGTCTCCTCGCGGGAGGTGGTCATCGAGGTGGAGAACCCGGTGGTCGACGACCCCGCCGCTGTGCGCCAGCTCGACGATCGGATTCAGTGGATGCGCGGCTTCCAGAGCCCGTTCCAGGCCTACGTCGAGCGCCTCAAGGTCGTCTCGTCGCAGAGCTATCAGGAAGGCGAGAGCGGCCTGGGTCTGTGCCGCATCGCCTACGAGGCGCGCTGCCTGCTCGACTTCTACGTCACCAGCGGTGGTCGCCTGGCGATGTCCGCGGTCTACCAGCTGGGGGCGAGCCTCGCGTGAGCGGTAGCCCGCCGGTGCACACCCAGGAGTTCCCCCTCGAGCTCTTCGATGAAAATGGCCGCGTCTGGTCTGCACAGGTCTGCGTCGCCTCTGCCCTCTCGCTGCGCGCGCGCTTCGTCGAGAGGCCCCCGCCGGACACCACCTTCGCGAAGGCGGTGTTGCACCACCCCGTGCGTCCGCTCACCCTGACGAAGTGCCGGCTGGTGGGAGAGTCTGATCAGCTCGTCTTCGTCGACGACGTCTACGACTGCTACGCGCTGCTCGAGCAGGCTCGGCTGAAGAATCTCCTCGGCTTCTTCAACGAGCTCCCGCTGGTGCTCGCGCAGCGCACCGCCATCACCGAGGCCTTTCGAGGCTTCGTCGCCGACCTCAGCTACGATCTCACCGTCTACAAGAAGTTCTTCGACGAGCAGGACAGGACGTTTGCGAAGGAGACGCCGCACGTCGCCGCGGCCGCGCAAGAGGCGCTCTTGCGCCGGGTCGGCCCTGAGTTCTTCCGCTTCCTCGACGCGAACCTCGAGAAGCTCAGCTCGCTGGTGCGGGACTTCACCCCCGAGCAGCACGAGCGTCACGGCTACTACTTTCGGCAGCAGCTCTGGCGGTTCATCATGGGCTCGGCGTTCATGGAGCGCACGAACCTCAAGCCCCGCGGCTACGCGGGCGACGCCACCATGATGCAGATGATCTACGACGATCGCTACGAGGGCTCGTGGGCGTTCAACAAGCTGATGCACCGCCACCCGGTGCGGCACCCCGCCGCCACTGCCGTGCGCAACCGCCGCGTGCTGATTCCCCGGCTCTTGCGCAAGCACTTCGACTCGAGCCGCGCCGACCCGTACCGGGTGCTCTCGGTGGCCTGTGGGCCCGCGCGCGAGCTCGAGGACGTCTTCGCTGGTGGGGTTGACCCGGCGCGCCTCGAGCTCACGCTGCTCGACCAGGACGACGAGGCGCTCCAGGCCGCGCGCACCACGCTCGAGCGCGTGGGTCAGCCCAGGAAGCTCTCGCTGGTGAATGACTCGGTGCGCACCCTGCTTCGAGAACGCAATGCCAGCGAGCGTTGGGGCCGCTTCGACTTCATCTACAGCATGGGCATGTTCGACTATCTCACGCCGCCGGTGGCCAGGGCGGTGCTCGCGCGGCTCTACGAGCTCCTCGCCCCAGGCGGTTCGCTCGTGGTCGGCAATTACCACGTGACGAACCCGAGCCGCTTCTACATGGCGTACTGGCTCGACTGGGTTCTGTACTACCGAACCGAAGATGAGATGCAGCAGCTCGCCGCGGGGTTGCCCGGCGCGCAGGCCTCGGTCGGCTTCGATGACACCGGCTGCCAGATGTTCCTCAGCGTGGAGCGGGCGACGTGACCGCCGCGCCCGCACCTCACGCGCTCGCCGATTCTCGCTTCAGGGCGTACCGCGATGGTCTCGTCCACGACTGGATGAAGATCATCGCGGTGTTGGGGGTGGTGCTCATCCCCCTGTTCCTGCTGCTCGACTACGTCACCATGCCGCGTGAGCTGCTGAGCCGCTTCGCGCTCTACCGCGGGATCGCCACCATCACCTCGCTGGTGCAGCTGCTGGTGCTGCGGAGCAGCAAGCCCTCGAAGCTGTCGTACGTTCACGGCTACGCGTTCAACGCGCTGGTGTGCGCGATGATCGTGGAGATGACCGTGGACCTCGGTGGCTTCAACTCCGGGTACTACGTCGGGTTGATGCTGGTGATCTTCCCCGTGAACGTGCTGCTCCCGTGGCGCTCGGTTCACTCGGCGCTCAACGGCCTGCTCGCGGTCGGCATGTACCTGGGAGCGAACCTCCTCTTCGGCGCGGCCTTCTCCGTGAGCGCGTTGGTGAACAACCTCTATTTCCTGCTCTCGTCGGTGCTCCTGATCGTGGCGATGAGCGAGACGCGCTACCGCCTCATCGCGCGCGAGTTCGGCCTGCGCGCCGAGCTCGAAGACACCAACGTGGTGCTCGAGAAATCACGCGCCGAGCTCAAGCAGGCCCGTGATCGCCTGTGGAGCGAGATGGAGGTCGCCCAGCGCATTCAGACCGCGCTGCTCCCGAAGAATCGCCCGCTCGGCCCCTGGGAACTGGAGGCCTCGATGTCGCCCGCGGAGGAAGTCGGTGGCGACTACTACGACTTCTTCGAGACGCCGCACGGCGAGCGTTGGCTGGCGATCGGTGACGTCTCGGGCCACGGCGTGGAGTCGGGCCTCGTGATGATGATGACGCAGACGGCCATCGCCACGCTGGTGAATGCCAACCCGAACCGCACGCCGTCGGACGTCTTCGCGCACACCAATCGCGTCATTCGCGAGAATGTCCTGCGCCTGGGGGGACACCGCTACATGACGCTCAACGTCATCCGCCTCGAGGACGACGGCCTGATGGTCGCGGGCAAGCACCAGGATATTTTCGTGTGGCGGGCGAAGACCAACGCGGTGGAGATCGTCACCAACGAAGGTCCGTGGATCGCCGTCGTGGACGACGTGCGCAAGTCTCTCGAAGACCAGATTCTCAAGCTCGAGGTGGGCGACTGGGTTTTGCTCCACACCGACGGGCTGACCGAGGCCTCGAACGCCAGCGGCGTGATGTTTGGCGAAGCAGGAGTCAAGCGCGTGTTCTCGGAGGTGGCGGGCAAGGTGCCGTTACGCGAGGCGGTAGGCCTCATTCGCGCGCGCGTCGAGGCCTATCAACGGCGGCAGGACGACGACGTCACCATCGTCATGCTCCGCCGCCGCAACTGAGCGCCTCGCGTCATTGTGCGACGAACGTCACCTGCGCCTGATCAGTCGGGTCGTTGAAGGGGCGCAGCGCGCGGCGGAGCGCGTCGAAGCTCAAGGTTTGCCAGCGCAGGTTTCCGTCGTAGCGCACGGTCATCCGAACGCGCCGGTCCTGCGCCGAGTTGATCAGCTGAATGAGCACCGCGATCGTCGACGAGTTGAAATGCTCCAGGCGCTCGAAGTGCATCTCGAGCACGGCGTGGCGCTCGCGGGCGACGCCGAAGAGCTGATCGAACCACGGGTGCAGCACCGCTCCAGGGTTGCGGCTGGCCGAGCGGCCCAACCAGTTGAGAACCAATACTCCCGATTCGCGCTCGTCCACCTCGATCAACAATTCGTCGGCCTGCAGATTCATCATGAGCACCGAGGAGACCACCACGGCGCTCAGACTGCCAACTTTCCCAGTGAGCCCACGGAACGCGCGGCTACACTCATGCGCACACACATCCTCCGCAAGGAGAGTTCATGCACGGCACTGTCGCGGGCGACTTGAGCATCGAGGTGGGCGGAACCCCCGAGGGTCTCACCCTGACCTGGCGTGGCTCGAGCAATTCGAGGAACCCGGGTGAGGCGCTGCGGGCGTACTTCAAGGTCGCGCTCGCCGAGGCGTCCACGCGTCGGGCGCGGCTCGAGCTTCGCTTCGAGCACCTCATTCAGTTCAACTCGTCGACGGTCTCGTTTCTGCTGCACCTGGTCGACGAAGCCGTCGCGCAGGGGGTGTCGATGACCTATTGCTATGACGGCGGACAGCGCTGGCAAGCGCACAACTTCGAGTCGATCGCGCTGCTCAAGGGTGACGCGAAGGGGTTCTCGGTGCGCAAGGTGGGTGCCGCCGCGCCGGCCGAAAAGGTCGGCCCCGCCTGAGGTGCCGTCTTCGGTTGCACGTCACGAGGAGCAGTGGTGTTACCCCGGCGTGCCGCTCGTTCTCCTGATCGTCGTCGGCGGAATCCTCCTGTGGCTGCATCGCCAGTCCGAGCTCTTCTCGCTCTCG
>CBIHPJ010000439.1:0-7638 GCA_966211295.1 uncultured Myxococcales bacterium | reverse complement strand
GCGGGTGAAGGTGACCGGTCTGTCGCCCGCCACGAAGTACTGGTACCGCTTTCAGGCGCGGAAGGTGACCTCGACGGTGGGGCAGACGAAGACCGCGCCCGCTTCAGATTCGGACGTGCCCGTGTGCTTCGCGTTCGCCACCTGCCAGGACATCGTGGGCCGGTATTTCCACGCGTGGAAGGTGCTCGCCGACGAGAAGCCGGTCGACTTCGTGCTCTTCCTCGGCGACTACATCTACGAAACGACCGCTACTGCGCACGCGCGCATTCCCACCGAGGCCCGCAAGCTCGAGCTACCCGACGGATTGGCGCTGGGCGCTGAAGAAGATGGCCGCGCTGCGCTGACGCTCGCCGACTTCCGCGCCGCGTACCGGCAGTACAAGGCCGATCCAGACCTTCGCAAAGTCCACGCGCTCTTTCCGTTCATCGCGGTGTGGGACGATCACGAGTTCGGAAATGATTGCTGGCAGGACCACACCAACCACTTCGACGGCAAGCAGGGCGATGAGCAGAACCGCGCCAGCCGCGAGGCCGCGACGCAGGCCTTCTACGAGTACCTGCCGCTCGACCCCGAACGCGATCCCTCAGCGCCGTTTCCGGCAGACCTGACGCTGTTTCGCTCGCTGCGCTTCGGAAAACACTTCGAGCTCTTCGTCACGGACCAGCGCTACTACCGCAGCGACCACGTCATCCCCGAAGGCCCGGCGGACGTGTCGGTGGGCAAGTACGGACAGAACACCATCCTCGGTTCGCGCAGCTTCGTGATCAAAGAGGGCTTCGATCCGAAGGAAGCGCAAGCCAACCCGACCATGTTGGGCCTTCCCCAGCGCGAGTGGCTGATTGATGGGGTGAAGGGTTCCGACGCGACGTGGAAGGCGATCGGCAGCCAGACGATGGTGGCGCAGCTGCTGATCGATCTGAGGAACGAGCCCTCGGTGGGCACCTCGTTCCGCAAGGTGTTCTACCTGAAGACCGATCAGTGGGATGGCTACCGGACCGAGCGCCGGGCCCTTCTCGAAGCGCTCAGCGCGGTGCAGGGAGTGGTCTGGTTCTCGGGCGATCTGCACGCCACCTACGCCTCCGAGCTGCGCCCCGACTTCGATACCCCGGGGCCGGCGACCGCGGTCGAGTACCTCGTGCCGGGGATCAGCGCCGTCGCATTGCAGGAACAGCTGGAGATCGCGCTCACGGTCGACCCCATCCTCGGCGCGCTCGGGTTGGCGCCCGTGGTGCGGCGGGCCGACAACGTGGTGCGCGCGAGCAACCCCCACCTGCAGTACGCGAAGAACAAGATCTATGGCGTCGCCACCGTGGACGTCGATCGCGACCAGGAAGTGCGAGTGACCTTCTTGCAGCTCCTCGACACGCAGTCGGCGCAGCGGCCTTCCTCGATCGAGCGCGTCTCATTTCGAACGAGACTGGGCCTCAATACCGTCGAGCCGATCTGAAGTTCCCCTGCTCTGGGGTAGCGGCCTGAAGCACTTCAGGTCGAACTCCAGAGCATGACCAAGCCAATCGTCGTGTCCTTGTTGGGAGTGGCGCTCACGCTCGGCGCGGCATTCCTCGGCTTCCGCCAAACCGCCGAGGCGAAAGAGACGAAAGATCCCTCAGCGATGCGGCTCGAGAAGTTCGACGAGCTCGACTTCGAAGGGTTCTCCAAACAGAACTGGGAGCTCTTCCACAAGACGCACAGCGATGACGTCGTGGTGGTCTGGCCCGACGGTCACGAGACGAAGGGCTTCGACAAGCACATCGAGGACATGAAGTTCATGTTCAGCTACGCGCCCGACACGAAGATCACCGCGCATCCCGTGAAGGTTGCGAGCGGCGAATGGACCGCGGTGGTCGGCGAGATGACCGGCACCTTTAGCAAGCCGATGGTGATGCCCGACGGGAAGACCATTCAGCCCACGAACAAGAAGTTCAAACTCCAGATGTCGACGTTCGCCCATTGGAAGGGGGACAAGTTCGACAAGGAGATCCTGTTTTGGGACAACGGCGCGTTCATGAAGCAGATCGGATTGGCTGAGTAGGTCAGCGTTTCCGACCGAGCCGCACGAGCACTTCATCGCCGCCCCAGTCCCACGATGGATCGGGCTGCGCGAAGCCGTCATCTCGACGCAGTTTTCCTCTGAGCTTCTCGCGCGCGATCGCCGCGATGCGCGCGGGGCTCTTGTAGAAACCGGAGAGGTCGTTGCGAGAGACACCGAAGGGCCGATTCGGTCCTCCGTGCTCCTCGTCGACCCAGCCCTGCTGCCGCGCGAAGGTCACCTTGAAGCAGGTGCTCGCGAGCTCGAGACACTTCGTGGCGAGCTCGAAGGCAGTGCGCTTCGAGATGCGGCCTTCTTCGATGAACGTGCGCGTGAAGTCGTAGCCCTGCGCTTCCCACTCGGCGACGAACTGGGGCACGAGCTGGTCGAAGAGGACCCTTCCCTCCTCTGCTTCTCGAGCGCGCGTGTCTCGTTCGGTGACCGGCTGCGGTCCCTGCTCGGTGCCGTCCTCGAGATAGCCGAGCTTCTTCAGCGCGCTGATTCGCTTCTCGAGACTCTTTCGAGCGGCGTCTTCGGTGCTGAGCTGCTTCCGCTTCACGTGCGCGCCCGTGCGCTCGAAGACGATCACGCCCTCGACCGCGAGCTCGATCAACTCGTCGTCTTCGAGCAGCAGCCGGTGCCAGGTCAGCATTCAGCGCGGAGTGAGCCGCCGCAGCATCATCTGCCGCAACGTCTCGGCGTGGAGAATGGAGATCTCTCCGCTCGCGCTCACGCCGATCGCGGTCTTCGAGTACGCGCCGCGCACCACGGTGCCGAGCTGCTGCGAGGTGACTGCCCCGGTGACTCCGTCGACGCGCGTGACGTTCACGGGCGAGAAGTTCGAAGTGCCTGCGACATTGCGCAGCAGCCACGCGGTGCCATCGGGTTGCACGTCGAACGACGAGAACGGCACCACGACCTGCGCGTTGAAGGTGCCAAGCGGAACCGTGCGCGTGACCTGGTCATCGTCGAGCTGCAGCAGCTGCATCAGGTAGTCGCCGTTCGAGGCACTGGAGCTGAACGTGATGGTCCAGAGCAGGAGCTGCGAGCGCCCGTCGCGCTGCTGCACGAGCACGATGCCCGGCCTGCCGTTGATCGTCACCAACGAGCGCGACGACCAGGAGAGCGCTGACGACTGCGTGAGGATCTTGAGCGTCGATGGCGCGGCGGTCTCAGCGAGGATGATCGCGGGCGAGCCGTCGTTGCGCAGGTGAATCGCGATGCGGCCAGTGAAGTCGTCCTGGCAGAGATGGATGGTGGTCGGCGTGGTCCACGCCCCGCCGCTCGGCTTCTTCGCGAAGCGCACCTCGCACGCCGTGTTGCTGGTGCTGCCCACCGCGAGGATCGCCGCGATGAACTCGTCGCCTGCCGCGTTCCTCGTGACGTCGAACGAAGTGACGGTCTCGTTGTTGTTGAAGATGACGCCGTTGCTCGCAGTGCCCATCGTGACGCCGTACTTGCCGGGATAAGAGGCGACCCAGCTCACGTACGGCGCGGTGAGCTGACGGCGCGAGAGACGCCAGCTCGCGGAGCTCCACAGGCCGGTGTTGATGTTCATACGCGTGCCGAACGGGCCAAGCGCGACGAAGTGGCTGTACCCCGAGATCGCGGAGTCGTTGTACGCCCAGCCCACCTTCGGCTGCGATTGGTCGTCGTACGCGACCGCGATTCCTTCGATGGAGTACTGGGTGGCGTAGGTGTTGGTCTGCTCGGTCACCGTCGAGCAACGCCCGAAGACGCACGCGTCGCCGCCGCACTGCGTGTCGTTCGTGCAGGAAGGAGTGCCCGCATCGCTGACGCCCGCGTCCATGTTCGTGCCTGCGTCGGTGACCGTTCCCGCGTCGGTGACGTTGCCTGCGTCGGTGACCGTGCCCGCGTCCGTGGCCGTACCCGCGTCGCTCTCGGCGCCGGCATCGACTTCAACGCCGGCATCCATCTCGACGCCGGCATCCATCTCGACGCCCGCGTCGGTCTCAATGCCCGCGTCCGTTTCGATGCCCGCATCGACGTCGACACCCGCGTCCATCAGGGAGCCAGCATCGACCTCTGAACCAGCATCCATCCCCATTTGGACGCCTGCGTCCTGCTCAGTGATCGCAACGCCCGAGTCTTCGTTCTGCTGAACAGCAGGCGGCAGCTCGCCGCACGCGCTCACGAACAACGCCGCTGCCAGGATTCGCCGAATCATTCCGGGCGCCTGACCCACGACCCCGAATCCATGTGCAACGAAATGGAACTACGCTCCCGCGCCATGGCACGGGTCCGGTTGGGGCGTCTTCCTTCGACGGAAGGCGAATTGGCGCGCTTGGCGCTGGAGCAGGAATCGATCGAAGTCGAGCTCACAGGGCAGCAGCTCTCCGCGCTGCAGGGAGCAATCCCCGCCTCTGAAGCGATGGTCGAGCTGTGGGTCGATGAGACGCAGCTCGAGCGGGCTCAACGCATCCTCGGCACTCTCTTCAAGGAGAACAGCAAGCAAGGCGACGTTCGCTGTCCCTCATGCGGCAACAGCAACCCGGCGAGCTTCGACATCTGCTGGAGCTGCGGTACCGATCTCTCCCGCGCGGAGAAGATTGAGGCTGCGCCGCCTCCCACTGAGGCGCCGAAGCAGCGTCCTCCGGTCTTCACCGTGCTCTTCGCAGCCGCGGCGGTGCTGCTCGGCTTCCTGCTGTGGCAGGAGAAGCAGCTCGCCAAGTACGCCGAGTCGCCCAACGTTTCCTTCCGATGGAGCCAGAGCTGTCTGGCGCGCGACGTGAACGGGCGAATGGCCAGCCGCAGCTGCGACTACGACCACAACGGCGTCTTCGAGCTCATGGAGGAGTTCGACACCGCAGGGCGTCTGGCCGCGATCTTCCACGACGACAACCAGGACGAGCTGCCCGAGCGGATGGAATCGTTCGACATCAACGGCAAGCTGATCCGCCGCGACTTCGACGACAACGCGGACAGGCGGTTCGAGCGCGGCGAGGCCTTCGACGTGAAGGAGCGTCTGGTGCTTCGCGAGACGGACACGGACGGAGACGGACGAGTGGACCGCACCGAAGAGCTCGATGCGGGCACCGCTCCCTGACGCTCAGGCGAGCGAACGGGCCTGGATCGTCGTGGGCAGCTTGCGCAGACCGTCCACCACCTGCGTGCGCACGTCGGAATCGAGATCGATCATCAGGTACCCGATGTCCGAGTTCGTCGAGAGCAGCTGCGCGTGAATGTTCGCGCCGGCATCGCCGATCACCCGGTTCACGTCGCGCAGCACACCGGGCACGTTCTGGTGCACGTGCGACAGCCGCCACGTTCCCGGCGTCACCCCGAGCTCGCAGTGCGGGAAGTTCACCGACGAAGCGGTGGTGCCCAGCTCCGCGTAGCGATTCAAGCTCGCCGCGACCTCACGGCCGATGCTCTCCTGCGCTTCCATCGTCGACCCGCCGACGTGCGGCGTGAGGATGACGTTGTGCAGTCCCTGGAGCTGGGTCTTGAAGCCCTTGGTGTCGCTCGACTCCGGCTCCTCGGGGAACACGTCGACGGCGGCGCCGTGCAGGTGCTCGCGCTTGATCGCGTCCGCCAGCGCGTCGATGTCGACCACCGTGCCGCGGCTCGCGTTGATCAGGCACGCGCCCTTCTTCATCATCGCGATCTCTTTCGCGCCGATCATCATCTTGGTCTGCGGCGTCTCGGGCACGTGGAGCGTCACGAAGTCGGACTCCGAGAGCAGCGTCTCGAGCGAGCCCACCACCTGCGCGTTGCCGAGCGGGAGCTTCGCGGCCACGTCGTAGAACAGCACCCTCATGCCGAAGAACTCGGCGAGGATTCCGATCTGCGTGCCGATGTGGCCGTAGCCGACCACGCCGAGCGTCTTGCCGCGCACCTCGCGGCTGCCCGCGGCGGTCTTGCGCCAGTGGCCCGTGTGCATCTCCTGAATGCGATCACCGAGCTCGCGCGAGAGCGCGACGATCTCGGAAATCACCAGTTCGGCGACGCTGCGCGTGTTCGAGAACGGCGCGTTGAACACGCAGATGCCCTTCTTCATCGCGTGCTCGAGGGCGATCTGATTGGTGCCGATGCAGAACGCGCCGACTGAGAGCAGGCTCTTCGCGCTCGGCGCGTCGAGCACCTTCTTGGTCACGTTCGTCTTCGAGCGAATGCCGAGGAAGTTCACGCCCTCGAGCTGCTCGATCAGCTGATCTTCCTTCAGCGCACCGGCGATCCGCCGGACGGAGTGACCCGCTTCGTTCAGCGCCTGCTCCGCGACGGCGTGAATCCCTTCGAGGAGCAACACATTGAGTTTCATGCGCCGTTAACTACCGCGCTGCGTCACGGATTCAACCTAGTTCGCGTAGCGGGGAGCAACAGGCTGAGCATGTCCTTGGGACAGCAGCTCGAGTCCCTGCCGCGTGAGGATGAAGCGGACCTCACCCTTGCCGCGCTCCGTCTCGAGCTCAGCTTCGAACACGGGGCCGGTGATGGTGCCGATCGCAGCCTCTTTGCGCGCGTTCTTCACCTGGCCGTGCGCGAGCCCCTGATCGATGAGGCCGACCGAGTCTCCCCGTTGGTAGAGGTCCATGGCGACACGGTGGAGCGCGAGCGCGAGCTGCTCCTCCATCGGGAAGCTGCTGAACAACACGGAGATGAGGACCCAGGGGTCAGCGACACTCGCGGACATCGACGCTGCGAGTAACGGTCCTTCTGCCCGCTGTCGATTGGTTTCGCTGGCGTGTGAAGGGTACGTCGTGAGAAGCGCGGCGGCCGTGAAGCAGTCCCGCTCGTCAGCGTTCGCTCTGGTTGGTTTCGCGTATCTGGTCGCGCATCTCGCGGCGATGGCCGTGTGGAACGCCACGCCCGGTTGGCATCCCCTCGCCGTGGTCGCCGCGGCCGACGTCGCCGCCACCCTCGCGGTGTTCGTCTTCTCGCGCGCGTTCAACAACTCGAGCTTCTACGACGCGTATTGGAGCGTGGCTCCGGCGACCATCGCGCTCTGGCTCACGTTCGGTCCCGGGAGCGTGAACGGCTTCAACCTGCGGCAGGGCGTGGTGCTCGCACTGGTGCTGCTCTACGCGTTTCGTCTCACGTTCAACTGGGCGCGTGGGTGGGAAGGCCTGGGCCACGAGGACTGGCGCTACGTCGATCTGCGCAAGAAGACCGGCAAGCTCTACTGGATCGTGAGCCTGCTCGGCCTGCACTTGATGCCGACGGTGATGGTGTACCTGGGCTGCCTGCCGCTCCACTCCGCGCTCGTGACGGGCGCGAATGGATTTGGAGTGCTCGACGTGATCGCCGCGATCGTCACGCTGGGCGCGATCGTGATCGAAGGACTCGCCGATGAGCAGCTGCGCGCGTTCCGCATGAAGAAGCGCGAGGACGGAGAGATCTGCACCATCGGTCTCTGGGGCTACTCGCGCCACCCGAACTACTTCGGAGAGATCAGCTTCTGGGTCGGCCTCGCGCTCTTCGGAGTCAGCGCTGGCGCTCCGTGGTGGGCAGCGAGTGGAGCGGTCGCGATGGTGGGCCTCTTCGCGGGCGCGTCGATTCCGATGGCGGAGAAGCGATCCCTCACGCGGCGTCCGCATTACGCGGAGCACCAGCGCAAGGTGTCGATGCTGATCCCGTGGTTCCCGAAG
>CBIHPJ010000438.1:0-7667 GCA_966211295.1 uncultured Myxococcales bacterium | reverse complement strand
ACTCCGCGGCGCTTCGCTTCGAGCTCGAGCAGCGAGAGCACACGCTTCACCGATTCCCTCGCATCGATGGCGGTGCGCGCCGGAGCGCGGCGCCGGGTCATGGAGAGCATCTGCCCCACGATGCGGGTGATTCGTTCCGTTTGCTCGACCAGCAGATCCGCGACACGGCGCGTGGTGTCCGCATCAGAGGGATTCTTCAGCAGCGAACGCGCGCGTCCCTCGAGGATCTGCAGGGGAGATCCGATCTCGTGCGCCATCAGCGCCGAGAGTTGGCCGAGGCTGATCAGCTTGTCCGCGCGCTCGAACCCGCGCTCCACGTTGCGGCGCGCTTCGATCTCTTCATTGGTGCGCGCGTTGGCGGTCTCGAGCGCGAGCACCAGGCGATCGAACTCCGCGCGGGCCTCGCCCACTTCGTCGAGCTCAGGATGATCGACGTTGCTCGAGGCACCCGAGAGCTTGCGCATGTCGCCCACCAACGTCTCCAGCGGGCGGCCTACGTAGCGTTGAGAGAGGAACCACGTGAGCGCCACCACCACGAGGATGAAGAGCGCGGTTGTCGTCGCGATGTACCGGCGCGACGCGGCGAGATCTCGTTGCAGATCTGGGAGCGGCCGCTCGAGCACGATGGCCGAGCTCTGGCCCACGCTCTCTTCGCGGAGGCGAATTCCCAGGCGCAGACGCGTGGGCATGTCTTCGCGATCGAACTCGAGGATGGGCGTCTGACTGGAATGTGCGCGCTCGAACAGACTGTCGGTGACCTTGCTCGCCTGCGCGCCCTTCGAAGTGGCCACCACTCCGCCCTCTTCGTCGTAGACGAAGATCGCCACCGTGGGCTCGACGGAGGTGAGCGCGTTCAGCGTGTTGGCGACTTCTTCCACCTGTCGATCGCGCAGCGCGTTTCGAAACGCCTTCTGCAGCGCGCGTCCCAGAAGGGTGGTCTCGCGCGCCGCCACGGCTTTCAGATCGCCTTCCTCTTCCTGAAGATCGATCGTCGCTTCAGCGCCGAACATCAGGACGGCGGCGCCACCGATCACCAAGGTCATGCGAGTCGCGAGTCGCATCTTGTCACTCCGAAGGTCGCAAGATGCGACTTTGGATCTCGCTTAGCACGCTCAACTCCATGAAATCACTACCCGTCCGGAAGGGACCGGCGCTTGCTCAGGGGCGGCGACGTGAAGTCTCCAATTCGAATCGTGGTGGGGGGGATGTTTGTCCTGCTGGCCGGCTGCGAGTCCGGACCCGTGAAGGAAGCGCCTGCCGAGTTCCCGATCGGCACTCCGATGCTGACCAGTACCTGGGTCGATCGCGAGTACGTCGGGAAGGTCGAGGCCGTGCGGTACGTGGAGCTGCGTTCGCGGCTCAAAGGTTTCGTCGAGCAGCTCGGAGTCGATGAAGGACAAAGCGTGAAGTCCGGGCAGTTGCTGTTTTCGATCAGCGCCCGCGAGCTCGCTCAAGAAGTGAAGAAGGCGCGCGCCGCGATCGACGTGGCTGCCGCGGAGCTCGCCGCTGCGCAGGTGGAGCAGCGCAACTCGAAGCTGCTGCTGGAGAAGGCCATCGCTTCGCAGACCGAGTTCGATCTCGCGACCGCCAAGGTCGCTGCGCTCACCGCGAAGCTCGAAGAAGCGCGCGCGCACGAAGGCCAGGCGCAGATCAATCTCTCGTACGGCCAGCTGCGCGCGCCCTTCGACGGGGTGGTGAATCGCATTCCGCGCAAGGTGGGCGCGGTGGTCGGCGAAGACGAGCTGCTCACCACCATCACCGACACGCAGGAGGTGTTCGTCTACTTCCGGCTCTCCGAGCAGGAATACCTCGACACCATCGCCTCCGGCGCGCCGCGCACCGTGAGCCTCAAGCTCGCCAACGGCACCACGTACCCGGAGCAGGGCAACGTCGACGCGGTGGAGACGGAGTTCGACGAGGACACCGGCAACCTCGCTTTCCGCGCGCGCTTCGCCAATCGCGAAGGTCTGCTCAAGCACGGCTCCACGGGCAAGGTGGTGGTGCGCACCGAGCTGGGCCGCACGCTGGTGGTGCCGCAGGCCGCGACCTTCGAGATCCAGGAGCTGCTCTACGTCTACACGATCGACGCTGATGATCGGGCGCGCGCCACTCGCATCGTTCCGCGCGCGCGCCTCGAGGAGGCGTTCGTCGTGGAGTCCGGCGTCACCGAGAAGAACCGCATCGTGCTCGAGGGCGTGCACAAGGTGAAGGAAGGGCAGCTCGTCACCGTTCGCCCCGAAGGATCCAACCGCGCGGCGTCGCGCTGAGCCTCACCGATGTTGACGACCTTCTTCACTCGACGCCCCGTCTTCGCTCTCGTGTTGTCCATCGTGATCAGCCTGCTCGGGCTGCTCGCGTTGCGCGCGTTGCCCATCACGCTGTTCCCCGACATCGCTCCGCCCGAGGTGGTGGTCTCGGTCGACTACACCGGCGCCAACGCCGAAGTGGTGACCAAGGCGGCGATCGTTCCCATCGAGCGCGCCGTCAACGGCGTGCCGGGCATGAAGTACATGAGCAGCAACGCCGGCAACGACGGCGTCGGTCTCGTGAGCGTCATCTTCGAGGTCGGCACTGATCCCGACGTCGCCTCGATCAACGTCCAGAACCGTGTGAACCAGGTGATGGATGAGTTGCCGCCCGAGGTGGTGAAGGCCGGCGTGCGCATCGCGAAGGACGAGAAGGCGATGCTGATGTTCCTCAACATCCAGAGCAGCGATCCCGGGCTCGACGAAAAGTTCCTCTACAACTTCGTCGACATCAACGTGCTCGCCGAGCTGCGCCGCATTCCCGGCGTCGGCTTCGCGGAGATCCTCGGTGCGCGCGAGTACGCGGTGCGCGTGTGGCTCAAGCCCGACAAGATGGTCGCGTACGGCGTTTCGCCTGAAGAAGTGGTGTCTGCGCTTCGCACCGCGAACGTCGAGGCCGCTCCCGGAAAGATCGGAGAGAACAGCGACAAGGGCAACGCGCCGCTCGAGTACGCCGTGAAGTACACCGGCAAGTTCGTCACTGCCGAGGCGTACGGGCGCATTCCGATTCGCGCGAGCGCCGACGGAGAGATCCTTCGCGTGAGCGACGTCGCGAACGTGGAGTTCGACACTGCGTTCTATGACGTGGAGTCGCGCTTCAACGGCAAGCCCTCCGCCGCGCTGGTGCTCAAGCAGCTGCCGCACTCGAACGCGCGCGAAGTGATCCTCCAGGTAAAGGAAGCGCTCGAGGGAATGAAGAAGGACGTGTTCCTCCCGAGCATGGAATACGAGTTCAGCTTCGACGTGAGCCGCTTCCTCGACGCCTCGGTGCACGAGGTGGTGAAGACGTTCTTCGAGGCCTTCCTCCTCGTGGCCTTCGTGGTGTTCCTGTTCTTGAAGGACTGGCGCTCCACGCTGGTGCCGATCATCGCGGTGCCGGTGTCTCTGGTGGGCACCTTCGCGGTGATTCTGCCGCTCGGCTTCTCGCTCAACTTGATCACGCTCTTCGCGTTAGTGCTCGCGATCGGCATCGTGGTCGACAACGCGATCGTCGTGGTCGAGGCCGTTCACGGGAAGTTGGAGCACGACAAGACGCTCTCGGTGCGTGACGCGACCGAGGCCGCGATGAAGGAGATCGCCGGCGCGATCATCGCCATCACGCTCGTGATGTCGGCGGTGTTCATTCCCGTCGCGTTCATCAGCGGACCCGCCGGCGTCTTCTATCGGCAGTTCTCGGTGACGATGGCCGTCTCCATCGTGCTCTCGGGTGTCATCGCGCTCACGCTCACTCCGGCGTTGTGCGTGCTCTTGCTGAAGCACACGCATCCCGTCACGCGCGGGCCGCTCGCGTGGTTCGAAGCGCGCTACGGCAAGCTCGAGAAGGGCCTGGTCTCGCTCGTCACCCGCACCGCCGCGCGTCGCATCGTGACCGCGCTCGCGCTGGTCGGCTTCGTGGTCGGCACCGGACTCGCGGGCGCCACCCTCTCGTCGGGCTTCATTCCCATCGAAGACCAGGGAACCTTCTACGCGGCGATCACCACTCCGCCCGGCGCGACGCTCGAGCGCACCAAGGAAGTGGTCGACGAGCTGGGCGCGATCGGACTCCACCTCGACGGCGTGGAGAGCATCGCCACGCTCGCGGGCTCCAACATCATGACCGACGGCACGGGTCCCTCGTACGGCACGGTGCTGGTCAACTTGAAGCCGTGGAAGGAACGCACGCGCTCGGTGAACGAGCTGATCGAAGAGTTCCGGCAACGGAGCAAAGGACTGTCGGACGCGGAGATCGAGTACTTCGCTCCGCCTCCCGTGCCCGGCTACGGCAACGCCGGCGGCTTCGAGCTCAGCATTCTCGACAAGACCGGTCGCGGCGACTTCACCGAGATGGACCGCGTGGTGCAGGACTTCCTCACCGAGCTGCGCTCCCGCCCCGAAGTGGCCTCGGCCTTCACCATCTTCCAGGCCGACTTTCCGCAGTACGTGCTGAACGTCGACATCGACAAGGCGGCGCAGAAGGGCGTCACCATCGATGCGTCGATGTCTGCGCTGCAGACGATGTTGGGCAGCGAGTACGTCACCAACTTCATTCGCTTCGGTCAGATGTACCGCGTGATGGTGCAGGCGCTGCCGAGCTACCGCGCGCAGCCCGAGGACGTCTTGCGGATCCAGGTGAAGAACGATCGCGGCGAGCTGGTGCCGCTCTCGAGCTTCATCACGCTCAGCAAGTCGCACGGAGTCGACAAGACCACGCGCTACAACATGTACCCCTCGGCTGAAGTGACCGGCGATCCGCGCCCGGGAATCAGCTCAGGCAAGGCGATCAAGGTGGTGCAGGAGGTGGCGGCGCAGAAGCTTCCTCGCGGCTTCGCCATCGACTGGTCAGGCATCGCGCGCGATCAGATCAAAGCGGGCAACGAAGGCCTCTACGTCTTCCTGATCTGCCTGGTGTTCGTCTTCCTCGTGCTCTCTGCGCAGTACGAGAGCTTCCTCCTGCCGTTGGTGGTGGTGCTCTCGTTGCCGCCCGGTGTGTTCGGTGCACTCGCGTTCCTCAAGCTCGCGGGCCTCGAGAACAACATCTACACGCACGTCGCGCTGATCATGCTCATCGGCCTGCTCGGAAAGAACGCCATCCTCGTGGTGGAGTTCGCCGAGCTGCGCCGCCGCGATGGTCTCACGCCGTTCGAGGCGGTGGTGGAAGCGACGCGGCTCCGTCTGCGGCCGATCTTGATGACCTCGTTCGCGTTCGTCGCGGGTCTGTTGCCGCTCGTGATCGCCAGCGGCGCAGGCGCCGTCGGCAACCGCACCATCGGCACCGCGGCGGTCGGTGGCATGGTGCTGGGCACGGTGTTCGGTCTGCTGCTGGTGCCCGGTCTCTACGTGCTGGTGCGCATGGGGTGGACTGAGAAGCCGCTGCCTCCGCCAGATCCCGCGCCGCCGGCGCCGACGGATGCTGCGCCTCCCGAGGTGACCCATGCGAGCTGACGTCAGCTCCCTCTCCCTGCGGAGCGGGGAGAGGGTCGGGGTGAGGGGCGAGCGCGTCTTTGCAACACTTGCGATCCTTCTCGTCACTGGCTGCGCGGCGTTCGATCCGGTGGTGATCCGCGAGCAGGAGAAGTTGCCTGACGTCTACGCCTCGCTCGACGGCGCACCCGACGCGGGATCTCCCGCGCAGCTCGATTGGAAGGCATGGTTCGCCGACCCGCAGCTCACCGCGCTGGTGAGCGAAGCGCTCGAGCAGAACCAATCCCTCGCGATGGCGGCGGAGCGAGTGGAGCTGGCGCGCTCGAGCGTCACGCGCACCACCGGCGCGCTCTTCCCTCGCCTCGACGTCGGCGTGGGTGCGGGCGTGAGGAAGTTCGGCCTCTACACGATGGATGGTGCGGGTAACGCGACCACCGACATTCTTCCCAACCAGCGCGTGCCCGAGCACCTCGGAGATTTCGCGCTCAGCCTGCAGGCCTCATGGGAAGCGGACGTGTGGGGGAAGTTGCGGAACCAGAGAAACGCCGCCGCTTCGCAGGTACTGGTGAGCGTCGAGGGCGTGCACGTGGTGGCGACCGCGTTGGTGGCTGAGATCGCCACCGCGTGGTTCGAATTGAAGGCGCTCGATCGCACGCGCGAAGTGCTCACTCGCACGCTGGCGCATCAAGAGAAGGCGCTCGAGGCGGTGCGAGTGCAACGCGGAGTCGGGCGCGTGACTGAGCTCGCCGTCCAGCAATTCGAGGCGCAGCTCATCGAGACGCAGTCGCTCGAGGTGATCGCCGCGCAGCAGCAGCTCGAGGCGGAGAATCGGCTCAACACGTTGCTCGGAAGATTTCCCCGGCCCATCGAGCGTCCTCGGCTCGAATCCTACGAGCCCGCGGGGGTCGGCGGGGTCGGTGTTCCCGCTGAGCTCCTCCGCAATCGTCCCGACGTGCGCGCGGCGGAGCATCAACTCGAGGCCGCGCAGTACGACGTGAAGAGCGCGCAGGCTGCGTTCTTCCCCAACATCAACTTGAGCGCCGGGATTGGACTGCAGGCGTTCAACCCGGCGTACCTGTTTCGTTTGCCCGAATCGCTCATCTACAACTTGCTCGGGGGACTGGTGGCTCCGCTGCTCAATCGTTCGGCGATCGACGCGCAGCTCGAGGGCGCGAAGGCGCTGCAGCGCGAGGCGATGTACGGCTACCAGCGCACGGTGTTGTCGGCCTACGTCGAGGTGATCAACTCGGTGGCCAATCACCAGAACACCGCGCGCGTGCTGAGCCTGAAGAAGCAGCAGCAGGCGCAGCTCGCGGAGGCGATCGACGTGGCCGGCTCGCTGTACCAGGCGGGAAAAGCGAGCTGGCTCGAGGTGCTGCTCGCGCAGCAGAACGCGCTGCGCACCGAGCTGGAGTTGGTCGAGAGCTGGAGGCGGCAGCACGTGGCCGCGGTCACGCTCTACAAGGCGCTCGGTGGCGGATGGCAGCGGGAGCCTCCCGCGAACCAGTAGCCCGAGGTTCTTCCAGACCCAGTCGAGCTGATCCCCCAGGGGGATGCTTCGCGATCAGAACGGCATCGACTCGACGGGACGGTGAGCTACCGTGGTCGCTCGGGGGGGGAACATGACTGGCATCAGGCTGCTTCCGTCGCCACCGGCGCATGCGCGCATCATCGACACCGGCTTCGTGCGCTTCTGGATCGATGGCGGTGTCGTCTTCAACGAGACCTATCGCGGTGGGACCGTCGAGGTTGCCGAGCTCATGTTGGGGATGAGCGCCGTCGCCGAGCTCACGGGCGGGCGCGCGGCGCCCATGGTGGTGTGGGCACCTCGCAGCGGCGACGCGAGTCGCGAGGCTCGGGAGCTCTTTGCCGCGAAGGCCGTGGAAGTCATCGCCGCGATGGCGTTGATCGAACCCACGCCGGTGATGCGGGCCGTGATGAACTTCTTCACGCGGCTGTACACGTCGCGATTTCCCATTCGCTTCTTCGCCACGGCTGACGAGGCCATCGCGTGGGCGCGAACCTTCGTGCCCGCGTCAGCGGCGGAGCAGTCGCGGCTGTGAAGCCCGACTCCGAGCGGCTTCAGCGCATTCACGATCTCATCGCCGAGCTCGCGCGCGGCAACCTCGAGGCCCGAGCCGCGCTCAGCCCGGAGCTGGACGAGCTCGACGCGATTCTGGTCAGCCTCAACCTGCTGGCCGAAGAGTTCGGCGACGAGCGCGCGCGACGCCAACGTGCCGA
>CBIHPJ010000437.1:0-7675 GCA_966211295.1 uncultured Myxococcales bacterium | reverse complement strand
TCGGCCTCGAGAATCACTTCGGCCTCGGGCACGAAGCTCCCAGGCGGCGTGGTGTTCAACTCAGGAGGAGGCGGCGGCCTGGGCGGAGCGGGGCGCGCGGGCGGCGAAGCGAGCGGCTTGTTCTTGTTCACCAACGAGCGGAACGAGGGCACCTCGGGTCCATCACCGAGCGCGGGCCTGGCGAACTCGGGATCGGTCTGCACCTCGCGCTGCGTGACCGGCGGCACCGAGGGGATCTTCACCTTCTTGGTGCCCTCCTGCATGCGCGCCGCCTGCTCTTCGAGACCTTCGAAGAACTCGTCGAGGTACGGCCGCAGCTCGCCCCACAGGTGCAGCAGTCCCGCGTCGTGCCCGATGAGATCATTCGCCAGCTGCTGATCCTGGTACGCCTCCGCGAGGATTCCGGCGCGCTTGGCGAACGCGGCGCGGCTCGACTCCACGCCCTTTCGCACGAGCTCGAGGTGGTAGATGCAGCGCGCGAATTCCACGCGGCGATTCCCCTCGGGCTCGAGGTCTTCGACGGCTCGCAGCAGCTCGCGGGTGTCCTCGCGGTGCTTCCAGCAGTACACGAGCGACGCGTCGAAGCGGCGCATCTCGAACTGCACCAGCATCGGCGCCACCGAGATCCAGAGAGTTTGAAGAGAAGGATGCAGGCGCGAGAGCTCGTCACCGCTGCCGTCGCGCCAGAACACCAGCAGCACCTCGGCGAGCTTGCTCAGGTGCCCGCGGCTCTCGGTGTCTCCTTCGCGCGCGAGCTCGAGCTCGAAGAGGGCAGAGGCGAAGTGAGCAAGTCCGTCACCGCTCGACTTGAGTGAAGTGACTTCGGTCTTGAGGCGAGTCAGATCTCCCAGCGCAGCAGCGCAGCGCTCGATCGATCTGCTCAGCTCGATGGGAAGCTGCGCGGCCACAGAGGTCGCAAATCCTGCCCGTGTGTGCGGGCGGGATCCACTGTGACGAGAGCCGCGTGAAATCCCAGAGTAGTCTTCCCTTCACGATGGAACGGGTGCAGGCACCAGATCAGCTGGGGCAGGGCGAAGCGCTGCCTTCGCTTGCTCCATTTCCTCAGAGCGCTGAGAGCGCGACCGCACCTTCTTTAGAGCTGCTCGCGATCAACGCCCGCACGCCGGGGAGCGAAGGCGATGAAGCGGTCCAGTCGCTCCACGCCGCGCTCGAAAAGCTCGCGCCCACCGAGGAGAACGGGGCGACCCTGCTGCGGCTGATGGACGAGGGCGTCTTTCACGAGCTGCGCACGGCGGATGGCACTTCGCTGCGCGAGCTCGCG
Source organism: uncultured Myxococcales bacterium (assembly GCA_966211295.1). GTDB lineage: Bacteria > Myxococcota > Myxococcia > Myxococcales > Myxococcaceae > Archangium_A. Next base: position 6,393 of record CBIHPJ010000437.1, on the reverse strand, counting down.
GTGGAGACGCTGCTCCGCCTCGGGTACCCGTGGGCGCTTCAGATCCACCCCGATGAGCTGGCTTGGTTTCGGGGCGTCGCGGCCCTTCGACAGCGCAATAAGTGGCTGTTGTTGCTTGGGATTTTTGGTCTGGGCGCGATCGCCGAAGTGTTCCTGCTCCGGCTCTTCTGAGCTCACTTGTCAGTCCCCTCCGCTAGAAGAGCGTTGACAGGGATACGCAACGCTTGTTCAGTAGGCTTCCACGACGCAGTCTTCGAAAAACAAACACAGAGGGGACGAACCAAATGGCGAACACGGAGAAGGAAAAGGCGATCGAGTTGGCGTTGCAGGCGGTCGAGCGGCAGTTCGGGAAGGGCTCGATCATGCGGCTGGGCAACGACGAGCCGATGGCGAAGGACATCTCCACCATTCCGACGGGCTCGGTTGGTCTCGACATCGCGCTCGGCGTCGGCGGCGTACCGCGCGGCCGCATCGTCGAGATCTTCGGGCCTGAGTCTTCCGGCAAGACGACGCTCTGTCTGCACATCGTGGCCGAGGCGCAGAAGCGCGGCGGCGTGTGCGGCTACATCGACGCCGAGCACGCGATGGACGTGGGCTACGCGCGCAAGCTGGGCGTGCGTACCGATGACCTCCTCCTCTCGCAGCCGGACACCGGCGAGCAGGGCCTCGAGATCGCCGAGATGCTGGTGCGCTCGGGCGCGATCGACGTGCTGGTGATCGACTCCGTGGCGGCGCTCGTTCCCAAGGCCGAGCTCGAGGGTGAAATGGGCGACGCGCACATGGGCGTGCAGGCGCGCCTGATGAGCCAGGCGCTCCGCAAGCTGACCGGCGCGGTGGCGAAGAGCCAGACCTGTCTCATCTTCATCAACCAGATCCGCATGAAGATCGGCGTGATGTTCGGCAACCCCGAGACCACGACGGGCGGCAACGCGCTCAAGTTCTACGCCTCGCAGCGCCTCGACATCCGCCGCATCGGCGCCATCAAGAACGGCGACAACGTGATCGGCTCGCGCACGCGCGTGAAGGTGGTGAAGAACAAGGTCGCGCCTCCCTTCAAGGAAGTGGAGTTCGACATCATGTACGGCACCGGCATCAGCAAGGAGGGCGACCTCATCGACCTCGCCGGCGAGCACGGCATCGTGGAGAAGAGCGGCTCGTGGTTCGGCTTCAAGGGCGAGCGCATCGGCCAGGGCCGTGAGAACGCCAAGGAATACTTGAAGGAGCACCCGGCGGTGGCGCGTGAGATCGAGGCGCAGCTGCTCGAGAAGTTCGGCGTGAAGGGCGGGCCTCCGATGTCGGCGGTCGAGACCCCGGCCGCGGAAGAGACCGAGGAGAAGCGTCCTCGCGTGAAGGCCGTGAAGTAAGTGTGTCTCCCTCTCCCTGCGCCAGCGGGGAGCGCGAGCCGTCTCGCGGCGCCGCGAAGCGGTGCCGAGGCAGCAGCGCCCTCTGGAAAGAGGGCCGGGTGAGGGGCGAGCGCCAAAAACTCGCTCCCTCACACCCCTGTGGCACGGTGTAGCGATGACCGATCGCCGCACGACCAACCGTCGCAACCGTGCACTCGTCCCCGAGGCGCTCACTCGCAAGAAGGAGCGCCGCGGAGACGAACGCCGCGACTCTCCTCGCCGTGAGATCGCCCTCGATGTCCGCGAACCCGGTCGAAAGAGCAGATCCTGCATGGGCGATCTCTCCATCGGCGGCGCCTCGTTCGTGACGACGGCCCCTCCGCTGGGTGACTCGGTCGAGCTCCTCTTCACCATCCCGACCTACGCCGGACCCATCTCCGCGAGCGCCGTCGTGGTCGCCCGTCGCGGGCTGGCTAAGGGAACCCAGGTCAGCCTGGTCTTCACCGACCTCGAGGTCGAAGCCGAGCTCGCCATCGCCCAGTGGTTCGATGAAACGCCCATGCTGGCTGCGATGAAGCGCAGCCCGACCGCCGTGACCATCCCGGCACCCTGAGCCGGTTGCCTGTGAAGCCCTGCGCCTGTTACGCGCAGGGCCGTCATGTCGTTGGGCAAGCAGGGCTGGCTGGAGCAACTGATCCGCGACGGAGTGGCGAAGTACCGCGCGGACGCTTCGAGTCAGTCCTTCCGCGACGCCTCGGTGTTGCCGCCTGGAGTGGGCCGCGCGCGTCGATACCTTCGCGGCATCTTGCGTGAGTCAGGTCTGCTGTTCGGCACGCCGAACGCTCCGGCCGCGGGAGAGCAGAGCCTCGCTGCCGAAGAGCAGCTCTTCCTCGCGGTGATTCGCACCTTCACGCGCATCGCGCTCGACGTGGCGACGCTGGTGGAGGCCGGGCCTGCGCCCCGCGCGGAGCAACTGTTGCTGCTCTTCGCCTCGCTGAGCGACCGCGTGGACGACGCGCAGGAGATTCAGAAGCGCATCGAGCGCGCCACCAGGCAGTGGCCGTTGCCGCAGAAGCTCTGGCGCCGGGTGGAAGAGGCGATGGAAGAGCGCGCGGTCTCGCTCGGCGCGGACCCGTACTACGGCCTCGTGCTGCACAACGGCGCGGTCTACGCAGACGCGAACCTCTTCGGTCGCGTGGCCATCGCGTACTTCTCGCAGAGCAACTTCCCGCGCGAGGCGGTGGAGCGCCGGCTCGCGTTTGCCGCGCAGCAGAAGGCGCGTCTGGTGGAAGTGCTCGTCGGCCTGGTGAGCGCAGAGCGCAAGCCGGGTTTCCCTGCGCGCCGGGCGATTCTCCGCCAGATCGACGATCTGAAGTTGCCCGAGCCGCTCGCCGACGACACCCGCGACTTCGCGCGCAAGGCGTTCGAGAAGGCGGTGCCGCACAAGCGACTGACCGCGGGGCTGCGCAGCCGAGACATGCGGCGCTTCATTCTCGAGCAGACGCTGCTGGCCTCATTGGTCGACGGCCGGCGCAGCCCGCGCGAGGTGGAGTGGACTCGTTCGCTGGGCGCGCAGCTCGGCTTCACCCAGGAGTCGATCCGCGCGCTCGAGCTCGAAGTCGCGGAGTTCTATTCGAAGCACCGCACCGTGGTGGACGTGTTCAGCCTGTCCGGCGGTGCCGAGGTGATGGGCGAGCAATGGGTCGACGAGATGTCGACCTCGGTGCGGAAGAACTACCGCGCGCTGCTCAAGGAGATCCGTGAGACGGGAGAGCTCTCGCGGCTGCTGGCGCGCGCGGCGCGGGGACAGAAGCTGACGCGGGAAGAAAAGGCCGCGATGCGCGAGCAGTTGATCGACGTCGCGAAGGCGGTGCCCGCGCTGGCGATCTTCGCTGCGCCGGGCGGGGTGCTGTTGCTGCTGGCGCTGGCGAAGGTGCTCCCGTTCGACCTCTTGCCCTCGTCGTTCAAAGACGAGCCGGACGAACGCGAGCGCGAACGAACCGGTTAGCCCTCGGTGTGCCGCTCGGCGATCCGAGCGACGCGGTTCAGGAAGATCGGCCCGAACGGCTTCACCGTGTAGTCCTCGGCGCCGAGCTCGAGACAGGTGTGGCGAATGAACTGGTCCTCCACGCCGGACAGCACGATCACCTTCACGTCGCGGGTCTGAGGGTCGCGCTTGAGCTGAGAGAGGAGGTCGCGCCCGTCCACGTGCTGGTGCAGGTCGAGGAGGATGACGTCGGGGTGGTGCTCGCGGGCGAGGCCGACCACCTCCGAGGTGGTGTCGCCGATGGGCTCGAAGCCGGCATGGCGCGCAGCACGGGAAAGGGCAGAGACGATCAACGGCTCATCGTCGGAGATCAGGATCTTCAGCTTGGGTTCACACATGCGCAGTCCCCTGAGCAACCCGCGCGCCGCCGGAGGTGGCTGGATCCGTTGAGGAGGGCGAGGTCAGCCCAACATCTGTGGTGCGGTCAGACCGCGCGTCAGGTCCGAAGCTTCCGATCAGTCTGCTGGGATGTTGCGTTGACACCGATAGGGGCATCCGGTACTTGGCCGCCGTCGGACACCGGGGAGTGGCTCAGCCTGGTAGAGCACTTGGTTCGGGACCAAGGGGTCGCAGGTTCAAATCCTGTCTCCCCGACTGGTGTGAAAGGCCCGGCTTCGCTGGAGAAATCCACGAAGCCGGGCTTTTCGTTTTCTGAAGGCCGGTCCAGCTTCACCCGCCCCACGAGTTCAAATCGGTGGGGGCGCTGGTGCGGAGCGCGGGTCCGAAGCCACTGCGCGAGATCAGGTTCGGCGTCATGATCGCGGTGTGAAACAGCGAGCGCTTGAAGCCGTCGCTCGTCGGCGCGGGCGCGTCGTAGTTGAAGAGGTCGTCGGTGCGCAGCTCCGTCTTGCCCTGCTGCGGGTTGGTGCGTGACGAGCGCACCACGAACGCGATGTGCACGCTGCGAATGTTCGCCGGGCGCGCTTGGAACCGCTCGGGCTTGTCGTAGCCCGTGCGGTAGTTGGGCAAGCTGGTGAGTACGTTCGCAGGCTGCGCGAAGAACGACTCGCCGATCGCGTCGCCCACGATGTGGTTGGTGTTGCCTCCCGTGTCCACGGCCGCGGTGCAGCAGGTGAGCGAGGGGCGGGCGCGATTCATGCCGAACGCCACCTGAAAGCTCTCCACGTCGGGCGCGATGGGATCGTAGTTGTCAGCGCTCAACGTCGTCACGCCGTCTTCGAGGTTGCGAAACGACACCAGCCACGGCCTCCCGCCGAGGTTCACGATGCGCAGCCGGTGCTCCTGCACGATGAACACCCACGGAGAGTTGGAGCCGGTTCCGGTGAGACAGTTGGCCGCGCTCGCCACGAAGGGGGCGGCCGCGTTGGTGACCGAGATCGAGGTGGCGGTCGCGGCGGCGGCCGTGGCGACGCGCACCATCGCGTAGTCCACGCCGCCCCTGCAGCCGACCATCAAGAGCTTCTTCACCGGGAGCGCGACCCCGAGCGCCTCGTCCAACGTCACGGTGGTGTTGCTCGAGTTGAGGCGCCCCGCGCGCAGGAAGGCAGGATCGCGAAAGCGGAAGGCGAGCTCGTCGCCGATCACCGCCGGGCCCGCCGGCGACATCGCCGGTTGCGCAGGCGTGAAGGTCATGCCGGTGATGCTCTGGTTGTCCCGGCTCGCCTGGTTGGTGAAGTCGAAGGCCACGCGCGGGTCGATGCCGTAGCCGGCGAGCGGGAGCGTGCGCTCGAGGAACTGCAGCGCGCCGCGCCCGTTCTCGGTGATGTATTTCACCTCGGTCTCGGCCTGGTAGCTGCGCTGCACGCCGACGAAGATCGCGACCACCGCGGTCATCACGATGCTGGTGACCGCGAGCCCAACCAGCAACTCAGCGAGGGTGAAGCCGCGGCGGCTGAGCGAGTGGAGAGGCTGGCGGACAAGTGGATGCGAGCGCTTCGGCATGGACCGCTCCGCCTCAGCAAGCGACATTCCGCGGCCCCGACGCTGCTCGTTCCGCTCCTCGCTTCTGCTCGCACGAGAAAACGCGCGCGATGCCGACATCAGCCTCCACGCAGAAAGCGGCCACGAACGTGCAGATCGCGTGAACGTTGCGCGCGCTTACAGGCACAGCGTTTCGACTCGTTGAGGTGCTGCCGTCTTTCGCCACCCACCACGGGCGAAATGCGTCACCTCCGTTGCGAAATGCGTCCCTTTCAATCGCCAGCAAAGGCACGAGCACGCACCGGCAGATGACTCTGACGCGCGTCGAGTGCGATCCTCTTCGGAGAGGTGACCCTCTCGACGCACGCGGCCTCGGAAGGTTAGGGCGAACGTGAGCATGCGAAGAATCGTGCCCGCCCTCTTCCTCACGCTGCTGCTCGCGGGCGCGCTGGCCACGGCTCTCACCGTGCTCACTCAACTGGTGCAACGCGATCGTGCCGCCTTGATCGAGCAGTTCACGCGCGAGCGGCACGTGCAGCTCGAACGCGCCGCGGAGGGCGTGCGCGCGAACATGGAGGACGTCGAGGAGGACGTGCGGTTCGCAGCCGAGCTCCTGGGCAACGGCGCGCCTCTGTCGAACCACAGGGCCGAGCTCGAAGCGCTGATCTCCGCCGTGGGAAAGTACAAGACCATCGCCGTCTATGGATCGGATGGTCAGGAGTTCTTCACGCTCCCCGACCCTCGCTTCGACGCAGTCGCCGGTGCCTCGCCCGAAGAGCTGCGCTCCACGGTGCTGGCGGTCTCGGGCGCTGGCCGCCAGATCGCGACTTCGAAAGCGCTGGAGGCCGACCCCTCGGGTTGGCTTCGGGTCTTCGCCACCAACATCTACGACGAGGACGGCGCCACCCTGGGCGTGGTGGCGATGGTGGTCGATACCGCGCCGCTGATGACTTCCTTGAGCGGGCTCACCGATGAAGGCTCGCGGCTGCTGCTCCTCGGTGCGCACGGCAACCCGCTCCCGCGAAGTCACTCCGGGCTGCGAGCGGCGGTCGCGGGGCTCGGCAATGATCAGGTGTCGGGCTTCAGTCGAATCATCAGCGAGATGCGCGCGGGCGGTCAGGG